>PFAI01000022.1:29659-35267 GCA_002763225.1 Candidatus Diapherotrites archaeon CG10_big_fil_rev_8_21_14_0_10_31_34
TTTGTTGTGTTTGGGCAGTAAAAATCACTGGCTTTTTTTGGTTTTCTGGAGGGGAATAAAAATAATGCTGAATTTTTGTTTTTTTCAGGCAGTAAAAAAACCTTTTTTTTCATGGTGTTTGGGCAGTAAACTTTTTTTGTAAAATCAGATTTCTTTTTTTTCTTCTGTTTTTTCATTTTCTTCGTTTTCTTTCATTAAAGAAATAAATACTTCGCCGAACCAGTCTTCCTGCCATAAATTGATTTTGTTTTCGTCATGCAGAAAAAGCAGTGGAATAAATGTTTCAATTATATGCAGGCTTGATTCGTCTTCCAGCAAAGCAGAAAATAAAACTAATCCTTGTGAATCAACTTTTTCTTTTATTCTTTCAAAAACTTTTTCCATTTTTGCAGTAATATTTTCTTTTGATACCGGAACCTGAAATTTTAGTTCAGGCATTTCCCTTAACCTTAATTTCTTTTTTTTGGTTTGCTCTACAATGCTTTCTATTGCATCAACTAATTCATCCAAAGAAATTTTTCCTTCTCTTAAATTTCTTACATCCTTTAATTCCGGAATAAATTCTTCAATGATTTTGCCCATCCCTTTTTTTTCTTCTTCTAATTCGTCTAAAGAAGGAATCTTTAATAACTTTGATTTTGCCCTCAATAAAATAGCTGAAGCAAGGATTGCGTTTGCCGGAACCCTTAAATCAGTGTGGTCAAGTGAATTTATTTTTTTCAAGTATTTTTCTGATAATTCGATGATATCAATATTCCATGGATCCATTTTCTCTGAATTAACTAAGTCAATCAAAATTGTTTTCCATTCAGGAACATCAATTAAAGTAACTAAATTTGTATCGCCAAAATTAACGGATTCCTGCATTATATGATTACACCTTTAAAGTATTTTATTCTTTCTTTTTTGCTGTTTTTCTTCTGTTTGAAATCACTTTAAAACCTTCTTCGTTTCTTCTGTCAGTTTTAATTAAAATATTTCTGGCTAAAAATGTTTTTTTGTCTATAGTTACTCTTTTGTATGGTTGTTCAGGATTTTTAATGCTTAAAATTTTTCCCACAGTTCTTCTTTTTCCTTTTTTGTTTAAATCAGTGTATTTAGGGCTTCCCATAATTTCTCGTTTAGATGTTTTTTGTTCTCTTTCATGACTTTTTTTTTCTTCTTGAGGAATGATTCCAATTTTTTCTTCCACCAAAAAGTAATCTTTTCTCCTGTCAAAACCGCCGGTTTTTTCTTGTTTTTGTCTTGCTTTAAATGGCTTCTTGTTTTTTCTTCTGTTTAATCCAGGAAGCTTTCTCAACAGATTTGGAGCTTTTTTAAGCAAGTTTGAGGCTTTTCTAAACCTAATTGGTGTTTTCATTTTGTTTCACTAAAATTTTTTGCTACCGAAATTATTATTAATAGCAAAACCATAGTTATTACATTAAAGATTATTTTTAAGGTGATTGAAGTGAAAAGAGTACCATTAGGAATTGAAGGATTAGATGAATTAATTCAGGGAGGAGTGCCAAAAGGGGCTTCTATTCTCATTTCAGGGGGAGCAGGAACAGGAAAAACAATTTTTGCAACACAGTTTTTGTATAATGGTGCAACAAAATACAATGAACCAGGATTATATGTTACTTTAGAAACTAACTTAAAAAATATTACTTGGGATATGGAAAACTTCAGATGGGATATAAAAAAATTGCAGGAAAAAGAATTATTTAAAATCTATAAACTTAATTTAGCTGAAAAAGACTCTGAAAACATTGAAGAAGAAGTTTTAGAAGAACTAAACATTATTTCTGAATACATTGAAAAAGTCAGTGCAACAAGATTGGTTGTTGATTCAACTACTTCTTTAGCAATGTGGATTAGAGGTTCAGCTGCAATGAGAAAAACCTTGTTCCAGTTCACTGACGGACTAAAAAAATTAGAATGCACTACTTTATTGACTTCAGAAACAAAAGGAGGCAAAAACGACATAAGTGCTTTTGGAGTAGAAGAATTTGTTGTTGACGGAGTAATGGTATTGTATTTGCATCCTCCTCACAGAACAATTTTTATTAGAAAAATGAGAGGAACAGCTCAATCAATGTCTCCTCATCCATTTGAAATCACAGAAAACGGTATTGTTGTAAGAAGCAAAGAAGAAGTTCCATGGGAAGGAATCAAACTCTAAACTGTTCCGTCAGTTTAGTGCGGTGCACCACATAAAGTGGTGCTGGCACGATTGAAAATCGTGCACCGTTTTGCTTGCACAAAAGCAAGTCTTTGCTTGTGCTTGATAAAGCATTTTTCTCTGTTGAAAGATTTAAATAGTTTAAACTACTTGATATTTTAATGAAGAAACCAAGTTTAATGAAGAAACCAAGAAACCCCAGAAAACCCATAAAAGTTAAGTCAAAAGCCAATCCAAAAAGAAATCAAATAAAAATGCATACCGTGTGGTTTTCACATTTATTTGGGGTTCCTTTATCAATTGAAAATAAAACAGGAAAACTTTTTGTTGACAAAAGAAAGCGAATGCCTGACGTTGAATACTTAATCAAAAATAATGAATCTGCTTTGGTTGATTATTCAAAAAACCTTTATGTTAAAGGAAAAGCCAGCCAAAGAAAAAAATCAAATCCTTTTGTTTCTGCTGTGCACGGAAAGTATTCTGCTCCAGAGCTTATTAAACAAAGAACTGATTTTCTTAATGCATTAAGCAAGGAAAAGAATTTGCCTTTTAAAACGAAAACAAAGTTTTTAACTGAAATATTTAATATAGAGCAATTGCTGGATCTTCCTCTTCATTTAAGGCATGCTCCAGAAAACACGGAAAACCTTTCTTATAATTTAATTAAGTATTACAAAATAATACTTAAAGAGAAATCTGAATTCAATTAATCTTTTGAATTTAATTCTGTTTTTAATTTCTTTTATTCTAATTGTATTTGATTTTAATGCGCATACTTGTTACCGGCGGAGCAGGATTTATTGGAAGCAATGCAGTTGACTTTTTAGTGGAAAAAGGATTTGAAGTAAATGTAATTGATGACTTGTCAAGAGGGTTTAAAAAACTGTTAAACAAAAAAGCAGTTTTTTTTGAAGGAAGCTTTGGAGACAAAAAAGTTTTGGTTAAAGCTCTTGAAGGAGTGGAAGCAGTAATTCATTTTGCTTCTTTTATTTATCCGGAAGAATCAATTAAAAAGCCGGCAGAATATTACAAAAACAATGTAGTAAATACAGTTGTTTTGTTAGAAGAAATGAGAAAAAGAAAAATAAACAAAATGGTTTTTTCTTCCAGCTGTTCAGTTTACGGCGAACCAAAAAGTATTCCGGTTAAAGAAACAAATCCTTTAAATCCAATTACTCCTTATGGTGAAACAAAAAAAGTAATAGAAAAAATTCTGGAATTATATTTTCATTCTTTTGGAATCAAATCAATTTGTCTACGTTACTTTAATCCTTTTGGCCCAAAAGAACTGCATAAACCGGAAATTCATGCAATACCTAATTTCATTAAAGCTGTTCTGCAGGACAAGCCAATAAAAGTTTTTGGTGACGGAAACCAAATAAGGGATTTTATTTTTGTTGAAGACCTGGCTAAAGCTCATGTTCTGGCTTTAAATAAATTAGATGAAATTGGTTTTGATGTGTTTAATGTTGGTTCAGGAAAAGGAAATTCAGTTAATCAATGCATTAAAACAATTTTTGATTTATTAGGAAAAAAAACTGAAATCATTTTTTTGGCTGAAAGAAAAGGTGATCCAAAAAAACTGGTTGCAGAAACAGCGAAAATTGAAAGCAGGTTAAACTGGAAGCCTGAAACCGATTTTGAGTTAGGACTAAAAAAAACAATTGAGTTTTTTAAGGAAATAAATTAAGTTTTTTTTGGAATTAATTAAGTTTTTTTTGTTAATCTCTTGTTTTTTTTGGTAATTAACTGGTTTTTTTTTGGGTGCTTGCCTGTTTTTTTTGGAGCTTGCTAAAAGCAATTCTTTAAAAAAACAAGTTTAATTACTATTACTGAATTTCCTTTTTTAATTAAAGGAAGAGGGGTGAATAAATGAATAAATTGAGTGTAATATTAATTGCGTTTTTTTCATTGATTTTGATTTCTTCTGTTGTTTTGGCTGAAGAAAGCAATGAAAATGAAACTGATGAATCAGAAAACGAAACTGATTTAGATTTAAGTGATTCAGATGAATTAGAGGAAGCACAAGAAACTGAATTAAATAAAGATGAACTAAAAGAAATTAAAATAAAAAACAAGCCATTCATAAGAACCTTGTTTTTTTCCGGTTCAGGAATTGCTTCTAATCCTTCTGATGCAATGGATTTTTTTATAGTTAAAGTGGTTGGAGCAAAAGTTGCTTTAACTGACGGAAACATTGTCGGAAAAGGATTATTGTATTTAGACAGAAACAAATACAGGTTAACTGACTTGGTTGTTGAAGGAGATCAGGCTACAGCAAAAATTGTTTTTGTTGCAGACGAAAATTCTGTTGACTCAAATAATTCAACTTCAATTATATCAGGGGAACTTGCAGTTACAAAAGTTGCTAAACCAACAGCTGATGTCTGGGCAGGAACAATGACTTTAAACGGAACAAAATACAATTTTTATTTGCTGGTTCAAAAAAGAGAATTCAATAAAGAAGAAGTCTCTGAAAAAGCAAAAAATTACTGTAAAGAGCATCCTTATGATGAAAACTGCAAGAGTGTTGCAGGATATTTATGCAAGGATAATCCGGAAGACTGCAGATTAAAAGTTGAAAGATATTGTGAAGACCATTCAGATGACTTCAGATGCAAAAACATTGTGAGAAGCTATTGTGCCGGAAATTTAAGGGATGCAAGATGCAGGGCTGAAATACAAAATTATTGCGGTGAATTCCCTGACAGCCAGTACTGTAAAAGCGAAATAGTTGAATTCTGCAAAGAAAATCCTGAAGACGAAAAATGTCAGACTGTTTTCACTGAATACTGTTCAGAGCATCCAAATGAATCAAGATGCAAGGCAACAGAAAGAGCTTTCTGCAAAGAAAATCCTGATGACGAAAAATGCCTTGAAATAGCAAAACATTTTTGTGAATACAACCAGGATTCAGCGGAATGCGCTGTAGTGCAAATTGATTTCTGCAAGGAAAACCCTGATTCAATTAAATGTCAGGCAACTGCAACAGCTTTATGCTCTTTAACTGAATACCAGGATTCAGAGAGATGCAATGCAGTTATAACTCAGGCAAAAGAAAGAGTCAAAGAAGCAGTTGAAAACAAGTTAAGAATCACTGAAAGAATCGGAGACACAGTTAATACTGCAAGGTGATTGAATGAATAAAACAACAATAATTTTGGCTTTGATTCTTTTTATTGGAATAGTTTTTTCTGGCTGTCTTCAGCCTAAACCAATTCCTTCTCCTGAACAAAAAAACAAAGAAATAATTCCTGAAAACAAATCAACAGATTTACTGGATAACCAAACAGAAAAAGAAATTGATGATTTGTTTGACCAGGAAATAAATAATCTTCCGGAAGAAGATTTAACTGGCTTAGAAGAAGAACTCATATAAACTTCTTCTTCCTTTTTTTTATTTCTAATTTAATTTTTTTTATTTAATTTACTTCTTTTTTTTGT
>PFAI01000051.1 GCA_002763225.1 Candidatus Diapherotrites archaeon CG10_big_fil_rev_8_21_14_0_10_31_34
TTTTTTGCTAAAGTGGGGCCAATTAAAGGCAAGGATTCAACTACAAACTGCTGTAATTCAGGCTGAGATAAACCTTTTCTTCCAATTCTTAAACGAATTTCTTTCCCTTTACCTAACTGCTCTCTTTTTGCAATCAAATAAAGATAAGAAACTGTTTCTTGAACTGAATCAGAGAAAAGAATTGGAACCTGATAATCCAACAAAATTGAACTTAATGCTCCTTTAATTGCATTTTCATGAATGTTTCTTAAAGTAAATAAATCTTTTTTGTTTCCTTCAACAATCATTAAAGGTTTTTTGCAGTTAGCACTTAAATCAATTAATTGAGAAAATAATCTGCCATCTAACATTGAAGTCAAAAAATCTTCTGTTGTTTTTCTTTCAATTATTACTTCATCACTTAAAACATAATCCCCTATTTCTAGTTGTTTGACTTTAACTGAAACATTATCAAACTTTGACAATTCTCTTACTGCGTTTGAAGCCTGTTCTCTTGAATCAACAAAAATCAAAATAAAATCTTTGTTTGCTGAAAAAGAATTCAATGTTGTCTGTGACTCCATTTTTCTTGCATTCAAACTTGTTTCATCTAATCCCTTTGAATTTAATGCTTTCATTTTATCTAAAGTGGATTTCATTTTTCTTTCTTTTGCTACACTGCTCCAGTAAAAAGCTTCATCTCTTGTTCCTTTAGCCATTAAAATAATTGTTTTTCCTTTTGAAAGTCTTCCAGTTCTGCCTCTTCTTTGAATTGTTCTGATTTCAGAGGGAACTGGCTCAAAAAAAACAACTAAATCCACTTCAGGAATATCCAATCCTTCTTCTGCAACCGCAGTAGCTATAAGCACATTATATTTTCCTGTTTTCAAATCTTGTATTACCTGCGATTGTTCTTTTTGAGTCATTCCTTTAACTTTTTCTTTTGCTGCCTGACCAACAAACTTTTTTGGTTTAATTCCTTCTACTTCAGTTAATTGTTTTTCTAAAAAAGAAACTGAATCACGGTAATGATTAAATACTAAAACCTTGCTTTCAGGGTTTTCCTTAAATTGCTTTTTTAATAAATTAATTAATTCAAACAGTTTTGGATGCTCTGTTTTTTTTTCAAACAGTTTTTTTGTTAAAATAACTGCTTTTGAAACTGCTTCATGAGATAAAAGAAATTTTGCTGCTTTAGTAGTAGAATCTTTTTCTAATCTGGAAAAATAATCATTCAAAGAATTAATTCCCTGGGTTTCAAGCAGTAATTCTGCATGAGAAACTTTTAATAAGGCCGCCAGACGGGAAATTGCAGTGAATAAAGCAGAATTTTTTTCCGGAGAAGAAGCAATTCTTTTTCTTATTGCAGACTGCATTTGAAGCAACTGTGTTTTGTTTACATACTGAACTGAAGTGCTTGATGCAAAACCAAATTTTTTCAGAAAAATAAGCTGTTCTTTCATGAATTCCCTTAACAAAACTTTAATTTCCAGAAATTCAGCCGGCAAATCAACTTTAATCCATTCAGTGGTAATTTCATTCACATAAGGTTTTACATCAGAATCTTTCTCTGATTTAATTTCAATGTTTTTAATAAACAAGTTTCTGCACACATCATCAATTCTTTCTTTTTTTCCTCCAGGAGAAGCAGTCAAAGCAAGAATTAATCCTGAAGGATTTTGTTTCATGTAATTTTGTGCAAGAAAAACATAACTGTAATCTCCTACTGCTTTATGCGCTTCATCAAACACAATTAAAGAGACTTCTTTAAAAGAAATTTTTCCCTGCAGTAAATCGTTTTCAATTGACTGCGGGGTAGCAGAAATAATCTTGGAGTTCTGCCATAAAGGAATTCTTTTAGCAGAAGAAATTGAGCCAGTCATCAAAGTAATTGATTCTTCCGGAAGATTTAAAAATTTCTGAAAAGATTTCTGGTGCTGTACAGCCAAAGGCTTTGTCGGAGACAACACTAAAACTTTTTTTTCCGGCTGTGACTGCAAAAGAAAAGCCGAAACCATTGAAGCAACAACTGTTTTTCCTAAAGCAGTTGGCGCAACAACCAAAGAATTTCCTTTCTCTAAAACCCTTGCAGTTAACACTTCCTGATAAATCCTTGATTCAATTGAATTTTCCTTGATTAAAGGGTGTAAAACAAAAGTCATACAAAAAAAGTAAGTGAAATCAAATAAAAATCAATGGGGAAGGAGACTGCCAGTGAAAAGAAAAAAATTATTAATAACAAAAGCATTGATAGTATGGATGAAAAAAATATTATTGTGTTTAAGCCTGTTGTTTTTAATTAGCTTTGCTTATTCATTTTGCGAGGATTCAGACGGAGATAATTATGGAATAAAAGAATTAGACTGCGAGTTTTCTGCTTTAGACTGCGATGACTTTAATCCAAATATCAATCCGGGAAAAACTGAAGTTTGCAGTAATGGAATAGACGAAGACTGTAATGGAAAAGATTTAAGCTGCATGCAGTGTGCTGAAGGAGAAATTTTTTTCAGGTGTTCCTGCCAGGGAAAAATATATGAAAAAGGGACAGGTTATTGCTGCAACAATGTGTTTAATGAAACAAAATGCGAGCCAGGCTGCACTGGAACTGTAGCAGACCGGCTTAACTGCATTACAGAACAAGGCTGCCCCGGAGAAACTATGTGCAATATATGGCTAGCTCCACCACATCAATTATTTGAATGCCATGATGTATTTCCAGATGATAACTGCCCTTGCATTGAAAAATGGTCTTGCGAAAACTGGAGTTCATGCATTAATGGTAAAACCACAAGAAAATGCACTGATAAAAAAAATTGCAGCACAATAAAAATTAAGCCAAAAACTACATCCACTTGCACTACAGAAACAAAAAAAATCAGTGTTAAGCTGTTAAAAAATACTATAAAAGAAAACGAGTTAATTACTTTAATTGCCTCTTACAACAATAATCCTTTGGTTTCAGCTAAAGTTGAATATTCAGGTAAAAGCATTTTAACAGATTTTTCCGGTAAAGCAGTTTTAACTGCAGTTTTTGGCCAAAACAAAATTAAAGTAAGCAAGCAGGGATTTGATTCAGAAGAATTAACAATAAATGTAATAAAAGAAATTGATGCAGGCTGTGGAAACAATTACTGCGATGAAAAAGAAAATGAATTTAATTGCCCGATAGACTGCAAAAAAACCAGTGAAACAGGAGACCAAAACAAGGATGACCCTAAACCAATTTCTGAAGAAAAACAAAAATGTGGAAACAAAGTATGCGATAAAGGAGAAGGCATAACTAATTGTTTTACTGATTGTTTTAATCCACTGGCGCCGGAAAGCCTGGTGTTTTTCGGGGTAGTTTTTCTTGTCCTTATATTGTTTATAATCACTTTATTGAAGATAAAATAAAGAAAAAAGCCCTAAAAAAAGGATAAATTTTTAAAGAAAGGAATTTTATTGTTTATAGACTAAAAGGAGGCTTTTTTTTTATGGCAGAAATTCCTTTAGCTGCATTAGACAGAATAATCAGAAAAAGTTCTGGTTTAAGGGTAAGTGAAACAGCTTCAAAAGAGCTGGGCTTGTTTTTGGAATCAGAAGGAGAAAAAATTGCAAGAACTGCAGCAGAATATGCAAGGCATGCAGGCAGAAAAACAATTGTTGACGCAGACATCAAACTAGCAGTAAAAAAATAAAGTTTAAATTAAACTAATTTAATTTTATTTAGATTGTGCTAACATTAAACGTTTTTTAAGAACACTAATTGCTTGTGTTACTGAACTCAATTCTTTTTCAAAACTTTTGATATCTTCTGTTTTGTTTTTTTTCCTTGCCTTTTTTAAATGAGCAAGAACACTTCGTCTGTAAGGCATAGAATCAGATAATATTTTTTTGATTTCTTCAGGATTAACTAATTTGTTAAGAAAACATTTGGTTGCATGGCTATTAAAAGTCAGTCTTCTTGGAATCAAATTTGATAAATCATTTGCAGTCCTTATTTTTAATCTTGTTTTACCAAAGGCATAATCAAATTTATTTTTTGTACCGCCAGTAGCTCTTTTTGAGGGTTGCCTGCCAAAACCTTTCATTATAACACTTTTTTTAATTCCTTTAAAGCAATTTCTCTGACTTTTTTTTCTGAAATGTTTTCTGTATCAATAACTAAATCAAATTTATCCAGTTCTTCTCCTAAAATAAAACCATACAAGTGTTTGTAAATTTCTCTTGTTTTGTCTTCTTTTAATTTAATTGCTTTTAATACATCTTTTTTTGATTGGCTGTTTCTTCTTGAAATTCTTTCTGCTCTGACTTCAACTGAAGCCTTTAGCCAGATTTTAAATCCTTTTTTGCTTAAATAACCCATTGTCCAGGAATCCATTACAACATTTCCTTCTTCAATCAACGATAAAAGTTTTGCATCTAATTCCTGATCAAACTTGTCTTCATTCAATCTTTTTTCAAAAGATTGTTTTGCTTCTTCACTTTCCCACCAGCCACTGTTTTTTTCTCCTGTTTCATCAAGAAATTCTTCTTTTTGTCTTTCAAGCAATTGCTTCAGCAAAGAAGAAGTATGAATACACTTCAAATTAAATTCTTCTGCAATAAATTCAACTAAATTACTTTTCCCTGAACCGCTTAAACCAGAAACAATTACAACTTTGTTTTTCATAAGAAAAAAAGGTTTGAATTTGTATTTAAACCTTGTGTAGTAAAAATTTTTGATGACCCCAAAAGAAAAATACAAAATTTTAGTGAAAAAAACAAAAGAGTTTTTTGAAAGGCAAAAATTCAATAAAGCAGTAATAGGGTTAAGCGGGGGCCTTGATTCATCTTTAACAGCAAAAATTACTGTTGACGCAATAGGAAAAGAAAACGTTTTAGGTTTAATAATGCCTGAAAAAACCAATTCACCTGAAAGCTTGGAGTATGCAAAAGAATTAGCAGAACAGCTTGGAATAAAAGCAGTTAAAATAGATATAAATGATTTTTTCACGCCTTTTTATAAATTACTTCCATGGGACCAAAACAATGCTTCAAAAACAAATTTAAAGCCAAGAATAAGAATGACAGTGCTTTATAATTATGCAAACAGACATAATGCAATTGTAGTCGGAACATCAAACAAAACAGAAATAATTTTAGGTTATTTTACCAAGCACGGAGACAATGCAACAGATTTTATTCCAATAGGAAATTTATTTAAAACAGAATTATACGAAATAGCAAAAGAAATAGGGATACCAAAAAAAATAATTCAAAGAAAACCTTCAGCTGAACTGGAAGAAAACCAAACAGACGAAAAAGATTTAGGTTTAAGCTATAAAGAAATAGATGAAATACTGGCTGAAAGGGAAAAACAATCTTTTAAGAAAAATTTGAGCAAAACAGAAATAGAAAAAGAATTAACTGAAAAGTTTGGAGAAAAAGCTAAAAGCATTCTGAAAAGAATTGAAGAAAACAGGCACAAAATTAAGCCAATAGAAAAAATTGAATTTTGATTAAAACCAAAAAAAAGAAAAAAACAGGAATTTAATTTTGATTAAAAATGATTTCAAAAAAAATGAAAAAAAAATTAGTTGAGTTTGTCAGGGAAGACATTGCAGGAAAAGACATTACCACAGAATTAATCACAGAAAAAAAATGCAATGCAATAATTAAATTAAAAGAAAAAGCAGTTGTATCCGGATTAGAAGAAGCAAAGTTTTTGTTTGAATTTTTCAGGGTTAAAACAAAAGTTTTAGCTAAAAACGGAAAAAAATACAATAAAGGAAAAACTCTGATAAAGTTAAAAGGAAGCAATAAACAAATTCTTATAGCTGAAAGAACTGCATTAAATGTTTTAAGCAGAATGAGTGGAATTGCAACTTCAGCAAAAAAAGCCCAAAAAATCGCAGGAAAAAACTGTAAAATAATGCTGACAAGAAAAACCTGTGCAGGATTAAATGAATTAGACAAAAAAGCAGGAATAGAAGCAGGAATCCTGCCTCACAGAAAAAACCTGAATTCAGCTTTCCTAATAAAAGAAAACCATTTAAAATTCGGTTCAATTCAAGAACTCATTCAAAAAGCAAAAAAAATGAATAAAAAAAACAAAGAAAAAACAGGAAAAGGAAAGCAAAAAAACAAATTAACTGAAAAAAAATTAATTGAAGTTGAAATACAAAACTTTTTTGAATTAAATCAAGCAATTAAAGCTAAACCAGATGTAATAATGCTTGACAATTTTTCTTTAAAGAATGCAGGAAAAGCATTAAAGGAAATAAGAAAAACAAAAATCAAGATAGAGGTTTCAGGAAACATTAATTTTGAAAATTTAAGGGAATATTCTTCTTTGAAACCGGATTTTATTTCAATGGGTTTATTAACTCATTCAGTTAAAGGAATAAATTTAAGTTTGCTTGTTAGTTAATTATTGTGAGTAAAATGAAAATTGGCTTGTTTGGAGGGTCATTTGACCCAATTCATTTAGGGCATTTAGTTGCAGCACAACAAGTGTTAGACGAAAAACTATGCGAAAAAATATGGTTTCTGCCTTGCTATCAAAATCCATTAAAAAAAAAGTCAACTGAAACAAAACACAGAAAAAAAATGCTTGAAATAGCCATAAAAAACGAAAAAGGTTTTGAATTAAATGAAACTGAATTAAAAGAAAAAAAAACTAATTACACAATTGAAACAGTAAGAAAACTGAAAAAACTGTTTTCTGAACACGAATTTTATTTTATTATTGCAGGAAAAGCACTAAAAGAATTCAATAAATGGAAAAAATACGATGAACTGGCAAAAGAAATTAAATTTATTGTTGTTTCTTTCCAGCATTCAGATAAAATCCCGAAAAAAATAGGGAAATTCAATCCAATAAAACTGAATCCGACTTTAAGCAGCAATATTTCTTCTACTTTAATCAGAAAAGGAATAAAAGAAAAAAAAGATGTATCAGTTTTTTTACCAAAAAAAGTTTTGGATTACATTAAAGAAAACAAATTATATGAATTCAAATAAAACGCAGAAAAAAAGAAAAATAAAAAAAAGATTAGAAAAAATTAAAGCTTAAATCTTTTTCTTTCGTCTTTGGTTTCTTCTCTTAAATAATTAACAAATTCGTCTCTGAAATTAGAGATATCTAATACTTTGCCTGTTTCAAGGAATGCACTGATATTTTTGATAAAAACATTGCTTCCAATCACATCAGGCAAAATAACAAAATCAACTTCTTTTTCATATAACTCTAATGCATCTCTTTTAGTTTTTGCACGGGAAAAAATTGAAATCTTTGGATTAATTTGTTTTGCTTTTTCAGCTAAATACAAAGCATAAGTTATTTCAGGAATAGCAATAACCAATAAACCGGCTTTAGCTAAATTAACTTTGCTCCAGATTTCCTGGTTTTCAATGTTCCCGCAAACAGAATTAATTCCTAAATTGATTTGATTAAAAATTACATCAGGGTCATGGTCTACTACAACAACATCATTATGTCTTCCGATTGCTTGAGCAATGCTTGAACCCATTACTCCTGCGCCTACAATAATAATATGGTTTTGCAGTTCTTTTTCTTCAGGAAGCCTTTCCAAATCATTTAATTTGTTTACAAACCGGAATCTGTTTGAAAAAGGATGAAAAAGTCCTGAAAGTTTTGAATAAATTCCTTCACTTGAATTCATAAAATATGGAGTTACTGCCATAGTAACTGCAGTAACAATAATTGTAATGGAAAAAATATCTGAAGATAATACTCCTGAAGTAAAACCATATGCAGCTAAAATAAAAGAAAACTCTGAAATTTGTGCCAAAGAAAAACCAACTATCAAACCATTTCTTGTCCCATAACCTGCAATAATACTGATTAAAACAAAAACAATTGGCTTAAGGATTAACACAATAAAAAGCATTATTCCTGCAATCAATAAAACAAATTCTAAAGGACTGGAAAAAATCAAAGTTAACTGAACGCCTAAAGAAACAAAAAAAACTGTAACAAAAAAATCTCTTATCCCTCTTATTTTGCCGATTAATTCAAGATTGCTTGAAAGAGCTGAAAGGCTTAAACCAGCCAAAAATGCTCCAACTGCAGGAGAAAAATCAAGCATTGAAGCAAGAAAAATAAAAACAAAACAAGTGCTTAAACCGGTTAAAAATAATAGTTCCTGGCTTCTGGACGAATAAGAAACAATTCTGGAAAAAACAAATCTTCCAAGCAAAAAAGCAAGCAAAAGCAACAACAAACCTTTAACTATAATTGGGACAACCGCAGTAAAAGTAAAAGATTCAAGTGAAACCAAAGGCAAAACCAATACAATCAAAAAATCCTGCATTAACAGAAAGCCAATCATTAATCTTCCATGCAAAGTATTTAGTTTATTGGAATCAGACAAATTTTTTACTACAATCATAGTTGAACTAAAAGCAAGAATTAAACCTAAATAAACTGAAACCAAAAAATCCAATCCAATAAAATTAAATAAAGCAAAAGAAATAACTGAAATCAGGAAAACCTGAATAATGCTTCCAATCAAAACAATTTTGCCGATGTTTTTTAATTTATTTAAATCTGATTCAACTCCGACAGTAAACAACAAAAAAGCAACGCCTAACTCTGAAATCAAAAAAATATTTTCCATTCCCTGAGTTAAGCCAAGTAAATTCAATCCAATTGGACCAATAATTACTCCGGCAACAATATAAGACAAAATTAAAGGCTGTCTTAAAAGCCTTCCAATTAAAGCAGTCAAAGTTGCAAAAACAACAATTAAGCCGAGTTCTGCAACCAAACCAGAAGACTGAATAAACTCAAAATTAACTATTGAAAAAAGTTCTTCAAACATAATAAATAAAAAAACGCAAAACAAGTATATAAACCTTTTTTAAAAAAAAGAATCAAATTTTTTTCCATCTGACACCGTCTTTTGAATCAATTAATTCAATTCCATTGCTTTTCAGTTTATCCCTGATTTCATCTGATTTCTTCCAGTTTTTTTCTTTTCTGGCCTGCTCTCTTTCTTCAATTAAATCCATTAAATCTTTGCCTAATTTTTCTTCTTTAAAATCCATTACTCCTAAAACAGAATCAAATTCTTTCATTAAAGAAACAACTTTTTCAGAATCCTGTTTTGAAAGCTTTTCTTCATCAATCAGTTTATTGACGTGTTTCATAAAATCATTCAAAAAAGTTAAAGCTAAACTAATATTCAAATCATCATCTAATGCTTTAATAAAATTTTCTTTAGCTGAAGAAATAAAAGAATCAATTTCTTTTTCTCCTTTAATTTTTTCTTTTTTTATTTCATTTAACTTTGAAACAAATTCATTGAATTTTTCCACTTTTTTTTCTGCTTCCTGAACTGTTTTTTCAGAGAAATTTAATTCGCTTCTATAATGAGTTGACAATAAAACAAAACGAATTGCTTTAGGAGAAAAGCTTTTTGAAATTAAATCTCGTAAAGTGTAAAAATTGCCTAAAGACTTGGACATTTTTTCTCCATTAACAATTAAATGACTGCAATGAAGCCAGTAATTAACAAATTTTTTTCCTGTTGCGCCCTCTGACTGGGCTATTTCATTTTCATGATGAGGAAACTTGTTGTCAATTCCTCCGGTATGAATATCAAAAGAGTTTCCTAAATACTTTATGCTCATAGCAGAACATTCAATATGCCAGCCAGGCCTTCCTTTGCCTAATTCTGTTTCCCAAAAAACTTTTCCGTCTTCAGCTGAATAAGCTTTCCATAAAGCAAAATCTCTTGGATTCTCTTTCTCGTATTCGTCCTGGCAGACTCTGGCACCTGACTTTAATTCATCTAATTTGAATCCTGAAAGCTTGCCGTAATCCTTGAATTTCTTTATTGAAAAATAAATGCTGTTATCTTCTCCTTTGTAAGCCAGGCCTTTCTTTAATAATTTTTTTATTAATTCAATCATTTCAGGAATAGTTTTTGTTGCTTCAGGATAAAACTCTGCTTTCTCTAAATTCAGTATTTTAATATCATCAAAAAAAGCTTTCTTGAATTTTTCAGTGAACTTATCTAAAGAAATGTTTTCTTTTTTTGCACCCTTAATTGTCTTGTCATCTACGTCAGTTAAATTCATTACCTGAATTACTTTAAATCCCCTGAATTTCAGGTAACGCCTTAACAAGTCTTCAAAAATATATGCCCTAAAATTTCCTATGTGAGCAAAATCATATACTGTTGGACCGCAAGTATACATTTTCACTGAATTCTTTTTTAACGGCTTGAATTCCTGTTTTTTTCTGGCCAGAGAATTATAAAATTTAATCATACTCAAAATAATTTAAAGTAAAAAGTATATTAAGGTAATTGAATAAAGAAAAAAGTAATTTGACTTTTATTTTAAAGAATTAAATCTTATTTTAGGTTTTTTTGGCAAAGATAACTGTTTTTCATCAGCCAAACCAATGTGGTTGTAATAAGAATTTGATTTTTTTTCTCTGAAAAAATAACCTTTATCTAACTCTTTTTTTTCTTTATTTAAAGTCATTCCTTTATTTAAAGTCATTTCTCCGTTTAACTCAAATTGGTTTTCTGTTAAATCAATACTGGTTTCTTTTTTTATTCCGGGAAGTTCAACAGTAATTTTCAGCTTGTTTCCTTTATCTTTTACATCAAGCAAAGGAATTCTTGCATCAAAATCCATTTCAGGAAAAGAAGGAAAAGAATCAAAAAACCCTGAAAGGTTTTCCTGTTTCCTCATTTTTTTAAACGGATCCCAAATATCAAGTTCATCCATTAAACCGCCTCCAAAAAAAGGTTTTTCATTAATAATAAAATAAAAAAAATTTAAAATCCTATTATTTTCATAAAAATTAAATCCAATACAAGAAAACAGATTAAAGCAATTGAATGAACTAAAATATTTGAATTAACATGCTTTGAAATAATTTTATAATACACTAAAACTGATAAAACGGCAAAAATAACTGTAAGCAAAACTATTGCACTTACTATAGGAACAGCTGAAAGAAATGCATCTGAATCCATTGCAACAGAAATATTGTCAGCTGATTCACTTAAAGTTACTGCACCGGTCTGAAATTCTTTTACTGAAGAAAAAATTTCTCCTGGCAGAATAATTGGAATCAACAAAAACAAAAAAACTGCTGCCGCCCCTAAAAGCCTTGTTAAAGAAACAGCTGAAGCAATTCCATAAAATTCTGTTCTAACGCTTTTTCTTGCAAACAAAGTAATAATTAAAACAATCAAAATTGAAGCAATAATCCATGCTAATACAGCTAACAACAAATTAAATATTTCAAGAAAAAAATCAATGTTTAATCCATAAATCAGCAAGCCTAAAACTGAAAGAATTCCTGGAAGCAAAACAAAAAACACTGCTTTAGCAAGGTTAGGATTTTCAAGATAATGTTTTACTACTGTTCCAGGCTGATAAAAAATATTTAATGGATTCATTTGATCACTAAAATATTGTTTTCTTTATTTATAAAACTAACCTTTAAACACTTTTCTTACCGGATCCAGAATTCCATCTAACTCTTTTGCAAGAGAATTCTTTAAATCCATTGGATGAAGTTTTTTTTCATTAAAAGCTTTTTCCAGTTCAGCAAAAGAATTGAATTGAATGTTTCCGCCAAATTTTTCAGGTCTCTTAACTTCCAAAAATTTAATTTTGGGAAAAACAATTAATTTCATAATCTGCATTAAAGCATTATTTGAATCTCCTTCAATGCAATAAGCTTTATTTATTTTCTTTTTTATTTCGGTTTCAGTGTCCCTGACAGAAATCAAATTAGTTGAATCACTTGAACTCATTTTGGTTCCGGGTTTTTGCATTGAATCAATTAAAGGAGTATGAACAAAACAAGATTTCTTGTAATTAATTTTTCCCAGAATTTCTCTTGCAAGCATATGAATTTTTCTTTGCTCTACTCCTGACTGGGCTACATCAATTTTCAAATGCTTAATGTCATTAATCTGCATTAAAGGATAAATTGACTGAGAAACAGTTGCATTATCAATGTCTCTTGCAACTTCCTGCATTGCTCTTAAGCCTCGGTTAATTGTAGTGTTTAAAGACAAAACAAACAAGTCTTCAATGTAATCCTGATTTTTCTGGAAAGAACTTCCTAAAATAAATTCCGGTTCTTTAATGCCTAATTTAGAAAAAACTTTTTTCCATAATTTAACATTTTCAATTATTTCTTCTTCTGTTCCTTTTTTGTTTAAAAAAGCATGCCAGTCAGCCAGCAAAATTTTTACTTTAAAACCTGTTTTCTCCATCTGACTTAATTTGATTGCAGTAACCATATGACCTAAATGAACTTCTCCTGAAGGCTCGTAACCACAATAAGTTATTGGATGCTTTTTTTCTTTTAATAACTCAAGAATTTCTTCTTGGGTAATTAATTCAACAGTGTTTTCTTCAATTAACTGTATTTTCTGCATTAAATCCATTTCAACCACTTTTTTTCCATGTATTCTATTTATAGTTAATTGATTATTATTTTATTTGTATGGTTAAGAAAGTAATGGCTTTTGGAACATTTGATGGAATACATCCAGGGCATATTTATTATTTAGAACAAGCCAAAAAATTCGGAGAATTAACTGTGGTCATTGCAAGGGATGAAACTGTAAAAAAAGTGAAAGGAAGAAAAACTTTATTTAAAGAAAAAGAAAGAAAAAAAATGATTGAAAGCCTGAAAGCAGTGGATAAAACTGTTTTTGGAGCAAAAAAAGAAAGCAAATTTGAAATCCTCAAAAAATTTAAGCCAGAAATAATTGTTTTAGGCTATGACCAAAAACCATCAAAAAAAGAACTGGAAAAAGAACTAAAAAAAATGAATTTAAAAGCTGAAATAAAAAGAGTTAAAGCATTAAATTCAAAAAGATTTAAATCATCAAAATTAAAGAAAAAAATAATTGAATTGATAAGTTGAATTAGTTCTTTGAATTATTTTAATTAGTTAATCTGCTTTCTTTATTCTGGTTATTGGTTTGATTTTATTATTTGATTTTATTATTTGATTTTATTGGTTTGATTTCTCTTTCAATTGTTTTCTGTATTCAATTAATTTTTCCGGAGTGGCTTCCATTACAAAACCATAAAAACCGCAGTCAACACAACGCATCTGAGGAGACAAAGCAACCGCATCTTTTCCCATTCCATAAATTTTTGGTTTCACATTAGTTGAACCGCAGTCAGGACAAAAAGTTAAATACTGTTTTTTTTTCCTGTGAAGCTTTTTTTACTGCTCTGTCAAACAAATCCAGATTTTCTTCCACAAAATTACCTTTTAATTTATTCCTTAACTTATTCCCTCAAATTATCCCTCAATTTTTTTCCTTTAATTTTTTTTCTAAATACTTGACTATTTCTAAAGCAACATTAATTTTAGTGGATTCCTCAAAAGCACGGAACTGAGGAGAACGATTGGTTTCCAAAACAAACCATTTTTTATTGAATAAAGCTAAATCAACTCCGGAAATTTCCAAATGAGATGCCTTACAGGCTTTAACTGCAATGTCAGAAATTTGTTTAGTTAACTTGAATTCAACTGCTTTTGCTTCCTGAGCAATGTTTTTAATCCAGTGCTGGGATTCTTTTTCAAAGCCTCCTATTACTTTTCCTCCGACAACCATTACTCTAATTTCTTTTTCAAATTGAATGAATTCCTGAACCAAAAAAAGTTCTTTGTTGGTTGTATTTAAAGAAGACAAAAAACCATGGATTTCAGAAAAAGCTATTCTTCTGATTCCTTCTCCTCTTTTTCCTTCCAAAGGCTTTAAAACAAGAAAATCCGAATCAGAAAAAGGAAGAGAATAAACTGTTTTTTCATTTAACAAAAAAGTTTTCGGAATATTCAGTCCTGCTTTAAGAAAAGCAGCGTAATTAGTGAATTTGTTTCTTCCAGCCATAAAAACAAGTTTTTCATCAACAATTTTTGTTCCGGCAGAAAAAAAACTTAACGCTAAAGCTCTTCCTTGTAATCCTTCATTTTTTAAAACCCTGAATAAAACTACATCAAATTTTTTTTGTGAGGGAAGCTCTGCCTGAAAGTTTTCAGGAGAAATAACTGTCACAAAATGCTTTCTTTTTTCTGCTTCTGATTTAATTCTTTCAACTTCAAATTGTTGTTCTGTTGAAACAATCCCTAATTTCATTTCAAAACCTGTTTTTTGCCTTAATTTCTTTTACATGATTGTAAATGTATTTCATTAAAATATTAGCAAACTTGTTTTTAAAAAAATCCGGCATTATTCCTGGTGCAAAATTCACTTCAATTAACTTGTATTTTCCGTCTACTTCCATAAAATCCACTGCACAAACTCCTAAACCCAAAATTGCCGCAGCCTTAACTGCATCTTCTTTCATTGCAGAACTTAATTCAATTAACTCGGCTTTTCCGCCCTGAGAAACATTAGTTCTCCATTCCCCTTCTTTTGGAATTCTTTTAATCCCAAAAACTTCTTCTCCGAAAACCATGCAGCGAATATCATAATTAGCTGATTTAACAAACTCTTGAGTTGAAATAAATTCCTTGAATAATTTTAATGTATCCAACACAGGCCTGAATTCACTTTCAGAATTAGCAATCATTACTCCTCTTCCGCCAAAGCCCGACAAAAGCTTAATTACAACAGGGTAACCAATTTTATGGCTCATATCAATTGCAGTCTGCGGAGAAACAGCTAAAGAAGAAATTGGAACAGGAATATTTTCTCTTGACAAAACTTTTACAGTAAAATACTTGTGGTTAGTTATCTGAAAGGCTTCTGGAGTCAAAGGAGTAAAAACATCTGACTGATTTAAAATATCTAACACAATTTCTCCAAACATTAAGTCCTTAGAAAAAAATCTTGCATAACAGGCATCAAAAGAAGTTAAATCAGTGCCTCTGAACAATAACCTGTTTTTTCCATTAACACATTCAACTTTGATTTTTTGCAGAGGAGCATATAAAACAGTATCAAAAAATTTATGAGCTTCCTCTAAAATCATTTGCTTTACTTCCTGCCTTTCATTGCTTCCTCCAATATACAAAAATTTCATTTCAATCACTTTTCTTTATTTTACTTAAATAAAATTCTGCTGTAGCTTCAAACAAATTCTTTCCAAGAATTTCCTGAAAAAACATAAAATCAACTGAAGATTTAACACTCACAATGTTTCCCTGAATTGATTTAATCACAGCAATATCCAATCCAATAGTATTTTTTGCTTTAATTATGTCTGATTGTTCTTTTTCACTTAAAGTAATACCAGATCCTTTTTTAACATACTCAAATTTTTCTTTATTCCAAGGTCTTCTGACAGTAAAAACCTGTTCCCCTATAATTGCACTAACATCCAAATCTTTTTCAAAAAAGTCCTGCAATAAAAGAGTATCAAAATCAGATTTAATACTTTTAACAATTGAAAGCAAAGACTTTTCGGATTCAACCAAGACATCCTGAATTTTTTTGTATCCGTCAAATACCTGAAGAATCAAAGGAAAAGAAAATTCTTTTAAAGAAGCATTAATAAAAGAACTTGAACCAAAAATATTTGTATCAGGTGTTTTAATTTTATGAGCATTTAAAGTAGTAATCTGAAAAGCCTTGCTTGAAAGAATAGAAAAAGAATCAGGTTTTACCTGACAATAAATTCCTTTCTGAGAAAATTCATCCAATAAAGGTTCAACAAACTGAGTAAACTGAACTCCTACATCCAAAAAACATGAATCAAATTCATCTAATTTCAGGCCACCAAAAATCAAAGTAGTTTGTTTTCCTTCAGTTAACAAACCTAATTCACTTATATCAATTGCTTCAACTGAAATGTTTTTTTTGTTAAATGCTTCTTTTAACTGAGCAATATACTGATTGCCTTTTTCATGAATAAATAATGTTTTCATAATAACTTCCTTAATCATTTACTGCTTCAGGATCAATTTTCTTTTTTTCTGCTTTATTTTTTTGATCAGATTTTAATTGTTTTTCCGGCGCCCAGACTTTTTTTATTTTTGTTTCAGGATCCTTGGAAATTTCATTAAAAACAAATTCTGAAAGCAAATCAGTTACAACAGATTTTCTTCTAATAAGTTTATGCACATATCTTTCAAAAGACTTTGAAAGGTTTTTATAAGAAGCAACATTAGCATAAATTAAGCCTTCCTGTAAACGCCAGAAAGCAGGAGTTCCTTTTTTTGCAAAAATCAAGTAACCTCTTTTTTTGTCTGTCTCGCTCATTGCTTCATCCAGTAAACGATAATCAACCATATAAACTCCTGCAGTCTGAGGAGAAGGATCCATAATAATTATTTCGTCTCCTTCAACTCCAACGCATAAAACAAAATGCCCTGACCTTGATTTTTTTGAAGGAAACAAAACAGGTTTTTTATACCACAATAAAAGCATTGCACTGTCAGCAACCCATGACTTAACTTCATCTTTTAAATTATAAATCTGGTTGTATCTCACTAACTGTCCTTTAAGCAGGCCATTAGAAAGTTTTTCAACTGAATTAATTAAATCCAATGGTTTTGTTCCGCCAGGAGAAGAAGTTTTAGCTAATTTTCCAATTTCCTGCTGAGAAAAATTATAACCAAAAAAAGACATCATCATTGAAGCAGAAGCAGGTCCGCAAAAATAATTCAGCTGAGGAATAAATTTGGTTCTGATTGCTTCAAGTTTAGAGATATCACTTCTCGCTCGCTTAATATAAAACTCTTTTTTCAAAAATTCTTTGTTTGGAATAACCATGTTATATCCTGAAGGCAGTCTAAGCATTACTCCATGAATGTCTACTCCAATTATTTCTCCTGTTTCTTCTCCAATTTTAATCTGCTGTCCTGGCTTAACTAAATTTCTTTCAATATAAATGCTTGAAAAAAAGTTTTCAAAAATTTCTTTGAATCCAAAGAAAATAAATGCAAGAACCAAAATGATTACTGCAGTAACCAGAGTGTTAAAGAAACTGCTGAACAAACCAATATCAATTCCAACAGAAGAAAAAGAAATCATTAAAACAATCAATAAAAGAAAAATTTTTACTACAAAAAAAAACGAAGAAATAATCGGCTTTGAAATGCCAAACTCTTCTAAATAAGAATCTGAACCAAACCTTGAAAACAAAAAGCTTACTGCATCAACAATTAAAGTTACCAGAATATATCCTAAAACAAAAACCAAAAAGAAAATTACTACTGAAGGAAGCAAAGCCATTACTTTTGAAACCAAAACAGACGCAACAGAAATTTTTAACACACTTAAAGCAATAATTAAAGAAACAACAAAAACAAATAATTCAATTGACTTTGCAACAGAATCAATTGTAAGATAACTTGTTTTTTGTTTTCTTAAAACAAACTCCAAAATTTTTCCAACAATTTTGGCTAAAATTAATCCTAACAAAATCACTGCAATTGCCTGAGCAACATTGCTGAATAAAACTTCTTCCAGCAAAATATTTCCTAAAGTTTCAGCCATTCAAATCCCTTTCAGTATAATAAAAGACATTTAAAGAGTTTAAATAGATTGCCTTAAAAAGAAGGTTTTTATAAGGGAAAAAACACTAAAAAAAATTAAAAAAAGTAATTCAAGAAAAAAGAAATAAAAACATAACAGGGATTTAATTGTATATGGAGAAAACAAGGAAAAACCGCTTTTTGAAAAACGATTCCGGCAGCCAAAAAAACAAAGAAAAAAAAACTTTTATAAAAAAGTTTATTAAAAAAAAAGGAAAGAAAAAACTTTTTTTTGAAAGCCAGGGAAACAAAAACTTTGATTTTAATAAAACAAGAGAATACGGGGAAAAAATTTTAACTGAAAATCTTGGATTAAACAAAAAAGAAAAAGTTCTTGTAATATGCGACGAAACAACTTTTTTGATTGGAAAAGCATTTCATTTTGCCGGAAAAAAACTTGCAAAAAAATCCAAACTGATTGAAATCAAATCACTTCCATTCAATGGAATGGAACCAAATGAAATAATAGCAAAAGAAATGCTTAAATTTGAAGTAATTTTAATGCCGGTAAAAAGTTCTTTAAGCCATACAAAAACAAGAATGCATGCATCAAAACAGGGAGCAAGAATTGCTTCAATGCCAAGATTAAATTATGAAATGATTGAAAGAGATTTGAAAGCAGACTACAATAAAATAAAAGAATTAAGCCTGAAAGTAAAAGAACTTTTTTCTAAAGCAGATTTAGCTGAAATTAAAACAGAATTAGGAACAGATATTAAAGTTCCATTAAAAGGAATGAAAGCAGGAGGAAGCAAAGCAGGATTTTATTTAAAGCCAGGGCAATGGGGGAATATTCCTCAAGGAGAAATATATATTGTTCCAGAAGAAGGAAAAGCAGAAGGAAAATTTGTTGTTGATGCATCAATGGGAACAATAGGAAAAATAATTAACCCGATTGAAATAACTGTAAAAAAAGGATTTGTTTCAAAAATAGAAGGAAAAGAAGAAGCAGAAAAACTAAGAAAATTGATTAAACCTTTGGGCAAGAATGCAAGAAATATTGCAGAGTTTGCAATTGGAACAAATGATACAGCAAAAATAATTGGAGTGGTATTAGAAGATGAAAAAGTTTTGGGAACCGCTCATTTAGCAATAGGAAACAACACTTCAATGCAAGGCGGAACCACTTACTCTGAAATTCATTTGGATGGAGTTTTTACTAAACCAACAATCTGGCTAGACGGCAAACTCTTTATGGAAAAAGGAAAAATATTAATATAGTTGGTTGATTATTTTAAGAGTTGATTAAATGAATAAAAACAATATTCCGTTAAAGAGATCAATGATTGGACTAGAATCAGAGTTTTTTATTTTAAATGAAAACGGGTTTATGGTTTCAAAAGCAGATGAAATTCTTTTAACAGCAAAAAAACAAAAAAGTCCAGTAATAAAAGAATGCGGGAAAAACATGCTAGAGTTAGGCGTTTATCCTTCAACAAAAATATATCATGTTTCAATGAATTACCTGAATGAACTTCAAAAACTAATTGATATAGCAGAAAAGCATTCAGTAATGCTTTATCCATTAGGAACCTATCCAGGAAGCTTTGAACCAGAAATGAGAAAAGAAGGATTATATTCAATTAAACAAAAAGTTTTTGGAGAAAGCAAATTCAAAATCGCAGGAAGAAACATTGGATTTCATTTTCATTACACTCTTCCAAGAGGGATATTTGATTCACACAAAAAAACAATTAAATCAACAAAAAAATCTAAAATAGCTCAAAGCATGGTTAATGCATTTAATTTGCTTTTATCAGCTGACCCGGTAATTTCAACTTTACTGCAGTCTTCTCCGTTTTATCAGGGAAAATTTTATGGAAAAGATTCAAGAATAATCTGGTACAGGGGAGGAAAAGAATTGCAAAACCCTGATGGATTATATGCTGAAATGCAAGAAATTGGCCAGCTACCAAATTATGTTCATACAGGAACAGATTTAATTAATGGAATTAATAGTTCCTGGAAAGCATGGGAAAAAGAATTAATTAAAGCAGGAATTCCATTAAAAAGAATGAAAGAATATAAATCAAAAATGGCTGTTGGCTGGCCTCCATTAAAACTAAATGTTCACGGAACAATAGAACAAAGAGGAATGGATATGAATCATCCAAAATACATTTTAGGAGCAAGTGTTTTGATGGCTGCAGTTTTAAGAGAAATCTTTCAGGAATTTTATGAAGTAAAACCATCAGATTATGGAATAGAAAATCCATTCAAAAAAGAAAACCACACAATTTTTATTCCACCAAACACTATTGTAAAAGAAAAACTGCAGTTATTAAGTGCAACAAAAGGATTAGAATCAAAAGAAATCCAGAAAAATATTAAAGGATTAGTAAAATTAAGCAAAGGATTTATGCTGCCGGAAGAAAAAAAAGCAGTAAAGCCTTTAATGAATATTCTTGAAAGAAATGAAACCGTATCAGATATAATAATTAAAAGAGTAAAAAAATCTGGTTTTAAATTAAATGAAATTGTTCCAAATGATTTGTTTGCAGAAATGGCTTTGAAAAGCTGCAGGCAATTAAAAAAATCCATGGACAAAACAAAAAGAACTTTTGAAGCAATAGTTTAAACCCAAAACAACTCCTTTTTATTCCTTTTTTAATACAAATATTGAGAAAGGGAGTGGAAAAAAAATGAAGTTTTCCGAATTAAATGAAAGAACCCTTTCATTGACTTTTGATGATATACTGCTTTTACCCGGATACTCAGATATTATTCCGGCTGAAGTCAATTTAAAGACTAAACTGACAAACAAAATTTCTTTAAACATGCCTTTAATTAGCGCTGCAATGGATACAGTAACAGAAAGCGAAACAGCTAAAGCCATGGCAAAACACGGAGGCATTGGAATCATACACAAAAACATGACTCCAGAAGAACAAGCAGAACAAGTAAAAAAAGTTAAAAGAAGTGAATACTGGTTAGTGGCTCATCCAATAACTGTTTCACCAGAAGACACACTAAAAAAAGTTTTTGCTTTAAAAGAAAAATTTGGAATAAAAACTTTTCCTGTAACACAAGGAAAAAAATTAGTTGGAATAATAACCAAAAGAGACACAAGATTTGGAAAAGAAAACGAAAAAGTAAAAAATGTAATGACAAAAAAACTGATTACAACAACTGACCCTGATGACGCTGAAAAAGCAAAACAAATTCTGCACAAAAACAGAATAGAAAAACTTCCAATAGTAAACAAAAAAAATGAATTAGTCGGATTAATCACAATAAAAGACATTGAAAACAGGGAAAGCCATCCATTTGCAAACAAGGACTCAGAAGGAAGATTATTAGTTGGCGCAGCAGTAGGCACTAAAGACATCAAAAGAATTGAATTACTAATTAAAGCCGAAACAGATGTAATCGCAGTTGACACTGCTCACGGTCATTCAAGAAATGTAATTGAAACAGTCAAACACATAAAAAAAGAATATGGAATGCAGGTAATAGCAGGAAATGTCGGAACAAAAAAAGGAGCAGAAGCATTAATTGCAGCAGGAGCAGATGCAATAAAAGTCGGAATAGGACCAGGAAGCATTTGCACTACAAGAGTTATTTCAGGAGTTGGCGTTCCCCAGTTAACTGCAATAATTGAAGCAACAAAAGCATGCAGTAAAGTAGGCATTCCGGTTATTTCAGACGGTGGAATAAAATACTCTGGAGACATAACAAAAGCTTTGGCTGCAGGAGCAGACACAGTAATGCTTGGAGGCTTGCTTGCAGGAACAGAAGAAGCACCAGGAAAAACAATTTTCATGTACAACAGAAGATTCAAACAATACAGGGGAATGGGTTCAGTTTCAGCAATGGAATTAGGAAGCAAAGACAGGTATATGCAGTCTGCAATAATTGATAAAGGAAAATTTGTTCCGGAAGGAATCGAAGGAATGGTTCCATACAAAGGAAGATTAAGTGAAGTTCTTTATCAGTTAATGGGCGGAATTAAATCCGGAATGGGTTATTGTGGAGCAAGAAATATTGAAGAACTAAAAAAGAAAGCTGAATTCACCAGAATAAGTTATGCAGGACTACAGGAAAGCCATCCGCATGATGTAACAATAACAGATGAAGCACCAAATTATTCAAGAATATAACTTGAATTTCATTTAACTAAATAAAATCAAAACACGCTTAACAAAAAAAAAGAATAAAAAAAATTAATCTAAAACAGTTAAAGTTCCGAATTTTCCTGTGCTTAACTGTTTTTCTCCTTTGTATTCAGAAACATAACCGTTTTCAATCTTTATTTTTTTTCCTTCTTCTACCTGATCAATTTGTTCATTCCATAAACTGATTTTTATTTCGCCTGAATCATCTTTGCCTGCTGCATTGCAGACTCTGCCTGAAGCTCTAGGAGTATCAAAATTTCTGATTTCTCCTATACTAACAATTTCTAATTCAATGTCAATTTTTCCTTGACCTGATTTCAAATCTTTCACTTTCATTTCATCGCCTCACTAAAAAATAAATAGACTTACTTAATGTTTTACAATGAAAACTTATTTAAAGTTAAAGGAGAAACTTTTTGTTTAACCTTGTGTTTTAGCAACCTACCTTTTTTCTAAAAAGGCAGTTTTGATACAACTTGTTTTTGTTCAACCTTTTTTCAGTACGGGCTTGCCCCGTACATTTGATACAACTTTGAAAAGTTGTTTACGCAGGGAACGAGATTCGAACTCGCGCGCCCTTTCGGGCACGAGCTTAGCAGGCTCGCGCATTAAACCACTCTGCCATCCCTGCAAACGTTTCGCCGTTTGAGCACAAAGCACGACATTCATTTCGTTCAGTCGAGCTGTAAAAACAAGTGCTATTACTATTTGTTTAAAGGAAATTTTATAAAAAGAGTTTATCTTCGTCTTTTTGGGGTTACTGGTTTTCTAGTCAGGTTTCTCCTGCCTTTAAGAGAAGTTGAACTCGGCAAAAGACCATCTTTTTTGGCTTTTAAATTAAATAATTGTTTTGCAGTACTAATTGTTGCCTTTTCCCAATTCAAAATATTTCCTTTTTTTAAGTTCCCTTGCTTAATTAATCTATTTTTTTCTTTTTTTAAATCATTTAAAAAAGAAATTCTAACCAAATCAATTCCTACATTTAATCCTGCTTCAGCATATTTCCAAGCAAGGTCTAATGCAATTCTTTTTTCTGGAGACAACATTGTTTTTCGGTCTTTAACAATTTTATTTTTCAGCATAAATTAACTTGTTTTTTGTTTCTTTTAATTATTTCCTTTTTTATCCTAAAATAATGGTCTTTAAAAAACTTTTATACCACAATTTTCTGTGCATCACAGTGCAAGTTTATTTCACACGTTTTGATGAACCTTTTGAAAAAGGTTCTGCAGGAGTAGCAAAGCGGTCAAATGCGCCAGACTCAAGAAAGCTTTTTGAAAAAAAGTTTAGATTTACAAAAACTTTTTAATAAGAAAGTTTTTCCCGAAATCAAATTATCAAAAAATTCGCTTTATGCGAAAGATTGATTTCAGGATTTTGGAGTTATCTGGTGGCTTAGTGCCTTCGGGGGTTCGAATCCTCCCTCCTGCATTAGCAAAAAGTTTAATGCACACCATCGTGGCTTAAAATTTAAGAAACGGTGGTGTAGTATATGAACCTCAGAGAACGAAAACAAATCGAATTAGACCCAGATTACCCAAAAAAACAAAAAGCTTTAGAAAACCTCTTAAACAAAATCAAAAAAATATCAGAACCAAACCGTTCTGTCCTCTTAAACTTTCACGAAGGCTATTCAATAAAGAACGGCAACCGAATAGGCACTCAAATAAAGAACCTCTATGTTTTAAGACGCATAACAGAAGACTTCAAAGTAAGCCTGTCAAAATTGACTGCCAAAGACTTAGAATGCATTAAAATTAACTGGGCTAAACAAAAAAGCCCTCACGCAATAAGCAGGGACTTAAGAGTATTAAAAGCCTTAATCAAACACAGGCGGTGTAGAAATCCTTAGCAGGTTATAATTAACCTGATTTTTATTGTTTTATCTATGTGCTCTATGTTGTAGGCTATTCCTTTTATGGTGAC
>PFAI01000017.1:0-9122 GCA_002763225.1 Candidatus Diapherotrites archaeon CG10_big_fil_rev_8_21_14_0_10_31_34
TAATGCCAAAAAAATTAAAAGTTAAAGCAGTTTTTTTTGATTTATGGAATACTCTTGCTTTCACTGACATTAAAAAAGATGTTTTCAGGGAAATGCAGATTCGCTTGGGATTAAATGAAATAACCCATAATCAGTTTTTGCAGGAATGCGAAACAGCAATAATGTTAGAAGAATTTGATAATTTAAATCATTTATACTCAAAAATGCTGAATTATTTTTCGATTACTTCAGGAGAAATTTTGTTAGGTGACTTAGATTTTTTGTGGAATCTTACATTAAAAAACAACAAGCTTTTTCCTGAAACAAAAAAAGTTTTAACTAAAACAAAAAAGCATTTCAAAACAGCTTTGATTTCTAACTGTGAAAATTTTGGAATTCAGTCTCTTACTGCTTCAAATGACTTTAAATTAGAAAACTATTTTGATGAAATAATGCTTTCGTGTTCAGTTGGTTTAATCAAGCCTAACCCAAAAATTTTTTTGGTTCCATTAAAGAAATTAAAAATAAATCCAGAGCAGGCTGTAATGATTGGAGATAGTATTAGAACTGATATGAATGGAGCAAAAAAAGCCGGATTAAAAACAATTTTAATTGACCGAAAAGGAAAATTCAAGGGAAAAAAATTTTCAGTTGACGCAGTAATTTCTTCTTTGGATGAATTGGAAAAAGTAATTGAATTCAAAAAATAGTTTTTATTTAATTAATTTCATTTTAACTGCAAGCTCTCTTAAAAAAGCAGGAGAAATTTTTGCGTTAAGCCTGTTTAGTTTTGTGGAAATGGATTCTAAAACAGCTGAATCCAATCTTGTTTTATTAGAATATAATTCATGCCCTGCCGTAATATAAACTCCTAACATTTTTCCGTTTCCCGATTCTGAATGAATTCTTGTTAATAATTCAATCATTTTTTCAGGCATTTTTTTTGTTGCTGTAACATGCTGCTGATTCACTGCTTTTGCAGTTGTTTCAGGATAAACTATTTTCCAGCTGGTTTTTGTCTGAATTAATTTTGCGCCATTTTTTTGGGCTTCAGTTCCAATTATTTTTTTTGAATCAAATGGATTTTGATATTTAAATTTGGTTTTTGTTTCAAGCCCTAATTCTTTTTTTAATTCATTAATTTTTCTGTTTTGCCATAATTCAGTTGCTTTGTTTGCTACTTCTTTTGCAGTAAACACTTTTGTTTCTGTTTGTTTCCCTAACCTAAACAGGTTCTCCATAAACAGGAAGTAAACAGCAGTTTTTATTTTAGGCTGCATATTTTTTGGAAGCATTGCAATAAAATTGCTTTTTTTCATTTCTGGAGGAAAAATCCCATTTTTTTTGGTTTTTGTTTTGCCTGTTCCTTTTTTTGTTTTCTGTGTTTTCTTTTTAGGTTTTCCTGTTATTTTTTTCCATTCTTTTGTTTCAAATATTCCTGTTTCCCTGCAAATGCTTATTAGCGAAGGAGATGAAATTGATTCCTGTTTTTTTGCTTTGCTTATTTTTTCAGCTAGTTTCTTGAAGTTTGGCTTGATTCCTTTTCTTATCATGCTCCAAGCAACTGTTACTGCTGTTCCTATTGATTTATCTGAAAGAATTTGCCCGCCGGTTTTTTTATAGGAGTTAATTCTTTTTTGTCTTGCTTGTTTTGCTCCTAAAACTATTTTTTTTGGAACAAACTTTGCTATTTTCATGAATATATTTTTCTGTTAGTGTTATTTTAAGCTTTTTCACCGGCAGTTTAGACTGAAAACCTTTAAATATCTTTTAACCTTGGATTAATTAATGAAAGAAAATGAAGTTGGAACAGTTATTTCCACAATGGATTCTCCTAGCCCTTCAAAACTAAGTTTTGTAGTTGATTCAGATAAACCTGTTCATAGAGGACAATTTATTGAATTAGATTATTCTGAAGGAACATTAATTGCTTTAGTAAATAATGTTGTTAAAACAAACCGTTATTTTGAGAGAGCTGATTCTGTAAAAGAATTTGAATCAAATGGCTTGAGTTTAAAAGACCAGTTTCCTACAACTGAATGGGAGTTTCTTGTAGCAGAAACAAAACCATTAGGAGTTTTCACTGAAACTTTAACTAAGCGTTCTACTTTTCCTCCTTCTCCTGGCACAAAAGTTCGGATTGCTTCAGAACAAAACTTAAAAAAGTTTTTCAGGTTTGATGAAAAAGGATTAAATTTAGGCAAAGTAGAATATCATGACACTGAAGTAAAATTAAATTTAACCAAGCTTTTAAGCAAGCATTTAGCAATTTTAGCTCAATCAGGAGCAGGAAAATCTTATTTTACCAGCACATTATTAGAAGAACTGCTTGAAAGAAAAAAAGAACAAGGCAGAGTAGGAATAATTGTTTTGGATGTTCACGGAGAATATTCTTCTTTTGCTGAACCATCAACAGACAAAAAATTCAGGGATTATTCTTCTAAAACAAAATTAGTTAAAGCAAGAAACATTAAAATCGGAGTATCAAAGCTTTCAGCCGGAATGTTTTCTGCAATTCTTCCGGGATTAAGTGCGCCGCAAAAAAGAGATTTAGGAAGAATAATACAAAAATTACAGCAAAAAATGAGGGAAGGTTTTGGTCCTTATTCATTAGATGATATTAAAAGAGAATTATCTAAAGACGAGGAAGTAAAAGATGTAACAGAAAAAGTATTGAATTCATGGTTTGGTGAATTAGATGCATTGCAATTATTTGCTGAAACTGATTCTCCTTCAATAGAAGATTTAGTTGAACCAGGAAAAATGACTATAGTGGATTTATCTGAAATAATTAATCTGAAAAAAAAGCAGATTATAGTTAATTATTTTGCAAACAAATTGTTTTTTTTAAGAAGACAAAAATCTATTCCTCCTTTTTTATTGGTTTTAGAGGAAGCACACCAGTTTTGTTTGAGTGAGGATACACAACTTTTAACTCCAGAAGGCTGGAAAAATTATAAAGAAATAAAAGCCGAAGATTTAGCTTTTTCTTATAATAAAAAAACTAAGGTGCTGGAACATAATCCAATAGAGAGAATTATTGTCAAAAAACACAAAGGGAATTTAATAAAACTTTTTAATGAAGACAGCATAGATTGTCTTGTAACTGGAGACCACCGTGTTTTGTGTAACACCAGAACAACTGGAAAGAATCGTAAATGGAAATGGTCAGATATGAAATTTGTTCCCGCCGATAATTTTCCAAGTGGCGCAAAAATTCCTGTTGTCTCTCTATTAAAAACTTCTTCAAAATGTGCCCTTGATAATAATTTGTTAAAAATTCTTGGGTGGATAATAACAGATGGCGGACTTAATTTCACTCATAACAGAAAATATTCTTATTATGAAATTTATCAGTCTAAAGTTAAAGGAAAAATTTTTGAAGAAATAAAAAAAACAATAAAGAAACGTTTTCCTGAATCAACAGTTCATTCAAGGCAAAGGAAAGGAAAATTTTACGAGTCTCAATATATTTCTGGCGGTTCTGAAGCATTTACTTTTTATTTAGGCACAAAAGCCACTGATGAAATTAGAACTTGGTTAGGAAAAGAGACTCACAGAATCCCAAGAAAATTGTTAAAAGAATGCTCTTTAAGCCAATTAAAAATTTTGTTTGATGCTCTTGTTCAAGGAGATGGACACATTCAAAGAATTAGAGGAAATAAATATGTTATGTTTTATGCAGGAAAAAATGTTAAATTAGCTGATGAATTTCAGGAATTGTGTGTTTGTTTGGGTTATTCAGGAGTCATCAAAAAAGTTCTTTTGAATAAACAGACAAAAGTTTTGGTTTCTTTTAAAAGAAAATTTGCTTATGTTAGGGAAAAAAAGGAAGAGTATTATACTGGAAAAGTTTGGGATATAACAATTAAACACGGCGCGTTTGTTGCAAGAAGGAATGGAAAAACTTTTATTACAGGCAATTGCCCCCAACAGGCTTCCAAGGAAAGTGCAATAGCAAGAAGCATTTTAGAAACAATTGCAAGAGAAGGAAGAAAGTTTGGTGCATCACTTTGTTTGATTTCTCAAAGGCCAATTCAGTTAAGCACTACAGTACTTTCACAATGCAATACAAACATCATTTTGCGTATTACTAACCCTTATGATTTGAAACACATTGGAGAAAGCTCTGAAGGAATGGATTCAAGAAGTTTGGAAATGATTACTGTTTTAAGAGTTGGAGAAGCATTAATTCTTGGAGAAGCAACTGGCTTTCCTTTATTCTTTAAAGTTCGAAAAAGATTTTCAATGGAATCAAAACACGAAAAATCTTTGGAACAATCAGCTCAAGAATTTGAGGATTCTTCTGATGAAAGAGAAAAAGAAGCAAAAGAATTTTTGTAATCAAAAACCCAGTTTTTTTAATCTGGTAGTTGGATCATCATTAATGTATTCTTCTAATGCTTTTTCTAATACATCATCTTTTTCAAAAGTTAATCCAGATTTTTTTTTGCCTTTTAATTCTTCAACTCTTAATCTGACTGCATCTCTTACTGCTTCAGTTCGAGAAGCATAAAAACCATTTTGAACAAGCTTGTCAATTTGTTCAATGTCTTTCTTTGAAAAATTAATTAAAACAGAAACTTTTGAAACCATAATACTAAAACTCCTTCCAGATTAATAAATATATACTATTTATATCTTTTATATATTATTTATATACTTTTGTTTGTTTTCACCGGCATTTAGGGGTTTGATTTTTGTTTTTAAACGCCTTAAATTTCCTTCTATTATGCCTTATACCTCCAGTACCTTTTATTTATCTAATGCAGAATATCTGCAAGAAAAGAGAAGAGTAAGCATTGAATTCTCTAACTTAAATGATACAAAGAGAATTTCCTTTACCTTTATTCCTTTTATTTTAATTCATAACTCTTTGCTGAAAAGCCCTTTTTTAGCGTTTTTAAAGCAAAATAGGCTTAAATCTGAAAAAGTGTTTAATGGTTTGAAAGTGTTTTCTTTTGATTTTTCTGTTTTAAAAGAAATTAATTCTTTGATTGAAAACAAGGGAATTTTGCTTTCTCCTGAAAGACAGTTTTTGCTTTTAAGGAATTGGAGTTTTTTTGATGAATTTGAAGTTAATGGAGAAATAAAGAAAAAACAGCTTGAAGGGATTCCTGAGATTGCATTTAATTTTGCTTCTGGTTCTCTGAAAGAAAATCTTTCTGAAATGCTTGTTTTTTCCAAGCAAAACACTAAAGAGTTTTTAAGTAAATTAATTCTTTCAAATGTTTTATGCACTAAACTAATTGATTTGCCTAAATCTAAGTCTCATATTTTGGATTCTTTTATTGAATCAGTTTTATTCAAAAACAATTTTGTTTTGCCTAAAAAACAGGCTAAATTTGATTCTGGTTTTGTTGAAAAAAACAGGTTTAAGGACTTAAAAAAAGTGGATTTTTCTTTTGTCTGGCCTGTGTTGTTTTCTTTTCCTTTTTATAATTTAGGTTTTAATTCAGTTAATTGTTCTTGCTGTAAACCAGATAGTTTAAATGAAAAAAATATTCTTCCTTCTTCTTTGATTGAAATAAAGTTTTTGGAAGAAGGAATTTACTTTGAATCAACTAATTCAGAGTTTTCTTCTTTCTTCCACTCTAATTCTTCTGGAAAAGAAAAAAGGCTGAAAAGAAAAAATGAATGGAATCTGCATGGAATTCCTTTGGGTCCTTTTTTCAGAAATGATGTTTTAAGGGTTCCGTTAAATGATGCAGTAAGATTAGTTCAGGAAGAAAAAGCAGTTTTTCTTTCAGATCATAATTTGAGCTGGTTTTGCAGAAAAAAAGAAAATTTTCTTTCAATTGAGTTAAATGAATTAAATAAGAAAATAGTTTTTTTTGATAAAAAATTAACTGAAATTGAAAAAAATTCAATTAAAGAAAATGGAATAGGCTTTTCTTTGTTTTTGGATTCAAGCCCTGAATTTAATTTTTTCTCTGAATTTGTTGTTTTATTGAAATCAATTTTTTCTTCTACTCCTTTTCATTTAATTTCTTTGTCTTTTGTTTTTTTTGATGCGGATTTAGCTTGTGCAGTTAGAAATGTTTTTAGTTCTGTTTTATTAAAATTCAATGAATTTTCTAATTTAAATTCAAGTAAATCTTTTATTTCAAGCAATAATGTTTTATTGGATTCAGATAATCCTTTGAAAGTTATCTCGGATTTTTCTAAAAACCAGAATTTGCCTGTTCCAGAACTGGTTGTTTAGGCTGAATTTCTTTAACTGTTGCTTTTTTAAGTTTTTTCTCTTGTTTATTATGTATTAATTAACCGATTTTTACTGGTTTTAAAATTATTATAAATGGTGTGTATTATGGATATTTTAACAAGATTTGAAAGAACTAGACTGATTAGTGCAAGATCTTTTCAGTTATCTTTAGGAGCTCCTCCTTTAATCAAAACAGAGAAAGGAGAAACAATGCTTGATGTAGCTAAAAGGGAGTTGCTTGAGAAAAAGATTCCTTTGGCTGTTTTAAGGAGATTTCCTTCAGGCGAAGTAAATAAAATAAATCCTTAAGGTGAATTTATGGGTAAATCTGTTCCAAAAGGCGTAAAAACAAAAGCAGAAATTTTAATGGAAGAAAATAAAGCTTTTTCAAAAGACTTTGAAAAAAACAAAGAAGTAATTAATTCAATGGACTTAAATTTTTCAAAGAAAATCAGAAACCTTATTGCTGGTTATATTTCAAGAAGAATGGGTTCAAAAGATTAATTTGTTTCTGTTGTTTTTGGAATAGAGCTTCCTTCGTTTTCTTTGTCTCTTTCTATTTCATAGCATTTGCCTGAAGCGGCTTTTTCCATTTCAGAGTCATGAGTTATAACAAAAATCTGTTCAACTAAGTTCGGTAAATGTTCTCTCATCATTTTACTTAATTCAATTACTGCATTTCTGTCTAAATTATGTGTTGGTTCATCTAATATCAGCCAGCTTAAATTTTGTGTTAACACAAGAGAAAAAGCTACTCTGATGCAGATTGCTGCAGCGCTTCTTTCTCCTCCTGAAAGAATTCCTTCAACTCTGGTCCATTTCCCGTTTTTTTCTTTTACTTTGATTTCATAGTTTCCTTCTTCTATTTCCATTTTAGCTGAAGTAAAGTCTCCGTAAGGGTAAACTCTGTTCCATACATCATCCATTGCTTCATTTATTGTGTCAATCATTTCTTTTCTTAATTCTGCCTGAGTCTGGTTTAATGCATTATTAAATAAAGTCAGTTTATCCAATGTTTTTTCATATAATTCTAATTCTTTTTTTGTCTGCTCTATTTTTTCTTTTTCCTGTTCTATTTTTTTAATATTTAATTTAATGCTTTCAATTAATTCAATGCTGTTTTCTTTTTCTTTTTCAAGAGATGAAATTAATGCATTGGTTTTTGCCAATTCTTCTTTTTTTTCGCTGAATTCATTTTCTTTGTAGTCCAGCTTCTTTTTTTCTTCCATTGTTTCAGTTAATTCTTTTTTCCATTCTTCAAGTTTTTCTACTTCTTTGAATAAATCAATTATTTTTTCGCTTTTTTTAATGTTTTTTTCAAGTTCTTCAATTTTTTTTTCATCAAATTCCTTTTCTTTTTGTTTCATTGATTCTTCGAGTTTATTTATTTCTTTTTCCAGTTCTTCAATTTGTTTTTCTCTTTCTTTTATTTCATCAAAAACTTCTTTTAATAAGCCGATTTTTTCTTTTTCTTCTTTTAATTTTTTTTCTTTTTCTTCTGCTTCTTTTTTTTCTTTTCTGGTTTTGTCCAGTTTTTCCCTGCTTTTTTGTTTTTCTTCTTTTAATCCTTTATTTATCAGTTCTTTGAAGTATTTGATTTGTTTTTCAGTTGAATTGATTATTTCAATTTTTTTTTCCTTGCTCAGTTTAGTGGAACAAACAGGGCAGTCTGCTTCTGCTTTGCTTAATTTTTTAATGTTTTCTTCCAGTTCTTTTATTTTTTTTTCATTTGAAAGCAGCCCTTCTTTTAGTTCAATAAGGTTTTTTTCTTCTTCTTCAGTTCTTTTTTCGTTTTCCTGAATCATTTTTTTTATTTCATTTAATTCTGTTTCTTTTTCTCTTGTTTTTTCTTCCATTTTTTCTTTTGATGTGATTTCTTCCGGAATCAGTTCTTTTTTCTTTTCCTGTTCTTTTCCAATTAAATTCTTTTTTTCTTTTTGAGTATTAAATTTCACCTGTATTGCAGAAAATTCTTTTTTCTTAACTTCTATTTCTTTTTTTTCTTTTTTTAATTCAGTTAATTTTTTTTCTTGTTTTTCTTTTTCTCCTTCTTTTATTTCAATTTCTTCTTCTTTTAGTTTTTTTTCTGTTTCAGTTATTTTTGATTCTGTTTTGATTGCTTTTTCGTTTAAGTTTTTGAACTTTTTTTCTTTTTCCTCTAATTCCTTTATTTTTTTCAGATTTTGTTCCAGTTCCTTTTCTTTTGCTTCTTTTTCTTCTTCCAGTTCTTTCATTCTTTTTTCTTTTAACTCTTTTTTTTCATTGAGTTCTTTTAATGCTTTTTCGTCAATTAAATCAGTGTTTTTTTTGATTAATTCTTCTTTTTCTTCTGCAATTTTTTTTATTCTGTTTTTTACTGTAATATTTGTTTTTCTTGCTTTCTCGTATTTCTCCAAATCAAGTATTTCATCAAATTTTTTCTTTCTGGTTGATGGATCTAATTTCAGAAAAAAATCAATCTGGTTTTGTTCAGAGTAAACTGCTCTTGAAAACAAATCATAATTCATTTCAATTATTTCATTGATTTTTTCGTTTACGTCTTTTGGTTTTGGCCCTGCAAGAAGCCTTCCTTCTTCAAATATTTTTGCCTGGTTTGCATTTTTTCCTAAAAAAACAGTTCTTTCAATTAAATAGTTTTTTTCATTGTAATCAAATTCTAATTCAACTTTGGCTTCTTCCATTTGGTTTGGCTTGTTCATTATAATTTCATTTAAATTAACTGAATTAGATTTTAATGCAGGATAAGTCCCGAATAAAGCATAGCATAATGCTTCAACTACAGTGCTTTTTCCTGCGCCGATTATTCCTGTAAGAACATTAGTGCCTTTTCTGAATTCAAGTTCTGATTGCTTATGGCTTTTCCAGTTTTTTAGCCTTATTTTTCGGATCATTTTGCTCATTCTAATTATATTTAGAGCTTTTTAAAAATCAAATCAAC
>PFAI01000017.1:9154-31599 GCA_002763225.1 Candidatus Diapherotrites archaeon CG10_big_fil_rev_8_21_14_0_10_31_34
TATTCCTTCTGTTCCTTTTGCTTCAACTACTATTGCAATTTTTATTGCTTCTAATCCAAAAGCAATTGGTTCTCTTTTAATGTCTTTTAATTCGCCTAAATCTTTTATTTTTTCTTTTATTGCGTTTTCTACTTTGTCTGTTTTTTCTATTCCTTCTGGAGAAATTTTGTAAATTAAAACCATTTTGCCCATTTTATCACCTTAAAAATTTTATGGGCCGATAAACCCGCATTCTTCGCATTTGTATTCTTTTGTAGTGCTTTTACAGTGATCACATCTGATTATTTTTGTTTTCCCGCATTTAGGGCAAGGAAATTCAGTGAAATCAAAGTTCACTTCTTTATTGCATGAACTGCATATTTTCATTTTTAACCCCTCAAATAATTCAATCTGACTTTAAATTTATATAATCAGTATTACATAATTATTCCTGTAGTATTAACTTTAAAAAGCTTTAAGGCTTTCTTTGTGCTTAAACGGCGAAACGTTTATTGGACTCGTGGCGCAACTGGATAGCGCAGCCCGCTTCGGACGGGCAGGTTGGGGGTTCGAATCCCTCCGAGTTCATTTTTTCAGTTTTATTCTCCTTAATTTTTTTAATGCTTTGTTTGCAGTTTCTTTGTCAATTCCGTGTTCTTCATCTTCTTTTGTTTCCCTGTAATACCTTGCTATTGTATTTGGGTGTAATTTTATGATTGGTGCTATTTCAGAAAAACGCATATTCATTTTATCGTGCATTCTTATTATTTCTTGTATTTGGGGTTTGGTTACTTTAACTCTTTTTCCGCCTGATGCTTTTTTTTGTCTGGGTATTATTCCTTTAGCGTAATTTAATGTTGTTGTGCTGTCTCTTCCTTGTATTGCTTGATTTATTTTTCTTATCATTACTTCGGTTGTTCTTTCTTTTTTTACTATTTGTATGATTGGTTTTTTTGTGTTAATTATTTGGTTTGCTATATCAATTATTTTGTCAGTATGCATTTTTGCTGATACTTCTTTTAATCTTCTTACATTCCATGCATAAAGCATTCTTTTTTTTTCTTCAGGAATTTTTAGTCTTTCTTCAAATTCTTCTATTCCAATTGCAAGCTTAAAATTTCTTTTAGGGAAATTCTTGTGTATTCTCATTATATTAAATATATTCCTTGTTGTTGGTCTGAAAGCTTTTTCAGGCATTTCATTCCCCTCTAATTAAATTCTTGATGAGGAATTCCTTTATTTCTTTTTCTTTGTAGATTTTCATTACATTTTTTCCTGAATAAATTTCGTGTTTTTTTTTCAGCTGTTTTACAAGGAATTTTTCTGGATTAACTTTAATTTGTTTTTCAATGAATTCTTTTACAGCTGTTTCTGCTTTAATATGCGGTCTTTTGACTTTTGCATGATAATTTCTTCCGATTTTTTTTGCTTTTTTGCCGTGTTTTTCTATGAATTTTTTTACATGTTCTGTCATTTTAACCGGGGGACCTTTAACCATTTTTTCTTTTTCTAATATTCTTTCTTTTACTTCAACCAATACCAACATTTTTTTTTGTTCATCTGACCAGAATTTTCCTTTTAAAAAAGTAAAATCATTTTTCTTTAATTCTTTTTCAAGTTTATTCAAAAAGTTTCTTAATTGACCATAAGTTACATCTTCATGGATTTTTTCATATGGTGCTGTAATTATAACTAAATTTCTTTTCTGAATTTTTTTCTTGAATTCTGTTTTACTTAAAATTTTAACTGGTTTTGGATAAAAGAAATTAATTGAAGGGTTTTTAGAGAATTCTTTTGCTTTTTTCTTGAATTTTTCAAATGTTTCTTTTGATACTGCTGCAGCAACATTTCTTCTGTCATCTGTTGGGTCCAGAAAAATTAACGGAACATTAAATTTTTTTGCCAGTTCTTTTTCTTGTTTTTTTGAAATTTTTTCTGTTAAAGAAAGGGTTTTTCCGTGTTTCCAGTCAGATGCTTTTTTTAGTGTGTTTTCAAAATTTGAGTATTTTAAAACCAATAATTCGGTTAAATACCCTGAAAAGCCCTGTGTTTTTAGTTCTGCACCATAGCATTTAATTCCTTTCAGGAACTTTTTTAGCAGACGTATTTCGTTTCTTTGTTTGTCTTTTATTTTTTCCTGAATAAAGTTTGTGTGGAATGGTGTTCTGTCAACTGATGAAAGCATTTCTTTTGTTGAATCAATTTTGTATGCCGGAATCAATTCAATTTTGTGTCCTTCAATTTCTGTTTTAACATAAGGGTGTTCTCCGAAATCGATTTCCCAGTTTTTTCCAGAAATCTTTTTTGCTATTTTTAATCCTTCTTTTACAAATTCTTTTCTGTCAAGTTTTTTGTCAAATAAAATAAATACATCTATATCTTTGTCTCCTTTCAAGTGGGTGTTTCTTGAAAGCGAGCCGGCAAGCAATGCCTGAATGTGTTTTCCTTTGTATTTATTTATTTTTTTAATTATTTTTTCAGCTATTTCTTTTTCTTTTTTTATTTCTTCTTTGCTTGGAGTAACCTTTTCAAGCACTTTTTCTTTTATTTTAGCTGTTTTTGTTTTTTTGTTTGTCATGCAAACCCTTAAATATTATGTTTATTTATTTAATATAGTTGTCATTTTTTGGGGTTTTTTTATGGGCGAAATCGAGGAATTGGATTTAATCGGAAAAAAAGAAGTAAAAGAGGAAGAGCAAATCACGGTTAAAAGAAAAGATTTGAATTTAGTTGAAGAATATGATTCTGTTGAAATCTTTGAAGATTATCCTAATTATTATTATTTTATTAAGAAACCTGTTTTGTCTGATAAAGAAAAATTATTTGGAAGTGTTTTGCAGAACGTTATTTTAAGGAAAGCTTCTATTCCAGAGCTTTCATCTAAATTAGGTTTATCCAAGGATTTTTTGAATGAATTGAATTCTGAGGTAATCCATGAAATTGAAAAACTTAATTTATTGCATGCTTTGCCTGACGCAGAATCTTTTGATGCAATAAATAATTCTTTTTTGAAATTAACTAAAAAGCATTTGGATTTTATTGTTCATCCGGAAGAATTAACTCGTTTTGTTTTGGATAAATCAATTGGTTATGGTTTTTTGTCTCCTTTAATGAAAGATGACTGGCTGGAAGAAATAATGGTTAACGGCTATAATAAACCTGTTTTTGTTTTTCACAGGCGTTATGCAATGTGTGAAACAAATATTATGATTAGGAAAGACGGTTTTCTTCCAAGATTATTGTATAGGGTAGCCAGAACTGTTAACAGGGAATTAAATGAATCTCTTCCTTTATTGGATGCAAGGCTTCCTGATGGTTCAAGAGCTAATGCTACTTCTCCTTATGCTACTCCTTTTGGTCCAAGCCTTACAATCAGAAAGTTTTCCAGAACTCCGTTAAGTGTAATTAATTTAATTAATAATGGAACAATGACTTCTGATTTAGTTGCTTTTTTGTGGACTATGGTTGAAGGATTTGGAATTGAACCAATGAATTTGATTGTTACTGGAGGAAGTGGTACAGGAAAAACTTCTACTTTAAGCGCTTTATCTGTTTTTGTGAGAAGAGAAGACAGAATTCTTACAATTGAAGACACCCCTGAAATTCATTTGGGTTCAAGACAAAACTGGATTCAGATGGAAGCAAGGCCTGCTATTTCCGGCATACCAGAACTTTCAATGGATGACTTATTAAAAAATGCTTTGAGAATGCGTCCAGACAGACTTATTGTAGGTGAAGTCAGAGGCCCTGAAGCCCAGACATTATTTACTGCAATGGATACAGGGCATTCAGGTTGCATGGGCACAGTTCATTCTAATAATGGAAAAGAATTGTTAACCAGATTAAAGAGTGCTCCAATGAATGTTCCTGATATAATGCTTCCATTGCTTGACTTAATTATTGTGCAGTATAGAATGCATGCTCCTGGAAAAGGAATTATCAGAAGAGTTGTTCAGATGAGTGAAGTAAGCAGAATGGATGACCAAGTATTATTAGGGGATTTGTTTTTATGGAAAAAAGAAGAAGATTTAATTCAAAGAACTTCAACTCCTTCTCATATAATTGAAAAGCTTGCTGATGCTGCTGCAAGAACTAAAAAAGATGTAATGAAAGAAATTAAAGTAAGAGAAAGAATTATTGAATGGATGTCTTTAAGCGGAATTCACGGCAATGAAGACGTTGAAAACATGGTTCAAAAATATTATTATAATCCGACTGAAGTATTAGAACAGGTTTCAGAAGAATTATAACTCAATTAAATTTTTTTTGTTTAATTAAATCACTTTAATTCTTTTCTCACATTTTTTTCAAATTCTTTTAATTGATTATAGTTTTTTTCCAGTTTTTGGTTTGCTTTTTCTAAAGTTTTTTTCAGGTATTCTTCTTCTAATAATATTTTTCCTTTTATTTTTACAGGAAAAGACATTGTTTGGGTTCCTATTAATTCTATAATAAATTTTCCTTCTTCTGCAACCATTATTCCTGCTCTCCTGATTCCGGTTTTTCTTGTAATTTTAAGGATTTTTTTTGCGTTTTCCAGCGAGTTTGTTCCTAAATGAAGGATAAATGAATCTAACTTAAACCATAATTCTTCTTCATTTTGTTTTCTTTTTATTTCTGTTATCAGTTCTTTTAATTTTACTTTTCTGTGCCATTTTGAATGAAATGCTGCTTCTTTTTTGTTTCCGTCTTTTGCCAGGTCAAGTAATACAATTCTTCCTGAACAACTGCTTGAAGTAAAATAATTTTTTGTTTCTGCAATATAACTGCATAATGAAATCATTTGTTTATCTGCTTTTTTTTCTTCTACTGCTTTAAAGAAAGTTTTTTTGTGTCTTTCTTTTATCATTTTAAATCTTGTTTCTGCTTTATTCATAAACTAATCCTTTCCGTTTTTTTTGTTTTTGAATCAATTAAACACATTTTTCCTTCTTTTACTGCCCCGGGATTAACACAAAAAGTTTTGTTTATTGTTTCTTCCCCTAATCCTTCATGACAGTGACCTGAAACATTTATTTCAGGGAAAAATTCTTCAATTATTCGCCTTACTGATTCTGAACCAATTGCTTTTCCATAAAAATTTTTATCCAAAGAAGAGTTTTTTGGAGGTGAATGAGTTAATAAAAAAACTTTTTCTTTTTCTTCTTTAATCAGTTCCTTTAATTTTTCATAAACTTCTTTTTCTGTCAAAACTGTGTCTCCAATGCAGTTTGTTGCTCCTCCTAAACCAATAAAAGTGAATTCTCCGAATTTTTCTTTTTTTCCGTGCAATGAAATTTTTTCTTTTTCCAGATAATTTGTTACTTTTTTTGAATCTAAATTCCCTGGAACTGCAAGAATTTTTTTATTCATTTTTTTCACTATATCCAGAACTTCTTTTGTTTGAATTTCTCCTCCAAAGTTGGTTAAGTCTCCTGCAATCAAAATTAACTCTATTTCTTTGCCTTTTGCCTTTTCCATCAGCTTTTCCAGATTCTCTTTTCTTGAGTGAATATCGCTTAAAACCAGTATTTTCATAAATATCTCTTTTTATTTCTTTCAGGATAAGTATTATTTGAAGGATTATGCTTAATAAGTTTTTATTGATTTTATTCACTTTTCTTTTTCTGGTTTCATTTACTTCAGCAATTAAAGTTGTTTCTCCTGTTGAAGCAGAATTTACCGGAAATACAATTGAATTAGGAAAGATTTCCCCTGGTCAAAGCTTTGAATTAATTATTTTTGATGAAAGGTTTACTGATTTGGAAGTTAAAGGGCAATTCAGTGAATGGAGTGAAGAATCAGTTTTTGAAGGAAAAAACATTTCAATTAAATTAAATGTTCCTTTAGATGCTTCTCTTGGTACAAAAAAAATTTCTTTTAATGCATTTAATTCTGTTTCAGGTTTAACTGAATCATTTGATGTTTTAATTAAAGTTGAAAAAGATTTATGGTCTGTTAATATTTCTGATTTAGATAAAGAAGCTAAAGTGAATTCTCAGGCAGAATATTTTTTGACTTTTTCCAATGAATCAATCGGAGAACAAAAAATTTCTTTGTCTTCTGATTTGCCGTCTTTTTGGTTTAAAGAACAGTCTTTTACAGTTAAACCTAAATCAATTCTGAAAGAATCAGTTTTTGTTAATCCAAAGTATTATGGCAGAAGAGAATTTAATTTTTTGTTTAAATCATCTTTTTCAGGAGAAGAAAAAAAATTTAATTCAAAATTGTCAGTTGAGTCTTCTCTTTTAAGCAAATATTCTGCTCCATTGTATGGTTTTCCTTTTTTTACTCTTAATTTGTTTCCTTATTTTTTAGTTGAATCTTTTGTCGGATTTTTTCTGGAATAATTAAATAAATAACATTTATGACTTTGAAAAAATTTTCTCAGGAAATAATTAGCTTAATTTTGTCAGATAAAATTTCTTCCAAAAAACAGCTTAATTCATTTAAATTAAAGCTTGCAAAAAAATATTCTTTGAAAGATTTTCCGTCTAATCCTGCTATTCTTTCTTTTGCAAAAAACAAAAAGCCTGAATTAGTTAAACTTCTTTTAATTAAGCCTGTGCGTTCTTTATCAGGAATTGTTTCTGTTGCAATAATGCCAAAACCTTTGCCTTGTCCAGGAAAATGTATTTATTGCCCTAGCTCTTTGGTTGATGTTAAAACTCCTAAAAGTTATACCGGAAGAGAACCAACCACTATGCGGGCAATAGCAAATGATTTTGATGCAGTAAAACAAATCAGAAACAGAATTGACCAGTTAAAAAGAAACGGCCATTCAACCCAAAAAATTGAATTAATTATTATGGGAGGCACATTTCTTTCTGCTTCTTTTAAATGCCAAAAACAGTTTATGCTTGACTGCTTTAATGCAGTAAACAAAACCAAAAGTTTTTCTCTGGAAAAAGCAATAGATAAAGCACAATTCTCTGAAAACAGATTTATTGGAATTACTTTTGAAACAAGGCCTGATTTTTGCGGGAAAAAAGAAATTAATCACATGCTTGAATTTGGCGGAACAAGAGTTGAATTAGGAGTTCAAACTTTAAATGATGAAATATACAAAAAAATTAACAGAAATCATTCTGTTCAGGATGTAATTAATTCAACTTCTTTATTGAGAGACAGTTCATTTAAGTTTGCTTATCATTTAATGCCTGGCCTGCCTTATTCAACTCCAAAAGAAGATTTAAGGGTTTTCAAAAAAACTTTTTCTGATCCTGATTTTAAGCCTGATATGCTGAAAATTTATCCTTGTCTTGTAATCAAAAACACTGAATTACATGATTTGTGGAAAAAAGGAGATTACACTCCTTATTCTTCAAAGCAGGCTGCAAAACTAATTGCTAAAATGAAGTCTTTTGTTCCAAAATACACCAGAATAATGAGAATTCAAAGAGACATTCCTTCAACTGTTGTTTCTGCAGGAGTAAAACACACTAACTTGCGCCAGTTAATTGAAAAAGAAATGGAAAAACATGACTGGAAATGCAATTGCATCAGATGCAGGGAAATAGGAAGAACCATTGAATCAAACCAAGAACCAAAAATAGAAGTTTTAGAGTATTCTGCTTCAAAAGGAAAAGAATTTTTTATTTCTCTGGAAACCAAAAATTCTTTGTATGGTTTTTGCAGAATGCGTTTTCCTTTTAATCCATTTAGAAAAGAAATTACTTCTAAAACTGCTTTAATCAGAGAGCTTCATATTTATTCCAAATCTTTACCTTTAAATAATTCTCCAAAAGAAAACGAGTTCCAGCACAAGGGTTTTGGAAAAAAGTTAATGCAGAAAGCAGAAGAAATTGCTTTGGAAAATTCTTTTAATAAAATAAATGTTATTTCCGGAATTGGTGCAAGAGAATATTACTGGAATTTGGGGTTTAAAAATGATGGAGTTTATGTTTCTAAAAAGCTAAACTAGCCTATTTTATTTTCTTTCTTTCTATTTTATTTGATTTAAATGATTGAATTACTGTTATTTTTGTTGTTATTGATTTCTCTTGGGGCAATATATTTTCTTTATTCAAAATATGCTAAATTAAAAGAAGACTTAAATGAACTTTCTTTTTCAAAGAAATCCCAGAGCGTTAAATACGGTAAATTAACTGAACAATGGATTCCTTTGTCTAATGATTTTCCTTTTGATCCTTTTTCTTTTCATTTTTTAGGCAATCCAATTGACGGAATAGTTTTTTCTGAAGACAAAATTGTTTTTTGTGAATTCAAGTCAAATAAATCTTTTTTGTCTCAAAAACAAAAAAAAATAAAAGAATTAATTTTGAATAAAAAAGTTGAATGGTTTGAGTTTCATTTAAAGGATTAACTAAATCTGTGTGCAAGTTTCATTAATTTTATTCCCGGAGAAAAACCAACAAAACCAATTAATGCTCCTATTACCACTACTACTCTCATTAAAACTGTTTCAATTCCTGTTGTTCCAATCAAATCAAGATATCCTCCGATAAAAAATAATCCCATTGAAATCGCAACTGAATTAAACTGAATAAAAGTGCTTGTTTTTCTTGCCCTAAATGCAAGTAATGCAAGCAATGCAACCATTACAAAAGAAAAATATCCTGAGTATTGTGTTGCAAGCAATGCTTCATTGCTTTGAATAATATATTTTAGTGTCCACTCCATTAATGGCCCGACATATGATGCTGTCGCATTAAAATAAATGTAAATTAAGCCGGTGATTGCTGAAATTCCAGGTAAAATCCAGATTGTTTTTCCTTTTAATGATGTGGCGCTTAAAAACAATGAAATTGAAACAAAAGGAATGACTGCTAAAATTATTGCTAAAGTAAAAAATAATTTTGAAAAATAAACTGAATTAAATATTCCGCTTAAATCTGTTAATGCTACAAAAAAGTATATTCCTGTTGCGCCCAACCAAAAAGTTCCAAACGCTAAATTCAGTAAATTTCCTTTGTTTGGCTTAATTTTTTTTACAAGCAATAAACTGATTACCACAATAAATAAATCTATTATTACGCTTGAAATTAATGTAATCATTCTTTTCCATCTTCAAAAAATTCTTCTGTTTGGTTTTGCATTTTTTCTTTAACTAAACTCATAAAATCACTTTCTTTGTATAATTCCTCTAAATACATTGAAGCTCTGGCAAAACAAAATGCTGACAAAATTATGAAAAAATAAAAAAAGTAGTCAAGCAGCTCTCCTTTGACAAACCCGGTTACCTCTAAAAGAAAGTGCATTACAAGGTTTACTGCAAGCAAAAAAACTCCAGTTGAAAGCCATTTAAAAAATTTATTCAAATTGCTTTCAGCAAAACTTCTTTTTGTTTTCCAGATCCAGTAAGAAGAAATAACTATTAATAACATTGAAATAGTTAAAAAAAGAAAATGCAGATCACTTATAGGCAAAACCAATTAAATCACTCAAATATTACGCTTTTTTTGTTTTAATACTTTTTCTTTTAGTCTCTAAACCTTAAAACAGCAATTATTCCCCCAAAACCGTTTAAGTATTCGCCTGCTTCGTGTTCAGAAGAAAATAATAATATTTTTCCTTTAAATGATTCAACTTTTTCCATTAATTCCTGTATTTTTTCTCTGTCTGAAAAAAATTTTTTGTCTGAAACAATTAATTCTTCTACTGCCCCTTTTTCTGCTGCCTCTGAAATTTCTTTTAAACCATATTCTACCATTGAATTATCTTTTCTGGCTTCTTTCATTATTTCTTCCATTTTCTTGTTTTCTTTTATCAGCATGCTTTCCTGTAAAAATTTTTCTATTAACCCTTCTTTAACTAATTCATTTAATCCGGTTTTTCCCACTGAATTACTGCTTTCAAATACTGCGTTTAATTTAATGTTTTTGTTTGCTAAAAATTTTTGTAAATCATTTTTTGTAAATCCCGGCCCTGCAACCAAAATCATTGTTTTTTTTTCTTCCTGTATTTTTTTTATTATTTCTTCAAAGTACTTGTTTTCTTTTCCTTTTTCTTCTTTGAATCTTTTTCCTTGTTTTCCTGATTTAATTACTGCCTTGACTTTTAATCCTTTTTCGCTTGCTTCTGCTATTGTTGCTTCTTCGTCATCTAATACAACTAAAAGTAATTGATTTCTTCCAGAGCTTTTAACTGCTTTTTCTATTATATCAATCTGAAATTGTTTTATTTTATTTTTTTTGATTTTGATTTTGTCTTTTAATCCGAATTCAATTGAATGGAATGCATTTGCTTCAAAGAATTCTATTGGTTTCATGGCTTTCATTTTTCCTGAAACCCTTAACTGCTGGTAATTTTCATGAAACTCTATTTTGTCTGCTTCTAATTCAACCCATATAATCATTTTTTGTGCTTTTCTTCCTTCTTCTCCTTTAATTTTTCTTTCAGAAGTTCCACTAACTAAATCCCCTTTTTCCAGTACTCTTTCCAAATACCATAAGTCATCTAGGCTTTCAGGGATAAGTTCCAGAAAATTGTTTTTTAAATCTATTTTAAGTTTTTTCATTAAAGATTTTTGTTTAAACTGTTTTTTAATTGTTTTTAATTCTCTTTTTTTTCTTTTTGTTTTTTTTCATGTTTTTTTATTTGTTTTTCCTTTTTTCTTCTTTTGAGTTTCTTTTTTTTTCTTTTGAATTTCCGTTTTATCCTTTTGTTTTTGTTTTTCATTCTTTTGAATTTCTTTTTAATTCTTTTTAATTCTAGTCTTATTATGGCTTTAAAGAAAAGAATTGCTGTATTGGATTATGATAAATGTCATCCAATAGAATGTGGGAATTTTTTGTGCATCAGAATGTGTCCTGTAAACAGAACCAAAAAAGAATGCATTATTGAAAACGAAAAAAATTTTCCTGAAATTTCTGAAGAATTATGTATTGGCTGCCAGATTTGCGTGGTTAAATGTCCTTTTGATGCAATTTCAATTATTAACAAGCCTGCTGAACTTGATTTTCCAATTCATCAGTTTTCAAAAAATTCTTTTAGATTATACAACCTGCCTTATCCAAAGAATTCAGCTGTTGTCGGTTTAATTGGAAAAAATGGAATAGGAAAATCAACTGTTTTAAAGATTCTTTCAAATGAATTGACGCCTAATTTAGGAAATTTTGATGAAACTCCTTCAATAGATAAAGTACTTGAAAAATTTAAGGGAAAACAGTTAATGAATTTTTTTAATTCAGCAAAAAAAGATTCAAAACTTTCTTTTAAGCCTCAGAGAATTGAATTAATCCCAAAAAAAGCCAAAGGCAAAGTTTTAGATTTACTGAAAAAAATTGATGAAAGAAATAAATTAAATGAATTAATTGAATTGCTTGATTTAAAAGAAATTTTGAATAAAGAAATCAAAACTCTTTCCGGCGGAGAACTTCAAAGAATTGCTATTGCTGCTACTGCATTAAAGCAGGCAGACTATTATTTTTTTGATGAACCTTCTTCTTTTCTGGACATCAAACAAAGATTAAACATGGCTAAAGTAATTAATTCTTTAGCTGAATCAAATAAAAGCGTTTTAATTGTTGAACACGATTTAGCTGTATTAGATTATTTAAGCGAGTACATCCATGTTTTTTATGGTTCTCCCGGCGTTTATGGAGTAGTCAGTTCAGTTAAAAGTTCCAGAAATGGAATAAATGAATTTTTAAACGGCTATTTAAAAGATGAAAACCTTAAATTTCGAAGCAAAGAATTAAGTTTTGAAGTAAAGCCGCCTCAAAAAAGCAGGAAGACATCAATTTTCTTTTCTTATCCTTTTCTTGAAAAAAAGTTTCCTGGTTTTAGCTTAAAAATTGAAGAAGGAAATTTAAGGCAAGGGGAAGTAATTGGAATTGTTGGTGGAAATGCTTTAGGTAAAACAACTTTTGTCAGAATGCTTGCAGGGGAAATAAAACCAGATAACACTAAACTGGATTTTAAACTGAAAATTTCTTTTAAATCACAGCAGTTGAATTCAGAGAAAAAAACTGTCAGAGAATTATTTTCTCTGCCTGAAATAAACAAAGATATATTTAATTCTGAATTCAGAAAAAAGCTTTCTTTGGATTCTTTAATGGATTCAGATTTAAGTAATTTAAGCGGAGGAGAACTGCAAAAAGTTGCAGTAGCTTTTTGTTTAAGCAAAGAAGCAGACCTTTATTTATTGGATGAACCTTCTGCGTTTATTGATGTTGAAGACAGGTTAAAAATTGCTGAAGCAATCAGAAGCATCATAGAAAAAAAAGGCAAAACAGCTTTAATTGTTGACCATGATGTATTGTTTATTGATTATATTTCTGACAGGCTGATTGTATTTGAAGGAATTACTTCTGTTTCAGGAAAATCTTTTGCTCCGCAGGAAATGCATTCTGGAATGAATTTTTTCCTTAAAGAAATGTCAGTTACTTTCAGGAGAGACCCTGAAACCGGAAGACCCAGAGCAAACAAACTGAATTCAATTAAAGATAAAGAACAAAAACAAAAAGGAGAATATTATTATTCAGTTTAATTTTGTTCCACTAAAATTTATGGCATCACTTTTAATTTGTTTTTTTATTTCATCTTCTTCTGTTGCTGTTTCATCTTTTTTTATTTCTGTTTTATTTTCTTTTATTATTGTTTCATCTTTTAATTCAAGTTTTCCTGCATTATTTTCATTTAGCTGAATTGCTTTTCCTTCTCCAATTGGAATTAAATCAGAGTTTTTCTGGCTTTCAATAAAGTTTCCAAAAGCAATAACTATCATTGCAACTGCAAAAATTGAGGCAATGGTAATTCCAATTCTTGTTTTTTCTTTCATTAAAGAATTCTCTTTTGATATTATTAATTTGTTTTTCTTTTTGTTAGCTTTTTCCCTAACAATCCAATAAAATTAAATAGGTTGTTTTCAAAGAATAGTATTATGTGCTCTGTTTCTGGTGTGATTTCAAAAAACAATGAAGATGTATTTAATCATTTAATGGAATTATTGTTTGATTTAAAGCACAGAGGAAATGCTTTTTTTGGGGTTTCAGTTCAAGGCAAAACAATTCATTCTAAAACCATTTTTTCTTTGAGAAACAATTTTATTAAGGGTTCAATTGGTTTGGCTCATTCTTTAAGGCCTGTCAGGGGATTTCATGTTCAGCCGATTGATTTTTCTGATGGAACAATAATTTTTAACGGAGAAATATATAACTTTTTTGAGTTTTCTGATTCAGAATCTGATTCTCTTTTTATTAAAGAGTTTTTTGAAAGAGAGTTAAAAAATAATTCAATTGAAAAAGCAGTTAACAAATTTATGAATAACGCTAATGGCGAATATTCTATTGCAATTTACTTTAAAAAAAAGATTTATGTTTTCAGAGACTTGTTTGGAATAAAGCCTGTTTGGTTTGGAGAAAATGATTCTTTTATTGCTTTTTCTTCTGAACCAAAACCATTAAAGAAAATGAATATTAATTATCCTTTGCCTTTGCTTCCAGGAAATTTATTAATTCTTTCTCAGAAAGGAATTGAAATAAAAAAAGTTTTTTCTTTTGATGAAATGAAAAAAAAGTGCATTAAAAAAGCTTCTTTTTTGGATTTAAAAAAATCTTTTTTTGAATCAGTTTTTTTGAGAACAAGAAACACAGATAAAGCTGCAGTGCTTTTTTCCGGAGGCGTTGATTCAACTGTTATTGCTAAAGCTGTTTCTTCAATGATTCCTGAAACTGAATTGTTTTCTGTTGGAATGCAGGATTCTCATGACCTGAATTCTGCGGCAAGGGCTTCAGATGAATTAGGTTTAAAGCTTCACACCAGAGTATTGGAAAAAGATGAATTAAAGGATTTATCTCTTAAATGTCTTTCCTTGCTTTCTTTTTTTGATGAAATGCAGTTGCATTTAGCTGTTCCGGAATATGCAGTATGTGAATTAGTGAAAAAAAAAGGTTTTTCAACTATTTTTTCCGGGCAGGGTTCAGATGAAATTTTTGGGGGTTATCATTCTTACACTAAATTTTCTTTAAATAAAGTTCAGAATGAAATCTGGCATTCAATTTTTAATTTATGGAGCAGAAACCTTTACAGAGAAGATTTAATTTCAATGAATTTTTATTTAGAGCACAGAATTCCTTTTTTAGACAAAGATTTAATCTGCACTTCAATGAGAATTCCGGTTAACCAAAAAATTTTTAGTTCAAAAGACAATTTAAGAAAAAGAGTTTTAAGAAAGCTTGCCTTAGATTTAGGGATTTCAGAGGAAATTGCTTTAAAGCCAAAAAAAGCTTTGCAGTATGGTTCTGGAGTTTCAAAACACATTTCAAAGTTTTTTTAAGGAAAGTAATTAACATTACCCGTAATGGACATTGCTGTAATTTACGTCCATTAAATTTGAATCCAAATCCAATACAAACAAATTACAGTCATTTGTTATACTATTAAAATTTGCATCAATTCTTTTTTGGAATAAAACGTTTTTGTCAAATGAAGCCAGTGAATTCAAATCAATTCCTATTTCAATATGATGCTGGCACATTAAATCAAAATAAACATTTACATCAAACACGCTTCTTTCTCCTACTGAATGAGGTTGTCTGTCAACAATTTTTTTCATTACAATATTCGCACTCTTTAAATTTCTTATTTGGCAGTTTGAATTCAGTTCTGATACAGTATTCAAATCATAGCTTATAATATTTGAGTCATTGAATGCTACTCCGATTGTTAAGCATTTTGCAGAAAAAGCCGAGTCAATTATTGCATCTGAAGTGGATTTATCTAATACCATTCTTGCATTCTGCCATTGTTTTATTGTATAATTAAAGCTTTCTTTTTGTGGAATTAATGCCTGGCTTTTATTGAATGAATTAACAGTAAATAATGCTGTAGATAAAACCAGCAAAACTATTACTCCAATCAAAACACTGTAAAATCCTTTCATCTTAAACTCCTTTTTCCCATGCAATATTTTTTTTCAATTACTCCGCCTCTGCCAAAAACTGTCTGATAATCTTTGTTGTAATCATATAAACTAAAGCATTCAGCGTAATCAAAATTATTAAAATCTACATTGGTTGACTTTAATCCGCTGTCTTCTGCATCTTTTCCTAAATAAAACCCTGTCATTGCCTGATTTGGAAGCTCTTGTTTTATGAATGAAATGTTTGCTTCGCTTCCTTCTTCAATTGAATAAGGGAAAGTTAATATCAGTGTGCAAATCATTACTGTTGCTAATCCAATTAATGCATCAGTGCTGAAAATAAATCCTTTAGTCATTTTTCCACACCATAAACTTTATTGTTGCAGGATAAAGATTGCAGTGTATTCCATCTGGACCGTAAACTCTGCATTGCTCGAATTCGTTTTTGTCTACTGTTAAAGTTTTCCCAGTAGTTCCATTTACTTTGTTGTGGAACACTACATTCAAATCTATTGCATAAACATTTTTTGCTAAAGCCGGAGGAGAAATTTCACAGTCTGAAAGTAATGCTGCATTTAAAGTTGGAATAACTTTTCCTCCTGTTACTTTAATAAAACAAGAATAATTTTCAGGCAAACCCAAAAATTCTTTTAACACTGGTTTAAATGTTCTATGTAAATTTCCGTATTTGTCCCAGGTTTTGCATGCTGTTTCGCTTCCCCCGCATGCAGTGTATGGTGCAGTAAAGTTAAAGTCAGGCAAACAATTACTCATATAAGATAAAACCGTATTCTGGTCTCTGAAATCAACTAATTCGCAAACTAATTTTGGGCTGTTAACTAAATTGTTTGCTGCAGTTTTTCCCATTATTTGAGTGTCGTCTTTTAGTTCTTTGTCTTTAAAATTATAGTTTTCTATTTCACTTAACTGCAGTACTAATCCTACAGCCAGCACCAGTAAAACCAATGACATAATGAAATCCAATGAAATTATTTGTCCTTTTTTCATGTTTCTCCCCAATTATCCCTGTTTGCATCAATCATCTGGCCGCAAATATAATTTAAGTCTGTTTTAAACAAAAAATTAAAGTTAATGTCTTTTTTTACTGCAACTTCATTTAAGCCAATTGATTTATAACTGATTTTCATATAGGTATTTGGAGAATTACTTCTGTGCAAAGTGATATTGCAGTCTTGTTTTCCTCTTTTTTGCGGGTCAATTATAAACGGGATTCTATAATTTATATTAAAATTGCTGTCTCTGTTTTCATCAAATATTTTGGTTTGGTTAATTAATTCAGTTAAATCGTTTAAAATATTTTGTTCTTGGGCTCTTATCCCTGTTGTTCTTTCTGACTGGCTTAATTCCTGAGTAAAAGTAGCAAACACTTGGGCTAAAAGAATTACTACAATTACAGTAAACATTAAATCCAGACTAATTTGACCTTTTTTCATTCAGATAAAAATAGAGTTTAATAATATTTAAACTTAGCGAAATCAGTCAATCAGGCTTTTTCCAGTCATTTCTTTTGGTTTTTTTATTTCAAGCAGTTCAAGCATTGTTGGCGCAACATCAATTAATTCTGCTTCTTTTTTTAACTTTGCTTTTTTTAGTTTTTCTTCGTTTGAAATTAAAATAAACGGAACTTTATTTGTTGTATGTGCAGGGCATTTTTTTCCGTTTTCATAAAACATTTGTTCTGCGTTTCCATGATCAGAAATAATTATTACTGCCCCTTTTTTTTCCAGCACTGATTCAACTATTCCCCCTATGCAGTTATCAACTGTCTGAATTGCTTTTACTACTGCATCAATTTTTCCTGAATGGCCCACTAAATCAGCATTAGCAAAGTTTACAATAATTACATCAAACTTGTTTTTTTCTATTTCCTCTAAAACTTTTTCTTTTACTTCTATTGCACTCATCTCAGGTTTTAAATCATATGAAGGCACTTTAGGAGAATTAACTAAAATTCTTTCTTCGCTTTTATTTGGTTTTTCTTCCTGGCTGTTAAAAAAGAAAGTTACATGAGCATATTTTTCTGTTTCTGCAACCCTTAACTGTTTTAAACCATTTTCTGCTAAAACTTTTCCTAAATTGTTTTTCACTTTTGTTTGTTCAAAAGCTATTTTTGCTTTAATGTTTTTGTCATATCTTGTCATGCAGACAAAATTTACTTTTGGTGCATTAAACTTTTTTTCAGTAAAACATTTAGTTAACTGTCTGCTCCTGTCAGACCTGAAATTAAAGAAAATTACTGCATCATTTTTTTCAATTAATCCTTTTTCGTTCAACAAAATTGGTTTAACATAATAGTCTGTTTCTTCTCCTCTTTTATATGCATTTTCTATTGCCTGTAAAACATTGTTTTCCTTGAATCCTTTTCCTTTTGTTAAAAGCCTTAATGCCTGTTCTGTTCTATCCCAGTTATTGTCTCTGTCCATTGAATAATATCTTCCAATCATTGAAGCAATTTCTCCCACGCCAATTTCTTTAATTTTTTCCTGCAGTTTTTTCAGGTATTTTCCTGCTGACCTTTCAGGGACATCTCTTCCATCCAAAAAACAGTGAACAAAAACTTTTTTTGCATTCACTTTTTTTGCCATTTCCAGTAATGCATTCAAATGCCTTGTGGTTGAGTGAACTCCTTCATCTGATAATAATCCCATTAAATGAATTTTTTTTCCTTGTTTTTTTGCTTTTTTCATTGCTTCTAGTAAAACTTTATTTTCAAAAAAACTTCCTTTTTTTATTTCATTATTTATCAGCATTAACGGCTGGAATACAATTCTTCCTGCTCCGATATGTAAATGTCCTACTTCAGAGTTTCCTTGTGTTTTTTCTGGCAGTCCAACGTTTTTTCCAGAGCACTTTAATTCTGTGTGAGGAAATTCTTTCAGATAATTCAAAAAGTTTTTTGGCTGAGCTAAATAAACTGCATTTCCTGTTGTTTTTTCTGATATTCCCCATCCATCCATTATAATTAAAGTCAATGGCTTCATTTTACTACCCGCTTCCGTGCGGGTGTAACGCAAACGTTTCGCCGTTTGAGCACGATGTAGTATCTTCGCTTTGCTCAGCCCTGCTTTCCTGCTTTTCCTTTTTTTTTTCATCTGACTACCTCTATTTCTGTTTCTTTTCCTTTTCTGTCAAATCCTTTTAGGTTGTCTAAATTAAATGGCCAGCAAATTATTAAGTGTATTTCGCCTAAAGCAGAAAAAACTTTTAGGTCTCCTTGAGAGGGATTATTGTTGTTGCTTGGATGAGAGTGAATTGTTCCAACAATGCTTTTGTCAAATGGAATCAAATCTGTTCTGATTGAAGAAAAGTTTTTTCCGTACACTGCTGGAAAAATCACTAATTCAGTTATTTCGTTTTCTTTATTCCTTCCCAGCATTGAAATGAATTCATCTGGATAAACGCTTTTTGCTGCCAAAGTAATTGATTCAATTACCTGTTCTTTTATCTTAATCATTGCTTTTCTCACTTTTCTTTTTTAAGAACACTATTCTAAAAACATTTATCCCACAAATTATTGACCCGACAAAAAAACTAATGCCTGTTGCTATTGAAGCTCCTTTTATTCCAATCACAGGGATTAACAAAAAATTTAGAATTACTGAAACAACCAAAACAATGACTGAGATTAATGCTGTTTCTTTTTCTTTGTTCATTGCTATTAAAACCACACAGAAAATGTAAAACAAAGAAACAAATATTGAGCTGATTGCAAGCCAAAACAAAGATTCAGAGGCTAAAATAAACTCATTTCCGAAAAAAATTTTAAGGATTTGTTTGCTAAAAAGAGATAGAATAATGGATAGGGGTAAAATAAAAATTATAAAATATTTTAATGATTTTTTAAGATGCATTTTTAACTCATTTTTTTTATTGTTTGAAAAAGATTCAGAAATGATAGGAAATAATGCACCAGCAAGTGCCATAGTTAAATAATAAGGAAGTCTGCTTGTTTGTAGTGCAGCATTATATAATCCTGTCAAACCGTTTTCTATTAGTAATGCTTTTACTGAGAACAAACCAAAAGTGAAAGCACTTTCAAACAAAAAACTAAATACAGTTATAGGAATTGCTAATTTTAATATTTTTAAGTATTCAAAAGATTTTTTTGCTTTATTTTTTTCAGATAAATAAGCCCCCATTACAATTGCTGCAAGTGGAGCTAATGCAAATCCAATTATTGCTCCAAAAAGTGAAAACCCTGACAAAACCAAAAATATTATTGTAGCAAATTTTGTAATAGAATAGGAAATGGTTACAAGAGATTGTTTGTTATACTTCTGCAACCCATTAAAGTACCCTAAAAAAACAGGATAAAGAAAGAAAATTGGGATCATAATAGAACTTATTTTTATATAGAGAGCAATTGAAGAATCATTTAATCCTATTGCAATTAAATCAGCGCAAAGATAATAAACTATGAAAACAAGAACCCCAATAAATAAATTTAATTTAATTCCACTTTTTTTAATTGATTCTGCATTATTCTTTTTTTGGGATATTAATAGGCTTATTGCACCTTGGCTTCCACTAATAAAAAGTATGGATATTAATGAAACCAAAGAAATAGTTATTGCATAGATTCCATAATTTGCTGCCCCAAGAGTTTTGGCCAAGAAAATGTTTACTCCATAACCAGAAAGCATGTAAACAATGTTAGCTATAAAAAGCGAAAACGTTCCAAATAAAAGAATTCTTTTCATATATTTATTAATAAAAATGGGAAAACAAATAAAATTTGATCTAATCATGCCTTAACCCGCATTTAAAGGGAGTTGGATTTGTTGATTAAAAACTCAGTTAATAAACTTGGACAAATTGTTTCAATTTTTAAGTTATTTAAGAACTGGCATTTAATTATGCGATTTTTTTTGGGTGCCAATTCAAAAGACAAAATTAAATGCGTTTTGAGGAATGACTTGGTTTTTGGTATAAGAAACAATAAAGTTGATTTAGTTGTTTTGATGGAATGCTTATTGCCCAAATCATACACTAATTATAAGAAAATTAATCAAGAGGATATCGTAATTGATATTGGTGCGAACATAGGGGCATTTTCGGTTTATTCAGGTTCAATTGCCAAAAAAGGAAAAATTTATTGTTTTGAACCAGAAAAAGAAAATTTTAATTTACTTAAAGAAAACATTAAACTGAATGGTTTGTCTAATATTAAAGCATTTAATCTTGCTGTAGGAAGTAAAGAGGAAATAAATCAGCTTTTTTTATCTGAAAGCAGTAGTGAACACAGTGTCTGCTTTCCTGCAAAGGCAACAGGAAAATCTGTTTCAGTTAACTTTATCTCTCTTGAAAAAATATTTAATGATAACTGCCTTAGCTATTGTGATTTCATGAAAATTGATTGTGAGGGTTGTGAATATGATGTTTTATTTTCTGCCCCAAAGAAAATTTTAGAAAAAATAAAATATATTGCATTAGAATTTCATGATTTTAAAGAAAGTTACAGGTACCTTGAATTAAAGGAACACTTAGAAAAAAATGGCTTTAAGGTAATACTTTCACTTCACAAAGAGCTTTATGTAAAGCCTTTTTATAAATTAGGGATAATTTATGCTGAAAGAAAATAAACTTGATTTTAGTGTGGTGATTCCGGCCAAAAATGCAGAAAAGACTATTGAGAGATGTATAACTTGTTTGTTGAATCAAAGTTACCCAAAAAAGAAATATGAAATAATAATAGTTGACAATAATTCTACAGATAATACTGTAAAAAAAACAAAAAATTTTCAAGTTAAAGTTTTTTTAAATAAGAAAAAAGGGGCAGGAGCCACAAGAAATTTAGGGGTAAAAAAAGCTAAAGGAAAAATAATTGCTTTTATTGACAGTGACCGGTTTGCTGAAAAAAATTGGCTGGAAGAAGCTAAACTTTTTTTTGAAACAAATCAAAATGTAAATGTTGCCGCAGGAAAAATTGTTTTAGATAATTATTCCCTTATAAAAAAAGCAATATTTTTAGCAAAAATGGATCAAGAGTTTTTTATAGAAAATGGTTTTGCAGCCACCTGCAACATGTTTATTAAAAAGAAAACATTCAATAGACTTGGGGGATTTGATGAGAGACTTTTTATTACAAATGAAGATGTTGAATTTGGGGAAAGGGCTAAAGCGTTCGGGGAAGAAATTATTTTACTAGAAAAAGCCATTGTTAGCTATAACCCTCGTCCCATTTGGAAATATTTTAAAAATGAATTCAGAAGAGGGCGAGCAATATCTCATTTGCTTTTTCTTAAAAAGAAAGGATTGGGTTATGACTTTCCAAAGGTGCATAAGACATTTAATCTTGTTAAAACAGTTTTGTTTCACAGGAAATATAATTTTTTTGAGTTATTATTTTTTTTGATTATAAACGGAACAGGCAAGCTTATTTGTATTTTTGGCAAATTATCTGAAGACTGTTGTTTATTAATGGACTACAAAAAAAAGAATTGAGTTTGTGATTTCACTTAACTTATATTGACTTATAAACATCCAGATATCTTTTTATGATTTTGCCCCAAGACAAGTTTTGTTTTGTGTAATTTTTGGCGTCATTGCCTAGTTTTTCCCTTTTTTCTTTATTTTCAAGTAAATCAATAATAATTTTTTGATATTCTTCTGAATTTCTTTCTTCTACAAGAATTCCGTTTTTTCCATTTTGAATTGCGTTTTTTATCCCTTCAATATTTGATGCAACAATAGACAAACCATATGAAGCAGCTTCTATTGCTACAATTCCAAAGCCTTCTATATCCCCTTCAACCCTTATATTTGGCATTACAAATATGTCAGAGCAAGCAAAAATCTCTTCCAAAAACTTGTTTTCTACTTCGCTCAACAAAAAAACATTTTCTCCAAGTTTTTTTTCTTTTATTACTTTTTTTATTTCTTTTTCCATAATCCCTTTTCCAACAATCAAGTAAACCAAATTATTGTGTTTTTTTAAGATTGTCGGAAAAACTTCTGATAAAAACCAGTGGAATCCTTTTCTTTTAACCAACCTCCCAACAGAGAGCAAAATTTCGTTTCTCTCTAGATCAACTCCTATTTTTTCTTTCAATATACTTTTATTACATTCAATTTTTTCTTTTTTTTCAACTCCTATTGGAATAAATACGCATTTATTTTTTGGGATCCCTCTTTTTTCGCATTCTTCTATTACTTTATTGCTTATGCAAATTATTTTATCATATTTTTTCATGAAAAAAGGCATTATTTTCTGATAAAAAAAATTTGGGAAAGTTACATCTAATCCATGCAAAGTTAAAACAATCGGAAAACCTTTTACTTTTTTTATTATTAAACCTAAAGGACTTAACAATCCATCACCCATATGAATAATGCATTTTTCTTTTTCAAAAAAAATTTTTATTAGTGCATAAAAAACAAAAAAAGGCAAAAAGATCTGTGGTTTTTTCAATGCAATTATTTCGCTTTTATTTGTTTTTGAAATTCTTGTAGTAACTTCATAACTAAGTTTTTCCATTCCGCCAATTGATGGCGGGTATTTTCTGGTAATGAAAACAATTTTCATTTTTTTCACTTTTTCATGTCTGCCAGAAAACCAAACAAAATTATTTGCAGTCCTGTTACAATTAAAATCATTGTTAAAATCATTAAAGCAATATGTCCTTCAATTCCTGAACTA
>PFAI01000009.1:0-4196 GCA_002763225.1 Candidatus Diapherotrites archaeon CG10_big_fil_rev_8_21_14_0_10_31_34
ATTCATTATAATTTATATGGTTAACAACAAACCCTGCATTAACCAAAGGCAAAACAAAAACCATAAAAAATAGACAAACCCCGACTAAAAAAAGTTTATTTAAAAAAATGTGTTTAGTCAATTCATCACCTTATTAAATTAATTATAAATTATAATTAGGGTTTAACTAATATAAATGAATTGCAGAAACTTTTTTTTTAATTAATGAACTCAATTTTTAATTAAAACAAAACTAATTTAAATGATAATAGTGTATTATTTAGTGATGAAAACAAAAGTATTGATTTTAATTGCATTAATGATTTTTTTTGCAGGCTGTCCTGAAGTTATTCCAGACAATGGAGGAAACAATGGAACAGGAGAAGATACTGTTTTAAGCCCTCCGACTAATTTAAAAGTTACTTCTAAAGTTAGTTCACTTGAATTAACTTGGGACCCAATCAACAGTGATACACTAAAAGGATATAATATTTATAGAAGCTTGAATAAAGGAAAAGATTATGGGAAAATTAATTCATTTCCTGTTAAAACAGAAAGTTTTATTGACGAAGAATTAACCGGGGGAATAACATATTATTATGTTATTACTTCAGTTACAAAAACAGATAAAGAAAGCAATACCTCACTTGAAGCTTTTGGAATCCCGATAATTTTGAATCCAGGAAACGGAGAAGAAAAACCTTTTGTAGAGTTATGCAACAAAGAAGGAACTCAATTGAAAATAGATCAATGCCTGAATGAGTATGCAGTTGAATTCAATGATGTCGGGGCATGCAGGGAAATGAAAGAACTAAATATAGATAAATGTGTTAAAGATATTGCAGTAAACTTAAAGAGTTATGCTACTTGCAAAGAAATCAAAATCACAAATGTTTCTTTAAGAAACGAATGCTTTTATGAAATTGCAATTTCAGAACAAGATGCATCAGGATGCAATCAAATAATAAATGACCCCGAAAAATCTAATGCATGCAATTCAATTGTTGCTGCAGCAGAAAACAGCATTGAAGCCTGCAAAGATGTTTCAGTTACAAGAGACAAAGACATCTGCTTTAAGGCTCTTGCAGTAAACCTAAATGATTATGTTATTTGTAGTTATATGTCTACTTCTAAAACTTCAACAGGGTTTAACAAAGATGAATGCTTGAATACAATTTTACAAAGCATAAAAGAAGAAGCATTATGCACTTTCTTTTTAGAAGAAAGTCAAAAAAATAATTGTTTTGCTGAAGTAGGAATAGAATTAGTTAATCCTTTAATATGCCAGAATTCAACAGATGAAGAAATAACAAATTATTGTATTAAAGATATTGCAGTAGCAGAACAAGATTCAGATTATTGTTTGCAGATAACAGATAATGGAATATTCCAGGAATGTGTTATTGCAGTATCAGAAGTAAACCCTTACAAAGATGCGTGTGAATTAATTGAAGACTTGAGCATAAAAAACAATTGTTATTATAACACTGCACAAAGCACGAAAAAAGAAGTTTACTGCAGTTATGTTATTGAAAACGAAATAAGAGACACTTGTTACAGTGAATTAGCTATTGATTTAAATAAATCAGAATTATGCGATAAAATAAGATACTTAAACCCAAATTTAAAGAATTCCTGTTATTCAACTATCGCAGTAAATAACCTGGATTCAACTTTATGCCAAAAAGTAACCGGAAGCGAAACATATGTTAACTGCTTTACAAACATTTCAATCAGCTTAACTGATTTCACAGTATGTAATTCAGCAACAAAAAGGTTTCCTACATTTGATTTCATAACACAAGATTACTGTTTTTATAATTACGCTGAAAACAAAAAAGACGAATTTGCATGCGAACAAATAATGAGCACAACATTAAGAGCAGACTGCGATGTAAATGCTTTAGCCCCTTAATTTCTTTATTGTGTTTGAAACAGAATCAGACTTAAATATTGTAGTGCCTGAAACAATCATTGAAGCTCCAGCATCAATTAACTGACTAACATTTTCTGTGTTGATTCCTCCGTCAACTTCTATTTCAAAAAACAATTTTTTTTCTTTTTTGATTTTATTTAACTCCCTGATTTTTTTTATGTTTTCTTTCATGAATTTTTGTCCTCCAAAACCTGCGTTAACTGTCATCACCAAAACAAAATCAATTAAATCAATTAAAGGAAGAATTGATGAAACAGGGATTCCTGCATTAACCGCCAAACCGACCTTGCATCCTTTTTCTTTAATTTTTTGAATTAATTTTTTTGGTTCAGAACAGGCTTCAACATGAAAACTCAAAAAAGAAGGATTGAATTGAAGATACTGTTCAATAACTTCTTCAGGTTTTTCAATCATTAAATGAATGTCTATTGGAAGAGAAATTTTTTTGTAAAAAGACTTGATTTGTTTTATTGGAAAAGAAGTGTTTGGAACATATTTGTTATCCATTACATCCAAATGAATTGCATCAACTCCTGCATCCTGCACTTTTTTTATCTCGCTTTCAATCTTAGAAAAGTCTGCTGCAAGAAGAGAAGGAAAAACTTTTACTTTCATGAATAAAGAAAAGAAGCAAAGGGAATTAAATAGTTTTGCAAAACCAAAACAATAAAATAATCCAAAATAGAGGATTAGCAGAAAAAATCAAAAAAGAGTTTTTCAATAAAAGTAATGGGTCTTAAAATTATTTGTATTCAATTAATTTAGAGTGGGCCTGTAGTGTAATGGTAACATCTGCCCTTCGCACAACCGCTTCTGTCAGTTTACGCCAACGCGTGCACAAGGCACGCTAACACGGCTTTATGCCGTGCACCGTAACACCCGAGCGGAATCGGGTAAGGGCAAGATTGTGGGTTCGATTCCCACCAGGTCCATGAAAAGTTAGACGGGCAAAACAATTTTAAAGTCTAACACCCAATTAGTTATACTCATTAAGTAGGTGGTAAAATGGAGTTTTCCTTTGAATCAGATTTAAAAGAAATTAAGTGCGGAGTATTGTTTGTTTGTTTAACAAAAGAAGCATTAAAAAAAGAAAAAAAAGGTTTGTTAGAAGAATTTATTGAAATAGCAGAAAAAACAGATGATTTTAAGGCAGACAAAAGCCAAAGCGCATTAATTGTTCTGCCAAAAGGATTTAAAGCAAAAAAACTTTCTTTAGTCGGATTAGGCGAAGAAAAAGAATTAGAAAAAGAGGATTTAAGGAAAACTGTTGGAGTACTAGTTAAGGTAGCTAAAGCAAAAAAAATTGAAGAAATTGGAATTGCATTTAAATCAAATTTTAAAGAAAAAGACTGGATTGAAGTTTGTTCTGAAACACCAATTCTGGCTGATTATTCTTTTAGTAAATATAAATCAAAGCCAAAGAAAAAAGAAGAAGAAGAAACAAAAATACAAAAAGTTTTTTTTGGAACAAAAAAATCAAGCGAATTAGAAAAAATTGTCAAAGAAAAAGAAATTATTGCAGTAAATGTTAATCTTGTAAGAGAATTAGTTAATGAAAATGCAAAAGACAAAAATCCTTTTTTGCTGGCAAAAAAAGCAAAAGAAATCTGTAAGAAAGCAAAAATTAAATGCACAATAATAGAAGAAAAGCAGTTAAAGAAATTAAAAGCTGAATTGATTTTGGCTGTGGGACAGGGAGCAGTAGAAAAACCAAGAATAGTTGTATTAGAATATTTTGGAGCAAACAAAAAAGAAAAACCTGTTTTATTGGTTGGGAAAGGAATTACTTTTGATTCAGGCGGAATAAATTTGAAGCCAACCGGTTACATTGAAACAATGAAAGAAGACATGGCTGGAGCAGCAACAGTTTTAGGAATAATCAAAACAGCAAAAGAATTAAATCTTAAAAAAAATATTATTGCTTTAATGGGTTTAGCAGAAAATGCTATTGGAAGCAATTCATACAAGCCAGGAGATATTTTTAAAGGGTTTAATGGAAAAACAGTTCAGGTAGGAAACACTGATGCAGAAGGAAGGCTTGTTTTGGCTGACACACTGGCTTTTGGAGTAACAAAATTCAAGCCAAAATTAGTAATAGATTATGCGACTTTAACTGGTTTAGCAGCACATATTACAGGAGGATATTCTTCTTGTTTTCTTTCAAACAAAGACGAATTATTTAAGGAAATGTTTGAAGCAGGAAATACAGTGTTTGAAAGAGTCTGGCAACTGCCTTTATACAAAGAATTCTCTGAAGACATTAAAGGAGAAATATCTGATT
>PFAI01000009.1:4227-26135 GCA_002763225.1 Candidatus Diapherotrites archaeon CG10_big_fil_rev_8_21_14_0_10_31_34
AACTGACTGGATTCACTTGGATATTGCTCCAAGCGCATTTAATCATGAAAAAGAATCAGAATACTGTGCTAAAGGCGGGACAGGATTTGGAGTAAGATTAACAATAGAATATTTAAAAAAATAAAACATTAAAAGAAACAAAACATTAAAAGAAACAGAATATTTAAAGAAATAAATTATTTTCTCTTCTTTTTTTTTGTTTTAGTTAATTCTTTGCGAACGTTCCTGACTCTGTCATTGATTTCTTTTTTATGAGAAAATAATTTAATTATTTTTGCTATTCCTGTAAAAAGCGGTTTAAGCAAATAAACTGCCCCCATTGCTTTATAAAAAATCAGGTAAGGGACAAAAGAAAGAATGTAAATAAACTTGTTTTTAATAAATTTTTCTTTGTTAGGGGAAATTAAATAATGATTAATTAAATCAACTGCAAGAATAAAAATCGCAAGATAATCAATTATTTCAAGTGCAACAAGAAACTCTTCAGAAAAATGCACTTGAAAAACATAATGAGCTATTTCAAATAAGCCGACAATCATGATTACAGCCAGAGAACCTTCAGCAGTCAGTTTCCATTTAGCCATGAGCTTTAAAGGAATCAATCCATTAAACTTTTCTTTTGCTTTATTTTTTATTTTCATGCACTAAAATAAAAGATTCTAGACTTTAAAACAATATCTAATAGAAAACAAAAAAAGGGATATTTTAATATAACCTTAAACATATTTCTTTAGTAAAGTGATTAAATGGAAAAAGAAAACCAAGAAATTGAAGAAACAGAAGAACCAAGACCAATTGAAGATGAAAGAGTAAAAAAAACAATTGTAAAAGAAGACATTGATATTTTTGATGAAGTGTTTGAAGGAAAAAAAGAAAAACACTCAGAAGAAGAAATAGAAAACAAAGTAATTCAAAAAGAAGAAACAGAAAAAGAAACAAACGAAGCAGAAGAAGAAATAAAAGGAACAAAAGAAACAGAAAAACTGATTTTAAAGAAAAAATCCAGAAAAACCAGTGAAGAAAAAGAAGCAGAAGAAAATGAAGAAACTGAACAAACAGAAGAAGTTCAAGAAGAAAAAACTAAAACAAAAAAATCAAAAACTGATTCTCTGACAAAAAAAAAGAAAGAAAAAAAGAAAGCAAAATCAAATTATGAAAAAAAAGAGTTAACAGAAAAAGAAAAAAGTTTGCTTGAAGAAACAGAAAACGATGAACTAAATTTAGATGAAATGCCGGAAAGAACTGAAGTAAAAAGAACAATAATGGAAAACGCACTCAAAATGAGTGAAAAAGAATTCGATGAATTTGATGAAGAAGAAATTGATGGAATAGAATATTATTCAGGAGACAAAAAATTTACTTTAGCAGAAGAACAGGCAAAAGAAGCAGCAACAATTTCAGGTTTTGAATTAAGTTTTTTAGAAAACGAGGAAACAGGAAATGCTTTTATTGGAAGAAAAAAAAGTGTTTTTGAAAAATATCAGGAAAAAGCATCATTATTTATAGGAAAAGTAGATGAAGAAGAAAAAAACGGAAAAAATATTTTATTGGATTCATTAAATCCTCATGTGGTTTTTGTCTGCGGAGCAAGAGGTTCAGGAAAATGTGTTACAGGAGATACTTTAATAACATTAGAAAATGGAAAATGCATTGAAATTAAAGAATTGTACAGATACAATGAGCCTGTTTTTGGATTAAATGAAAAACTAAAGATTCAGCCATTAAAAAAAGATGAATTCTTTGAAAGAGAAGTAGAAAAAATCCTTCAAGTAAAACTTAGAAGCGGGAAAGAAATTAAATTGACTCCAGAACACCCTTTGCTTACAATTAATGGATGGAAACCAATACAAGAATTAAAAGAAAGGGCAAGGATTGCTACGCCAAGAAAAATCCCTGCATTTGGAAACAAACAGATGAAAGAAAACAAAGTAAAAATATTAGCTTATTTGATAGCTGAAGGCCATTTAGGAAACCAGTTTGTTTTGTTCACAAACGCCGACAATAAAATAATGAACGAATTTAAAGAAAGTGTTTATGCATTTGACTCAAACCTGAAAATGCTTCCACACGGGAAATTTTCAGTAAGAGTTTCACAAATAAAAAAAGAAATGGATTTAAGCAATGTCGTCAGAAATGGGCAAGGGCAATTTACTTCCACAGGATATGTTGTTGCACAAAAAAGTTCTCTGATGAAATGGCTTGAAGAAATAGAATTATATGAAAAAAGAAGCCACAACAAATTTATTCCAGAAGAAATAATGGAATTAGAAAAAAAGCAAATCAGCATTTTCTTAAACAGATTGTTTTCTTGTGACGGAACAATACATAAAATAAACAAAACCACAAACTGGCAAATTTCTGTCTGCACTGTTTCAGAAAAAATGTCAAAACAAATACACCATCTATTATTGCGTTTTGGAATTTTATCAAAAATAAGACACAAAAAAACAAAATTTAATGGAAAAATAGGAAATGCATTTGAAATAATAATAAATGCAGAAAATGCATTAAAATTCATTCAAGAAATAGGTTTTTTTGGGGAAAAAAAAGAAAAACAAAAAATTGCATTAAAAGAAATGAAAGAAAAAAACAGGAACCCAAATGTTGATACAATCCCAAAAGAAATCTGGAAAGAATTCAAGCCAAAAAACTGGCATCAGATGGGAAGAGATTTTGGTTACAAACAAATAAAATCAATGTATAATACAGTCAATTACGCGCCTTCAAGAGAAAAATTAAATAAAATGGCTGAAATTGAAGGAAACAAAAAAGTTCAAGAAATAGCAAACTCTGATATTTTCTGGGATGAGATAACTGAAATAAAAGAAATAAATGAAAAAACAAAAGTCTATGATATTAGTGTCCCTGAATTCCACAATTTTTTGGCTAATGACATAATAATTCACAACTCATATGTTTTAGGAGTGTTAGCAGAAGAACTGGCTTTGAAAAACAAAGACATTGGAATGATTGTAATTGACCCGATTGGAGTATTTTGGTCAATGAGATTTCCAAACAAAGAACTAAACGAAGTAGCAAAATTAAGTGAATGGAATTTAATGCCTCAGGGACTGGAAAACATTAAAGTGTTTATTCCTGAAGGAATTAAATCAGAGGTTCCAAAAAACACTTTTGATGCAACTTTTTCAATTCAGCCTTCTCTTTTAACAGCAGAAGACTGGTGTCTGACTTTTGGAATGGAAAGATTTGGTCCGGCAGGATTGTTATTAAGCAAGGTATTAAAAAAATTAGAGCATGGATTTAAAGCAGAAGGAAAATATATTAAAGCAAAAAAAGGAAATTTTTCTTTAAATGAAATAGTTTATTGTCTGGAAAAAGATGAAGAATTAAATTCAAGAGAAAGAGGATATAAACAGGATTCAATTCGTGCATTAGTTTCAAGACTGGAAGCAGCAAAAAGCTGGGGAATTTTCTCTGAAAAAGGAACTCCTTTAGGAGAATTAAGCAGGGAAAACCAGCTGACTATATTAGACACAAGCTTTTTGGAAGACGGGGTAACTGCATTAGTAATAGGAATAATTGCAAGAAGATTACTGGCTGCAAGAAAGATTTCAACAAGAAAAGAAGCAGCAAAAAAATTCAAGAAAAGCCTGGATGAAATGCTTGAAATGGATATACCTCCTACCTGGCTGTTTATAGATGAAGCACACACTTTAATTCCATCAGGAAATGTAAATACTCCTGCAACCTCTGCTTTAGTTGAATACGTAAAACAAGGAAGACGTCCAGGTTGTTCTTTAGTGTTTGCAACCCAACAGCCTTCAGCAATTGATACAAGAGTTTTATCCCAATTAGATATTTTGATTTCACATAAACTTGTTTTTGATGATGACATTAAAGCAATCTTCAAAAGAGTTCCTTCAATTGTTCCAGGAAAATACAAGAAAAGCAGTTTTATCAGAACTCTTTCAGTTGGAACAGCATTAGTTGCAGACAGAAGAGAAGAAACTTCAAGAGCATTTGTAATGAATATTCGCCCAAGAATGTCACAGCATGAAGGAAGAGACGCAGAAACAGCTGAAGCAAAAACCAGCATTTCAGAAAACGATGTATTAAAGTTGTCAGCTGAAATGATTTGGAGAAAAATACAGGAAGGCCCATTAGAAATGGATAAAGTAAATATTTTAGTTGATTCATTAAACGGAAAATACTCTGCAAAAGTAATGCTTTCATCTGTGTTAGATGAATTAGAAGAAAGAGGAGCAGTAATTCAGGCAGACAAAATTTTCATTAAAGGAAAAGAATTAATTGAAGAAGAAGAAGAAATGGAAACAGAAGAAGAAAGATATGAAAAAGAAGTGGAAAAAGGGTTAAGAGAACAGGATGAAATGAAAGAAAAAGGAATAACCGGAACAGGAATAAAAGAAATTGAAGAAACAGCAAAGCCATTAAAAGAATTAAGTTTAGCAATAAAAATAGATGAAGAAAGTATAAGAAAAATTGCAGACAAAAAAAGAAAGAAAAAAACACTTGGTTTTATTGGAAGCGAAGAAAGAATTAAAGGAATAATACTGAATTTTGAGCCAATCTATAAAATAAAAGTAAATGATTTTGACTTGAAAAAAGAATTTGTTTCAGTTGAATGCTTTGTTAATGGTTTGACAGGAGAATTACTGCATTTTGACGGAAAACAATTCATTGAATCAAAAGGGTTTACTAAAACAAGTTCTTTAACCAAAGACGAATCACTTGTATTAAGGAATTTACTGCAGAAAAAAATGTTAAAACAAGTACTTGAAAAAAACCCTGAATTATCTGAAGAAAAAGCAAAAAAAATTGTTTCAAGCCTGGCAGAAAAAGGCTTTCTGAAAAAAGAAAAAAAAGAAGGAAAAATACAATACTCTTTAAATCAGGAAATGGATCTGCCTTCAAGCCTGAGAATGAAATTGATTAACTCTGTAAGCAATTGTTCTTTCACTGAAAATATGATTAATAATGCAGTAAAAGAAAAGTTTTCAATAGAAGAAATAAACTCAATGGCAAAAGGGTTATGGTCTAATTCAGTTGTAAAAAAAACAGAAAAAATCTTTCGCCCAGTTTACTACATAACTCTTGAGGATAATGGAAAAGAAAGACTTTTGAAAATTGACGGAACAACAGGACAGGAAATTTGATTTTTTAAGTGAAAAAAATGCCTAAAACAACAGGCCTAAAAATTTTCAAGCCAAAAAAAATTGGTTTACACTCCATCAGAAAAGCTTTCAGAGACCTAAATAATAAATCAAAACCAACTGCAAAACTTGTTTTAAGGGACTGGCACAAAAGAACTGTTTTTGCTATTTCTCCCGCAATGACTGCAACGGCAAGAGAATTCAAAACCAAAGAAGATGCAGTAAAATACACAAAAAACCAAAGAAAAGTAGAAAAAACAATAACGGAATCAAATCCTAAAACATTTAAATTGCAGCCAGTTCAGTTTTTAGGAAGAAAAGAAAAAATTTTATTGGAAAGGGTTTATCATGGGCCAAGCTTCATTGAATTCTATTTCAAAAGAGGCAGATATTATAAAAACATCAAAAGAAGACTGAAAGAAAAAGGAATTGATTTAAATAAAGAAGAAAATTTTATAAGAGTAAGCCGCAGCATTGAAAAAACTGAAAAAGAATTACAAAAAATACTGATGAAAACAGATTTATTGTATTCATCAAAACCGGAAATCCTGATTGACTTTAAAAGCGATAATTTTCTTTTTCTGGACTTTAACCCAAAAACAAACAAAGTTTTGCTGACTTTCATTGACTTTGATAAACTGGGTTCAATCAGGACCTGGGGGAAATAAAAATAAAAATCATTATTTCACTGAATCAATTATTGCTTTAGCCAGTTTTACCGGGTCATGCCTTATTAAGTCAACTTTTTCCCATAAAACTCTTTTTTTATCAGGGTCAATTGCTTCAATTAAATCAGTTCGGATTACTTTTGTTGCATTTAATTCGTTTTCATTCAAGTCATCTTTAACCAAAAAAGATTTTTCTTTTTCATATAAATCTAAAATTCTTTTGTCCGGAACAGTTGAATTCACTAAAACAAAATCAAGGAATTCCAATGGAAGAATTTCATTTAATGCATTCAAATAATCTGATGCCTTAAAATTTGGTGTCTGGTCAGGCTGGGTAACAATATTTAAAACAAAAACTTTTTTTGCCTTGGTTTTCCTTATTGCATCATTTAAATCGGAAATTAAAAGATTTGGGGTAATGCTTGTATAAAAACTTCCAGGAGCCAAAACAACTAAATCTGCTTCTAATACTGCCTGAACTGCTTCAATACATGCTTTTGGTTCAGGAGACAAAAAAGTTTTCTTAATTTTTTTTCCTGCAAGTCTTACATTAAATTCTCCTTCAGCTTTTGTTCCGTCAACAAATTCAGCACACAAATTAACATCATCTAAAGTTGAAGGAACAACTTTTCCTTTGATTGCAAGAATTTTTGATACCTGCTTTAAAGCTAACTCAAAACTTCCTTCAAGCTTGGTTAAAGCTGCAATAAAAAGATTACCAAAAGAATGACCGTTTAATTCACTTTCACCAGAAAAACGGTATTGAAAAAGTTTTTTCATTAATTCTTCTGAATCACTTAAAGCCACAAGACAGTTTCTGATATCTCCTGGAGGAAGAATATGCAGTTCTTTTCTGATTTTTCCTGAACTCCTTCCGGAATCCATTACAGTTACAATTGCAGTAAGATTTGAAGTATAATTTTTTAAGCCATTCAAAAGAATTGGAAGACCTGTTCCGCCTCCAATTGCAACAATTTTTTGTTTTGATCCATTAGCTTTTTTTTCAAGAGAATTAATTGCATCAAATAAATCAGAGATTTTGTTGATCGAATAATCTGGTTCCTCTAAAATGTTTTTTGGCTTGACTTCAGAAAACCTTCCATGCAATAATCTGACTGAATTCATTCCAAGCATATTAGCTATCCTTATTTCTGAATGAATTCTGTCGCCGACAGAAACAACTTCTTTTGGCTTTAAATTAAATCTTTTTAACACTTCCGTGAAAAAATCTTCTTTTTCAGGGCCAGTCTCAACATCATGAATAAAGATTTCATCAAACAAATATTCAATTTTTAATAATTCAATTTTTTTTTGCTGTCTTTTGGTTATTCCAGAAGTAACTAAAATTAATTTAATTTTTTTTTCTTTTAATGTTTCTAACAATTCTTTTGCTCCGGAAAACAAATGAATTTCTTCAACTAAATCAGAATTATATGCTTCCAATGCTTTTTTTACTATTTCATCTTTATTTTTTTCTGAATATTTCTCAGAAATAATTTGAAAAACATTTGAAGTGGGATTTAATTCATTTAATTTTTTTTGTTCTTCAATTAATTCGTTTTCTGAAAGAGTTATTCCTGCTTTAACCATTGCTTTTGCTGCACGCTTTCTTGCATTATTTACCAAAAGGCCTGTACAGTCAAATAAAGTGTCATCCAAATCAAATATTACTGCTTTAATCATTTCAACCACACAATTTAAGCAAATTCATTTTCCATCACTTGAAAAACTTGCTCATCACCAATTCATTTTTGTTATCATAATAATGGTTTTTTAATAATGCATCTTTTTCTAAACCCATTTTAGTGTAAAAAGAAATTGCTCTTTCATTGTCTTCATGAGTAAACAAAAAAAGTTTTCTAAGCTTTTCTTTTTTAGAAGAAAAAAATTCTTTTGCTTCTGATTCAACAAAATCAAATAATTTTTTTGCAATTCCTTTTCCTCTGAATTCTTTTGAAACTGCAATTCTGTCTAATTCAATTAAACCATGCCTTGGCAGTCCTTTCATTGCCCAGGAAACCAAACCAATTACTTTCCCCTGGCTTTCGGCAACAATAAAACTCCAGCCTTTAGCTGTTTCATTCCTGAAAACTTGAATTCCTTCTTCAACTGATTTAATGCTATAGCCTTGCTCTAAAACTTTTCCAATTCCTTGTGAATCTTTTTCCTCTGCTTTCCTTAGATTTATTTGCATTTAAATCACTTAATTAATTATTTTACTAACTAACTTCTTTTATAAGTTCTTTTAAAAAAAGTTGAGTTTGTCTTCCTTTTTTTGTTAATTTAAAATTCTCGCTCAGTAAATTGCTTTCTTTCAGTTCTGCTTTTATCCAGCCTGAAGTTGTTGGTTGTTTTCCCAACAAAAATTTTACTGTTCCTGTGTCACTCAATCTTTCAACAAAAACTTTTTAATTTAATGGTATGGCTATTTACTTGATTTCTAGGCAGGTCTTATTTGACAGTGCAAACTTTTGCAAGATTTCTTGGCTTGTCAGGGTTTCTCTCCAAAAAGACTGCAGTATGAAATGCAAGCAACTGCAAAGGAGGAATTAAAATTAAAGGAAACAAAAGCTCTTTAACTTTAGGTATTTTAATAAAAAAATCAAATACTGGGTTTTCTTCATCTCCTATTCCAACAATAAATGCTCCACGAGATTTTGCTTCAATTGCATTATTAATTGTGTCAGAAAAAACTGAGTCTTTTGGCGCAACAACAATAACTGGAACTCCATCTGAAATCAAAGCTAAAGGGCCGTGCTTTAAGCTTCCGGCAGGAAAAGCTTCTGCATGAATATAAGAAATTTCTTTCAGTTTTAATGCAGCTTCCAATGCAAGAGGATAATTCAGGCTTCTTCCAATAAAATAAACATCTTTAACTGACTTGAATTTTTCTGAAAGAAATTTAATTGAATTTTTGTTTAATTCAATTGACTGCTGCATTTTCAAGAAAACTTTTTTTAGTTCAGTTAAAGCTGAATCAAATTTTCCTGCACAGGAACTTGCAAGCAAATACAATAAAGCTATCTGAGAAGTAAAAGCCTTGGTTGAAGCAACACCAATTTCTTCACCGCAATTCAAATAAATTACTTTATCGCTTGCTCTTGCAAGAGAAGAATTAAACACATTAACCATTGAAACAATTTTGAATCCCTTCTTTTTTGCTTTCTTCACTGAATCCAATACGTCTGCAGTTTCCCCGCTCTGAGATAAAGCAAAAATCAAAGAATTTTTTGGAAGAAAATCCACTTGATAAGGGAATTCAGATGCATCAATTACCTGAGGAAAAATTCCAGATATTCTGGAAAAAAATTCTTTTCCAAACAACGAAGCATTAAAAGAAGTGCCGTTAGCAATAAAAAAAACACTTGAATTTTTCATCATCAAAAAAATTTCATTAAAAATTTTTTTTTCCTGCTCCAAGGCATTCCTTAAAACAAAAGGCTGTTCCATTATTTCTTTTAACATGAAATGAGAATACTTTAGTTTTCCTGAAGAAGTTACATCAGATTTAACTTTAAGGATTTTTCTTTCAACTTTATTTAAATCAAAATCAAAGCACTGAAACTTGTTTTTTGAAATTAAAGCAATGTCTTTGTCTTCCAAAAAAACAAATTTATCAGTAAAAGAACTCAAAGGAATCTGGTCTGAAGCCGCAAAAATTCCTTTATCAGAGATTCCCAAAAGCAAAGGGCTTTCATTTTTAACTGCAATCAGTTTATCTGGTTCATCCGAAGAAAAAACCAGTAAAGAAAAACTTCCTTTTAAAACAGAAACAGATTTTGAAACAGAATGCAATAAATCCATTCCTTTAGATAAATTTTCTTCAATTAAATGCAATACTACTTCAGAATCAGTTTCAGAACAAAAATTATGGCTGCAAAGCTCTTTTTTCAGTTCAGAAAAATTTTCTATTATGCCGTTATGAACCAAAGTAAGCTTGTTGCCGGCAGAAACATGAGGATGGGCATTAACTTCATTAATTTTTCCATGAGTAGCCCAGCGGGTATGGCCTATTGCTAAACCGGATTTAATTTCCTGAATTTTTTTTGGGATACCATTTATTTCTCCCACAGCTTTAAAAAAAGTAATTTTTTTGCCAGAAAGAAAAGCAACTCCCCAAGAATCATATCCACGGTATTCAAGTTTTTTTAATGCACCAGTAATTATTTTTCCTTTAATTGGTTCTCCTATGAAGCCGACTATCCCGCACATTAAACAATAATGCCGGTTAAACTTTAAAAACAGGCTATTAAAAGAAAAACAAAAGCAGAAAACAAAGGTTTAAAAATAAAAACAAACCATTAATAATAAAAAGTTAATAACACTATAATGTTTTTAATAATGGTTCAGGGGAAAATTAATGGAAGAAAAAATTTTTGATGATCCGGAAAAATTAAAGCCATTGCTTTCCAAAACCGGCTGGAAAATTTTTCAGTTATTGAATGAAAAAGCTTATTATTCTGCAGAAATAGCAAAAAAGCTGGGATTGCATGAACAAAAAGTGTATTATTACATTAATCAGCTGAAAAAAAATAATTTGATTGAAGTTGAAAGAACTGAAGAAAAGTTTGGGGCACTAGCCAAATACTTTAAAGCAAAATTTAATGCAGTTTCTTTGATTGCAGGAGAAGAAAAAAGAAAAGAATTTGAGGTAAGCGGAAAAGAAAAAAAACTGGATAAAAAACTGGAAGAATTTTTTTCTCCGTTTATTGAGAAAGGAAAATTTAATGCAAAAATTGTTGTTGGGTCCCCTGACCCTCACGGAAGCTTTAAGGCAAGGGCAAGAGATGCTTTTCTGGCAGTGGAATTAAGCGCTTTTTTTGGTTCTCTTTCAAAAGAATTAAGGTATCCAATAGTTTTTTTGGATACAGAAATTGATTCACTGAAAAACGAGAACAGCAATTTGATTGTGATTGGAGGGATTTTAACTAATACTTTAACTAAAACAGTTAACTCTAAACTGAATGCAGGATTTATTCCTTTTGGGGGGAGATGGATTATTCAGTCAAAAGCATCAAAAAAAGAGTTTAACGAAGATGCAGTTGGTTTTATTGAAGTAATAAGGCATCCTTTTTTTGCCAGAAAAAAAATTATGGTTATTGCAGGAAACAGAAATGCCGGAACAAAAGCAGCAATAATTGCATTGGTCAGGCATTCAAATGAAATAGCTAAACCAAACTTTTTTAACGAAAAACTCCAGTCAAAAATAGTTGAAGGAATTGACTTGGACGGAGACGGCAAAATAGATAATGCTGAAATAAAAGAATAAATATTTTAAGCAGTAATGCGTATTATGAATGTATGACAGCAGGATTAACTCAAAGGCAGGCAGAAGAAAGAAAATTAATGCAGAAAAACCCTCATCTGCTTGATGTGCTTTTGGCAAAAGAAAGAACAATTGAATCAAAGCTTAGGACTACTTTGGCTGTTATTAACACTTCAGCTGCAGTCGGGGCATTTGGTTTTGCTTTAATCAAGTTTTTTGAAGGAAATGAACTGGCAACAGATTTAGGCTGGTTTTTGCTGTTTTGTGCTTTGATTATTGCTTTATATGGAGTAAAAAGGTTTATTCATTATCGTTATGAATCAGATTCAATCAAAAAGCACAGGGCTGACTTGGCTGATCTGGTTGAGTGAAAATCAAAAAACGCATAGCTGATTTGGGTGAGTGAAAAAAATGGAATTAAGCGAATTTACTGCTAAAAGCTGTATGAGTAAGACAGCATGCGAGTTTCTGCCTAAAAAAAAAACTGAATTAAATTTAGAGAAAGTAGCTGAAAGCTTAAGAAAAAATGAAGTATTGGTTGATATTGAAACGCCTTTTGTTTTGATTTTAAAGTTCAAAGGAAAAAACATTTCTTTATTCAAAAGCGGAAAAATAATAATAAAAGAAACTCCGGAAGAAAAAGAAGCAAAAAAAATCGCTGAAGCTTTAATGAAAAAAATTGAAGAATAAAGGAAAAAAAGCAGAACATCAGGTTTAAATATGAGTTTTGACTTATTAGCTTTAATTAATTTAATTTCGTGAGATGAAATTTAAATGGATTTAACAAATATTTTTTCATTATGGAAAAATGCTGTAATGAATCCTAAAGAAACTTTTGTAAAAGAAAAAGCAAATGCTTCTGTAGGAATAGGAATTCTATACTATTTTATTGCATTTCTAATTTCAGGACTTTTAGGGATGTTAGGGCTTTTCATCAACATTGGAACGGCTATAACAGTTACTGGTGCGGGGGTAGTAATTGGTGCAGCAATTGTTGGCTCAATATTAACTATTATTGGACAAGGAATTTTATTCATTATAGCTAAACTTTTAGGAGGAAAAGGAACAATAATACAGCAATATTATTTGGTTGCATTATATGCTGCGCCTTTAACAATATTGTCTTCAGTAATTTCTCTAATTCCATTAGTAGGGTTACTTTCATTACTAATTGGGCTTTATGAACTTTATTTGCTTTTACTGGTTTTAACTGAAGTTCACCAGTATGGAATGGGAAAAGCTGCTTTAACAGTATTCTTGCCGGCAATAATAATATTGATTTTATTGGTCATCATACTTGGAGCAGCAGTAATATCAATATTAGGCGCAGTAAGTTCTGGAAGTACTTCAGGTTTAGTTGGATTAATCTAACTAAACTTTTCTTTTTTTTTTAAAAAGCTTTAACTAGCTTTAGCACTAAAAATCTTATATGAAGTCTTTTGTTATCGGAAGAATAGAAGGAATTCAGGTTGAACTGCATTCAACTTTTGTGTTTTTTATTTTGTTTTTGTTTGGATTGCTTGCAGTTTTTGATCCGGTTAATTTACTTGGAAGCATAACTTTAATTGTTTTTTTGTTTACTTCAGTTTTTTTTCATGAATTAAGTCATTCAATTGTTTCAATCAGCAAAAGAATTAAAGTAAAAAAAATCATTTTGCTTCCGATTGGAGGAATGGCTTTAACAGACAATTTTCCGGATAAGCCAATAGATGAGTTCCTGATTTCAATTGCAGGGCCATTATTTAATTTTGCTGTAGTAATAGTTTTAGTTATTTTAGTTAGTTTATTTGATTTCATTCCTTTTCCATGGGATTTCATTGAAAACAGATTGAATCTTGATTTTAGTTTAATGCATTACCCTGTTTTTGCTTTAATGTATGTTAATTTAATTTTAGGAACATTTAATTTATTGCTTCCGGCACTTCCATTAGACGGAGGAAGAGTCTGGCGTTCATTGCTTGCAATGAAATTCGGAAAAACCAATGCAACAAAATTTGTTTCCATGATAAGCAAAATAATTGCATTAATTTTATTTGTTTTTGCAGTTTTTTTTGGCGGAGGAATAATTCTGGCAATAATAGCAGTATTCATTTATTTTGCTTCAAAATACGAAAACGACTTGCAGCAAATGAAATCAATTTTAACCGGAATAACCCTAAAAAGCATAATAAAAGAAGAAATTCCTTTGCTTCAAAAAAACCTGAATTTAAAAGAATTATTTGATTTAATGCAAGAAGAAAATGTTTTTGCATTTGTAATCAAAGAAAAGCAATTAAAATACATTGATTTAGAATTAATTAAAAAAGTCAACCAAAAAAATTGGGGCAAAACAAAGGCTTCAGAGATTTCTGTTGTACTTCCATTGATTCCTGTTTCAGCTAAAGCAGAAAAAGCAATGGAATTATTTATGGCAACAAACTTTGAGTTAATCGGAGTTCACTCAAACGGAAAACTTGCAGGAGTAATTGAAAAAAAAGAAATGCAGGAATTGTTTGAATTAGCAAAAGCAAAAAAGAAAAAAAATAAAGACAGCAGGACTGAAACTGTTCCGGCAGTTTAGTGCGGTGCACGCCATAAAGGCGTGCTAGCGCAACTTTATGTTGCGCATCGTGCTCAAACGGCGAAACGTTTGCAGGGATGGCAGAGCGGTTAAATGCACCGGTTTCGAAAACCGGAGTCTGAAAAGACGCGGGAGTTCGAATCTCTCTCCCTGCGTAAACCCGCTTTCGTGCTGGTGTAACGGAATACTTTGCCCTATCTTTGATAGGGCGGTAATATTTATAGAGGATTAAAAATTCTGAGCTACTTTTAGAAAGAGAGCACATCATCTAAAGATTAAATAATGTTCTTCAATAATTATTAGTTTATGCAGGAAAAAAAAACAGCACTATTTTTGATTTTGATTGTATTGATTGGATTAGGGTTAAGGTTTGCTCCGGTAATGCTTTTTGGCACCCAGATGAGCTATGATGCGCCATACCATCAAAGAATAGCAGAAAAAGTTTTTGAATTAAAAGAAATTCCTTTAATGGATGAAAGCATGGGGGGAAGAGCAAACATTTATCCTCCGTTATACAGTGTATTTCAAAACATAATGCATTATGCTACCGGCTTTGATTTCTTTTTTTTGGGGATGATTTTACTGCCAATTATTTCTTTGCTGGCAATCTTAACTGTATTTGTTTTTGTCAGAAAATATGCCGGAACAAGAAAAGCATTACTTGCAGCTTTTCTGACGGCAATTAGTTCTTCTTTGATTGCATATGCTTTTGACAGTCCGGAAAACTTTGTTTTCTTTTTTCTGCCGGCAGTAATTCTTTTATTTAATGAAAACAAAGGAAAACTGGGGGCAGTAATTTATGCAAGCGGGTTGCTTTGGAATTACCTGATAATAATTGCTTCAGTTATTCCATTGATTTTTTATTTAAGGAAAAAAATCAAAGAATTAATTTATGTCGGGCTTGGATTGCTTCTTACAGTAATTTATTATTTTGTTTTTCACGGGGAAAGCGTTTTCTATAATCAGGACATTAATTTAGCAATGGATTTTGTTTCTTTAAGTTTTAAACCGGCTTTTTTTGTTTCAGTTTTAATCAGTTACCTGCTGATTATTCCATTGATTTATTTTATCTGGAAAAACGGTTTAAACAAGAAAGCGGATTACTGGAAATACTTTATTTTTTTGAGTTTAATTTCTTTAACAACTGTTTTCTTGACTCCTTTTTTGAGGGCATGGGAACAAATAAAGTTTTTGTCTTTGAGTTCAATTATAGTTTTAGCATGCATTCAAGTGTTTGACAAAAAAGTAAAAATTTATGCAGGAGTTTATGTTTTAATTTTGTTTTGTTCTTCTTTGGTGATGTGCTTTCAGGGATTTTATCCAAGCACCATGAAACAGGATTTTAGTTCAATGAAATTCCTGGAAGAATTCACTGAAAAAGGAAGCATTTTAGCCGAGCCAAGCTTTTCAGAGCACATGAGAAATACAACTGGATTAAATGAAAGGATTTTAACTTCACTTTATTTTGAGAACACAGGAAAAAATTCTTTTCTAAAAGAAAGCCTGAATTATTTAACTTTTCAGGAAATAGAAAACGAAAAAGAGTTTTTTGAGAAAAGCGATTTAAGGTTTATTGCATTAAATTTTGAAGATAAGGCCACAAGAAACACAGACAAAATAAAAGAAAAAGAAACATTTAACAAAATTTACTCAATGAAATATTACAGAAAATGCTTAATCCAGAATAAAATAATTGGGTATACTTGCGGATGGAATGAAACAGAAGTATTAGAATACAATGAATATGGAAAATGAGCAATCGAAAACAAGAAATAATCTTTCAAACAACAATAACTCTGTTTATTTCAGTACGACCGAAAGTCGTACTTTTGGTTAAACCCTTTGAAAAAGGTTTTGCTGAAACAGTTTTTTTTGTTCAACCTTTTTTTTAAAAAGGTTGTTTTGGTAAAGCTTTTTGAAAAAAAGGTTTTGCGTCTATGGTCCAGTGGTAAGATGTAGGCTTCCCAAGCCTAAGTTGCGGGTTCGATTCCCGCTAGGCGCATAATCAGAGATTACAGCCAAAGGCAGTAATAAGCTGAGGGTTATCCGGATTTCCTCTTCTTAACTTAAAATTACATCCACAGAATTTCATTTTAAACACCTTAAAAAAATAAAAAAAAGAAAAGAATTAATTTGCTTTTTTTAGCTCTTTAATTCTTTCTTCAACGCCTTTAGTTTCTTTCTCTAAAGAGTCCTTGTAATCATTCAGCATTTCAAGTTTTTCCTCTTTAGAAATGAATTGTCTAGGAGTACAACATCCACACATAACAACACCTCCTAAAAGAACCAATACAACAAAAGATTTAAATAATATTAGGCTTGCCTAATAAATTAGTTTTCAACAAGTTTTTCTATTTCTTTTGATGGGCCAAAAATATTGATTGAAAAAGAAGTAATTTTGATTTGAATTGAAGAAAAATAGATTTTAATGCTTTCATTTTGAGGGTAATTCAGAGAAAAAGCAAAAGAAAAAAAATCTGAAAGATGCTCTTTTTTCAGGGAAAAATTTGGTTTCTTGGATTTAACTGAAAACTTTTCTGAAATTAAGTCAAAAACTGTTTCAGGGCATTCAACAAAAAACTCATTTAAACCAAAAGAAGAAAAAAACAAAGAAATTTTTTTAACTGATGACCTGTCTTTTGGAAGAGAAACAGAATCATTGAAATTCAGTTTTTTTAGCGAATCAATCTGTTTTGACAGAATCTTTGAAAGATAAGTCAGATGTTTTATTTTAACATTTGCAAGAGAATTCATTTTATTTAAATCAGAAACATAAAATAAAGCTGAAGTTCTTGCATCCCTTAACAAGTCTGGGTTATTTTTTGATTTTTCAATTACCAAATGCAGTTGTTCTACAATTGAATCCAGTTCATTGATTTTTTTTGGAGAAGAAATAGAAGTGTTTAATTTCATTAACAATTTGTTTTTCATTTCAAAAGAAATAGATGAATTTCCTTTGTCTGTAATGAAATAAAAGTTGTCTTTCTTTTTCAGCAAACCAAAAGAAACTGCATCTTTTAGTGTTCTGGAAAGAGAAGCACGGGCCGAATTGATTGAACCAAAATCTGAAGCAGTCTTTCCCAGCAGGGAATTATATGTTATTCCTGGAGACTGCTTAATCATTAACAAAATTCCATTTCTTGCAGTCATGTTAATTAAAAGGTTTTTGGAAAATAAAAATGTTTTGGGGGAGAAATCAACAAAAAATCCATACAAAACAAATAAAAAGGAAAGATTCCTTTATATTAAAATGATTAAATCTTTGATTGAATCAGTTTTGATGATATTGAAAAAACCTGTGGTATTGCTTGCAGGAATTGTATTTATTTTAATTGACTTTATTTTCAGGTATGTGGTTGAAGACCAGGCAATTGAAACAGTTTTCAGTTTTCTGAATTTTTCAAACTACCCGTTATTTGAACTGCAAAAAATGCCTTTTCAGTTAATTGCAAGTTACCCAAGCGAATTAATTTTTGTCGGATTATTTTTAATTATAAGTTCAGTTATTTCCACAATGATGTCTGTTTCGCTTGCAAACTATGTTTTTGAAAAAAACAAATCAATTACTTCTTCAATAATGTTTTCAGTTAAAAACCTGATGAAAATAATTTTATTAGTATTGTTTTTTGGCTTGATTTTTGTTTTTTCTGCAATAGTTTTATGGATTGTGGCATTGTTTGCTTTTGCAGCAGGATTTCTCGGAGCAATAATCTTGCTTTTAGTAATAGTTTTTATGGGATTTGTGTTACTGCATTTTGTTTTTGTTCCGGCATTAATCGGAAAAGGATTAAACATCAAAAAAGCATTCAAAGAAAGCTGGAATTTTTCAGGGAAAAACTTTTTTTCAGTAATATTGTTGTTAATCGGCATAGCATTAATTGATTTTGTATTAAGCCAGATTTACATTATAATTTTAAACACAGATTTCGGAGAAAACGAATTAATGATTATAGTTGAAATGATTTTTACTTTAATAATTTTAACTTATACTAACATAGTTTTTCCTTTATTCTATTTAAATAAAAGCAAGTGAAAAAAATGTCTTCAGTCAGAATCGGCAAACTAAGGTTAAAGAACTTCAAGTCTTTTAAACAGGCAGTTATTCCATTCAGCAAAGGTTTTACAACAATTGCCGGAAGCAATGGATCAGGCAAGAGCAACATTTTGGATGCAATAATGTTTGTTTTGGGAATGACTTCACTGAAAATGATGAGAGCATCAAAGTTAGTGGATTTGGTTAATAATGAAGCAAAAGAAAGCTATGGATTAGTTGAAGTCGAATTAAACCAGCCAGACAAAAAATACCTGCTTTCAAGAACAATAGACAAACAAGGAAAATCAGTTTACAGGATTGACTCAAAAAGAGCCACATTAAATGAAACAATTTCTTTGCTGACTGAGTTAGGGGTCAGCGCAACAGGATATAATATTGTTGTGCAAGGAGACGTAACTAAAATAATTGAAATGAATCCAGGGCAGAGAAGAGAAATAATAGATGATTTGGCTGGATTAAGCGAATTTGACCACAAAAAAGATGAATCAATTAAAGAATTAGAAAAAGTAAACACTAAAATAAAAGAAGTAAATATTGTGTTAAAAGAAAGAGAAACTTACTTGGAAGAACTGGAAAAAGAAAGAAAAGCCGCAATAGAATACCAAAACTTAAATAAAGAGCACAAGCAGGTTAAAGCAACAATTTTAAGAAAAGAAATAAAAAAAATCGAAGAAAACATGAAAGAACATAAAGGAAAAATAGATAAAATAAAAGAAAAAATTGAATTAGCTCAAAAGAAAAGAGAAGAAATAGAAAAAGAAGAAAAAGAATTAACAGACAAAATAGAAGAAATCAACAACAAAATAATTGAAGCAAAAGAAAAAACTTATTCCGGAGTGGGAATGGAAATAGAAGAAACAAAATCAGAGAAAAAAATAACAGAAGAAAGGATTAACTCAAAAAAAGAGCAAATTAACAGGCTGAAAAACAGGATTCATTCAATCAACGAAAAACAGTTAAAAGAAAAAGAAAAACAGGAAAACCTGAAAAAAGAATTAGAAGAAATAAAAGAAAAAATTAATAATGCTGAAAGAGAAGTAAAAGGAAAAGAAATAAAAGCAGAAGAAGAACAAAAAAGAATTGAAGAAATAAAAGAAAAAATAACTGAAATAGAACAGGAGTTAGAGAAAAAAAGCGCATTATTAGAAAGAGAAAAAGAAAGGTTTTACAGCAAAAAAAGCGAAGGAGAAAAACTGGAAAAAGAAATCAAAATGCATTCAGGTTTCCTGAAAGAAATCCAGGAAGATTTAAACAATCAGAAATTAAAGGAAAAAAGCGTTTCATTAAAAGCAACAGAAAAAAAATTAAAGGAAATGGAAAAAGAACTGGATGAAATAGAAAAAAATAATCCAAAAATAAAAGAAGAAATCGGCAGACTGAAAGTAATTAAAAACAAAATAGAAAAAGAAATCAAAGAAATTCTGCTTACATTAGATGAATTAGGGAGCATGGAAAGAGAAGAAAAAATAATTAAAGAAAAAAACAAAGCAGAAAATTCATTAGAAGAAGCAGTAAAAGAAAAAGAAAAAATAAATGAATTGCTTGAAGGAATAAAAAACACAAGAGAAGAAACAAGAAAACAATTAAATGAATTCAAAGAAGAAATTAAAAGTGAAAGCAGGCTGATTCAGGAAGTTAATGCTGAAAAAGTTTTACTGGAAAAAATGAAATTAAAAAAAGAGTCAATTAAAGAAAATTTAAATACAAAAGAAGAAAACAAAACTGATTCAGGAACAGAAATAAATGAAATAGAAGAAGAAATACTTAAAACAGAAAAAACAATTGGTTTAGAAGAAGAAAAAATAACTGAAATAGAAAAAAAAATAAAGAATCTGACTATTGAACTGGAAAAACAAAACAAGCAAAGCCATTTATTTTATGAAGAAAAAGATAAAGTGAACAAAAAAATTGAAGAAATAAAAGAAAAAAAGCATAAAAATGACGCAAATATCTCAAAATTTTCAAGAGAAGAAAATGAAGTGAGAATTGATAACTCAAAAAATGAGGTAAGGATTGCTGATTTAAGCGAGGAAATAAAAGGATTTGAAGAAATAGAATTAATTACAGGAAAAGAGTTAGGGGAATTAAAGGAAAGACTTGGAAGAATAGAAAAAAGGATTACTGAATTAGGCGCAGTAAACATGAAAGCAATTGATTCTTTTGAAGGGCAAACAAAAGAATTAATTGAAATAAAAGAAAAATCAGAAAAACTTGACCAAGAAAGAATTGCAGTACTTGATATGATTGAAAAAATTGAGATTAAAAGGGCTACGGCTTTTATTGACTGCTTTAACCAGGTGAACGAGCATTTTAAGAAAACATTTTATTCTTTAGGAGAAAAAGAAGGAACACTGAAATTGACTGACGAAGCAGACATAAATAACTCTGGATTGTTAATTGAAGCAAAATATGACCAGGAAAAAATGATTAATATTGATTCAATGAGCGGAGGAGAAAAAACTTTAACTGCATTGGCATTTCTGTTTTCAATTCAGCTGTTCAGACCTGCTCCATTTTATATTTTTGATGAAGCAGATGCAGCATTAGATAAAACTAATTCATTAAAGTTAAGCAAAATGATTGCAGAAGTATGCAGGAAAAGCCAGTTTATTGCAATAACTCATAATGATTCACTGATAAAAGAATCTAACCAGATTATTGGAGTAACATTAAATGAACAAAAAAGTTCTGTAATTGGATTAAAATTAAAAGAAAAAATTGAACAGGAAAATTTGGAAGAAAAAAAAGAACCAGCAGAATCAATTCAGACAAGCTGAAAAAAGCTTTAAAAAAACAATTCAAAAAGAAGCTGAAAAAAAAGAAACAAAAAAAGAATTGAAGAAAATACAGGCAATTTTAAAAAAAATCAATAAAAAAAAAGGAATCAGTTCAAAAAAAAAGAATAAAATCAAAAAAAACGGAAAAGGAATAAAAAAAAAGTATTCAATAAAAAAACACAACAATAACCAAATTCAAAAAAAAAGCAATTAATAAAAAAAACACGCAAACAACCAAATTCAAAAAAAAAGAAAGTATTTAATAAAGAAATACTCTTATTAAGTAGGAAGTTTATGGCTAAAAAAATTCATTTAATTTCAGTTTTGTTTTTTTTAATTTTATTTAATTCAGTTTTTGGCTTACCTGTAAGCAGTTGCAGTCAAACTTTAAGCAGTAATGGAACTTTATATGAGTTAACTGGAAATATTTCAAGTTCTTCTGGTTGTCTGACTATTTCTGAAAACAACATTGTTTTAGACTGTCAAAATCATTCAATTACTCATTCAACCGGAACAAGAGGTTCTTGAGTTTATGTTTCAGGAAATAATGTGGAAGTAAAAAATTGTATAATTAATGATGGGACTGCTCCTGGTCCTGGAGTAGGAGATGATTGGAGAGCAGGAATAAGTGTTGATGGAGACTATGCTCATTTGCATCATAATACAATTTCAGTTCAAGGTTATTCTGGCAGAGGAATTGTTACTTCAAGACAAAGTGAATTAAATATAATTAATGACAATACAATTACTGGAAATGCAGACCAAATCAGAAGTTTATGGATAGTGCGTTCTGCAGAAGTTTTTAATAACACTATTTCTGTTACTGGTTGTAATGGAATTGTTGATTTAGGAACAGAATATGGACAGTATTATCCTGAAAGTGTTTTCAATATTTATGATAATACTTTTAATCCAACAAAAGTTGGTTGTCCTTCTGGAGGCTCTAGATCTTGGGGGGTTTCAATTCCAATTAATGCTGATTTTTACAATAATATTGTTAATGGAATAGATTTAGATGAATATCCAAACGGAGGGACATTATCAACAGTTAATGTTGGGAGTAACAGCAAAATCCATGATAATGAAATTAATATTGATGGCTGGAATGCAAGAGGAATTTATTTTGAAGAAAACCCTCCTACAGAAAATGTTGAAATATATGGTAATACAGTATTATCTTATGACACTCATGCTGATGATTCTGATGGAAGTCCTTTAAGAGTCAGATCAGGATTAAACATTAGTATTCATGACAATGTCTTTAAGTCAGTTTATAACACTAAAACTGCAATGGTTTTTGGTGCTTCTCCTGCAATGCGTGTTACAGGAGAAATTTATAACAATACATTTAGTGGACGAATAGGAATATTTTTTTATGACCAGACAATTGAAGGACCTGACATCCATCATAATACTATTTATTCAACTTACCATAAAATTCGAGTAAATTA
>PFAI01000009.1:26151-30975 GCA_002763225.1 Candidatus Diapherotrites archaeon CG10_big_fil_rev_8_21_14_0_10_31_34
CCTTGTGTTTCAGGATGTGATCCTGATGGAAGAACAGGTTATACTTATTCTAATCAAGGCCATGACATTTATTTAGTTGACAGCGTTTTTTCTAGTCCTCCAGATTTTTATATTAATGGAGACGCATTTAATGTCCAATGGTATTTAGATGTATTTGTTTCTAATGGAACTCAAGGAGTTAATGGTGCGCAAGTAACAATTACTGGACCACAAGGACAAGCTTTTATTGGAACAACTGGTTCAAATGGAAGAATCCCGCAACAAACTTTAATTGAATTCAGACAGTCTTCTTCTGGAAGAACAAATTATTCTCCTTATTCAATTACAGTTACTTCAGGAAGCTTTAATGAAACAAGAAGTGTTACTTTAAATGCATCTAAAACTGAAACATTTTATACTACTCCATGCACTACAGGACAAACACAATCTTGCACTACAACACAGTCTTGTCCTGGAACTCAAACTTGTTCTTCAGGAGTATGGGGAACATGCAATGATATTTCAGGAGATAATTGTCCTGATATAATAGCTCCTTCAACAATAACAAACTTATCAGTTAATTCTTGCACAAACAATTCATGTTCTTTAACTTGGATTGCACCAGGAGACGACTCAGGAACCGGAACAGCAACACAATATGACTTAAGATACTCAACATCAACCATAACATCAACAAACTTTAGTTCAGCAACACAAACAACAGGATAACCAACTCCTTTAATTGCCGGAACAACACAATCAACAACAATCACAGGACTAAATTCCAATACACTATACTATTTTGCAATAAAAACAGCAGACGAAATACCAAACTGGTCAACAACCTCAAATACTGTTTCCAGAACAACAACAAACATTACCTGCACTAATGGACAAACACAATCATGCACTACAACAGAATCCTGTCCAGGAACACAAACATGCACAACAACAGGAACATGGGAAACATGCAATGACACACCAAACGACGGATGCCCAACATGCATTGAAAACTGGATATGCACAGCATGGACAACATGCTTAAACGGAAACCAAACAAGAACATGCACAGATTTAGCAAACTGCGGAACAACAAATAACAAGCCTCCTGAAACCCAAACATGCATCTGCAGCACAGGACAAACAAAAACATGCACAACAACCAATAACCAAGGAACAACACCATTAAACGAATTTGATGTAAGCATTACACCAACAGAACTAGAAAACGACCAAGCATTCACAATAACAGTAACAGACAACAAAGGACATCCACTAAACAAAGCAAAAATAGAATACGCACTAAAAACTTATTTCACTAACTCAAAAGGAGAAACAAAATCCTGTGAAACAGAAGAATGCACTGGAACACAATCCTGTATTTCAGGAACATGGAGTTCATGCAACACACCACAAACATGCACAACAACAGAACCACCAACAAGCCCAACAACACTAGCATTAGCAGGAATACTAATAATAGGAATAATCATTTTTGCAGTAACTAAATTCAAGAGTTAGAAAAACTTTATTTTTTTGTTTTATTTAAAGTTTTAGCAGTGTTTACTTTATTTGTTTTTGCTTTGAGTTCTTTTGTTTTTTTAGTTGCCTGCTTTTTATCCTGTTTTAAATGATTTATTTCTTCTTCAGAGTCTTTCTTTAAATTCAGTTCTTCTAAAAAAAGCTTGTCATATTCAACATCATATTCTCTTAAAGAAATCAGTTTTTTGTCTTTTAGTTTCTTTAAATCCCTTATAGCCCTTTCTCTTGCTTTAGCTTCTTCTTTTAGTTCTTCTGATTGAATTAAATGAGTTGAAACTTCCCCAATCTTTAATCTTAAATCATTTATTTGCTGGGAATACCCTTGATTTAATTCACTGTGTTTTTCTTCTGAAATTTTTCCGGTAAAAAACATGTTATCTGCCTGCCTTTTTAAGTTCCTTATTTCATCTAACTGTGATTCCAGAGACTGTTCTTTTGTTTTTCTGATTATTAAATACCCTGCAATAACTAAAATTAAAGTCAATAAAACAAAAGCTGAAGCAATCAATAAAGAATCAACTAAATTTGGTTCAGAAGAAATCAATGGTTTTTTTGCTCCAATAAAATCTTTTTCAGTGAAAGAACCATAATAAGAGTAAACTGAATCAGATACAGTAAATAATTCTTCTGAAAGATAAACTAAAGACAACCCGCTTTTGACTTTCTCTAAAGCAGTTGAAGCATAATCTTGTTCTTCATAAAATTTAGCTGAACGCAAAAAATATTTAGCGTGATCCAAGTAAAGTCTTGTCCAGATAAAAGGCTTTTCTTTTGACTGCTTTAATGAAAGATTTGCATCAACTTCATTTATTTTTGTTTCCAGTAAAGCAGAAGCTTCGTCTAATGAAAGGTTTTCTGATTCCAATGAAGCTTTAATTAAAGCATAAGTTGAAGCAGAATCAAATGCAGTAACCAGATACCATGAATAATAATCGGCTTTTTTAGCTGAACTAAGTCTTCTCTCCAAATCAGTTCTTTGGTCTTCCGGAATAGAATTAATTGATTCCTCTGAAGCAATAATATAGTTATCTGAATAATTTTTGAATGCATCATCTATTTCAACTTTCTTTTTTGAATCCTTTGTTTTATTGTATAACTCTAATCCGGCATCATACCATGCCAAAGCAAATTCATATTCTTCAATTTTTTTCATTTGATCTGTTTCCTGGGTTTTGGCTCCGACATCAATTACTATTTCAGAGACATTTTGTATTTTCTCTAAATTAATTTCAGCCCACAACAATCTTTGTTTTGCGGCAATATGCCATTCAATGAAATCCAATGGAACAAAAGCATCAAGGTTTTGTTTTAGTGATTCAACATTATCTTTTAATGAATTGACTTTCAAAGAAAAAAGTTTTGAATCAGAATTCAGAATAGAAGGGTTTTCTGCTACATCTTTAACCAAAGAAGCATAAACTTTTGAAATAAAAGCATTGTTTGCAGCAGAATACAAATAATTTTTTTCATACAATGTTTCTCCTTCAATTAAAGCCTGTTCAGAAGAATTCAAAGTTGAAAGCAAAAAAGAAATTTCTGCATCACTTAAAGCAGTGTTAGATAAAGCATTTCTTGCTCCTTTAACAGTAATTTTAGCGTTTTCCATCATTCCCTTAGATAACTCTTTCATTATTTTCAAATCAGCTGATTCAGGCAAAGTCACTGGAATAAATTCTTTTATTTCAGGCTGACCAGAAGTATTAACATCAATTTGTTCTATTTCAGAAAAAGCAAACTTTAATGCTTCATCAATAGTTGCAACTTCAACTACTTTCATTGACCAGTTTTCTGCTGCATAATTAACTAAATTAACTGTTTTAACTGTTCCATCTTCTTTAATCACTTGTCTTGCTTCTCCTGCAGGAATCATAAACAATTTTAATCCCTGATTTTTTGCTTCCTCTGTTTTAGCATAAACTCCTCCTACAGGCCCGACTTTTCCTTGGCTTGAAATTGTTCCAGTCATTCCGACTTTTGGATTTAAAACTTTGTTTTGAAGCATTGAAATAGTTAATAAGGCCATTGCTGCCCCCGCACTAGGGCCTTCAACTATAGAAGCATCAGAATCAATGTCAAACTTAAAGTCAAGGTTTTTTGTTTCAGAAGAATAATTTCCTGCAACCTGAACTGCAGTTATTGCCGCGCTCTGAGTTGTTGTTCCCACTAAAGGGTTTACATTAGTCCAGATTTCTCCTGTGCCTGATTCAATAGTCAAATACAAGTCAGCTGTAACAGCAGTTCCTTCAGTTGTAACAGCAAAAACTTTCATTCCTCCTTTAGGGAGAACAGCAAAAGCATTGGATAACAGTAATAAAAAAATAATCAAACAAAATAATTTATTTTTCATAAACAACACTAAACAATAAATAATCAATTAAATAAAGGGTTAAAAGGGTTAATAATAATTTTGTTTTTCAGAAGTTATATGCATCCAGCTTACGAAGAAATATGGAAAAACAAGGACTCTAAAAAATTTATTTCAAACCACATTAATTATGCTCTCCCAATAATAGAAAAAAATAATATTAAAAGAATTCTTGATTTAGGTTGCGGGCCATGTAAGGGAGCCTCATTTTTATTGCAGGAAAAAGGATTTGATGTTTATGCATTTGATGCATCAAAAACCGCAATAAAAAAATGCAGTGAAAAAATTGATGAAAGCAAACTGAAAATAGGGAATATGTATGAAACTCTTCCCTATGAAAACGATTTTTTTGATTGTGTAATTTGTTTTTCTGCAATAAACCATGGAACAAAAAAAGAAATAACTAAATGCTTGGCTGAAATATCAAGAATACTGAAAAAAAACGGGTTGTTTTTTGTTTCTCACACTCCAAAAAAATATCTTTTAAAAGAAAAAGAAAATATTTTTATTAATTTAGTTGACAAAGAAAAATGGTTTTACTCAGAAAAAGAAAACACTTTTGTTCCGGTAAGCGGAAGAGAAAAAGGAGTAATTCATTGTTTTCTGGAAGAAAAAGAACTTGAATCAGAACTTGAAAAATTCTTTGAATTACAAAAAATAAATAATAAAAAAGTCATTGAAACAGATTCAAGGCATTATTTTGCTTTTGGAAAAAACAAGAAATAAATAAAAATAGTTTAAAGATTAAACAAAAAAAATTGTAAAGAGTTAAATTCTTAAAAAAAATAAATTCAAAAAATAAAAAGAATAAAATCCAAAGAAAAATAAATTCAAAAAAACAAAAACCCTTAAAAGAAAAGAAATTTAAATAACAAAAACCTAGTTAATACATGAAAAAAATATTATTAGCTTTATTCATTTTAGTTTTTTTATTTAAT
>PFAI01000009.1:31014-34040 GCA_002763225.1 Candidatus Diapherotrites archaeon CG10_big_fil_rev_8_21_14_0_10_31_34
AGTTTTTTTATTTAATTCAGTTTTTGCTTTGGATATTGATTCCTGCAGAACATTAAATCAGAGCAACACAAATTATGTTTTGACTAAAGATGTTTCTTCTGCAGGAACATGTTTTATTGTTGACTATTTGACTAGTGGAAGCACACTAGATTTAGCGGGCCATACAATTAATTATGCTCAAAGCGAGACAGGAAGAGGAGTATCTCTTAGAGGAGGGTTAGCCCCATACAATATCAATGGTTTTACAATAAAAAATGGTCAGATTAAAGGAGGGTATCAAGATTATGCCCATGGAATAATGGGATCACAAGTAGTTAACCTACAAATTTATGACCTGAATATGTTTGTTCAAGGAACAGAAACAAACGGGATTTTTGTTGAAGCAGTAACTGGGTATACAGTTCATGATGTAAATCTTACAATGAATTCAGTAAAAAAAGACCCATGCTGGCATGTTGACCAAATTCATGGTATTTCAGGAGGAACAGGAGTAGGAGGAAAAATAGCAATATACAATAATAGAGTTACTGGAAAAGGAATGGTTGGAATTAATATTAGTGATTGCGCTAGCTGGAATCCAAATCAGCCAGCTGAAATATACAATAATTATGTTAGTCTATGGAGTCCTGTAAGAGATGGTTATGCTATTTCAGTTCAGGGACAGGGAAACCCTTGTTCTGACGGTACAAAAATCTATAATAATACAATAAACCAAGTTAATGGAAGAGGAATAATTATTGCAGGATGGGGTGCTGGACCACCTTATGGGCCAGGAAATATTGAAATTTATGGAAACAATATTACTGTAAGAGAAGGATGGGACTGCGAATATAATAGTAGAGGAACAGCAGCTGGAATAAGAGTTAGGTTTGGAGCACATGATGTTTATGCTCATGATAATGTTATTTATGGTTTTGCAGGAAAAGGAGTAGCAGTAGGAAGCGAACCAACAAGGGATGGGGCATCAACTATAGGATTATATGTTGGCGCTGACCTGCCTTATGGACAAAACAACCGATATGAAAACAATTATATTGAAGTAATGACAAACAGAGAATCAAATTTATCGTTTTCTGGTGGAGAAAACGATCTTTCAGCAATAGGAATACTTGTTTCAGATGGAAACCCTCAAAATCAAGGATATTTTCAGTCATTTAAAAATAATACAATTAAAACCAACAATACAGCAATAAGAATTGGTTTTGGTGACGGAGGAGGATATAATTCTTTATTGGAATCAACCACAATAATTAAAGCAGAAAACCCTCAAGATTATCAGGGAGCAGACCAATTTCACAGTTTAGTAGTAGGCTATTATCTTTATGGAACAACAAACATTACTTTTTTGGATACAACAGGACAAAACGGAGCAGACCCACATGACATAACTTTTAATGCAAGTGCGTTATCCGACTTCAAAGACGTAAATGTCATGTGGACATTAACTTTGAATACTAAAAACACTTCACAAAATATTCTGCCAAACGTTAATATTCAAATAAAAGATAAATATGGAAAAACAGTTGCACAGGGAATAAGCAATGCACAAGGAATATTTAAAGCACAATTAAAAGAATTGGTATACAATGGACAAATCTCTGGAGGAAGCAATGTTCCTGCAACACAATATAACCCTCATACAATAACCGCAGTATATCCTGCAACAGGAGAAACAAAAACAATTCCATTAACAATCACTGACATAACAACAATGACACTAAATTTTACTGTAACCCCTTGTTCAAACGGAACAACACAAACTTGTTTTTGGGGAACACAAAACTGTCTTGGAACTCAGACTTGTTCTTCTGGCGTATGGGGGACATGCAACGACATTCCAAACGATGGATGCCCTGCAATAATTCCAACTTGCACTGAAGGATTAATTACTTCTCAATGCAATTGCGGAGGAACAAATTATTCAACTGGTTACTGCTGTTCAGGAATACACCAATCAATTCCCTGCGGAAGCTGTCAAAACGGAACAACCCAATCATGCACTTATGGAACAGAAAACTGTTCTGGAACACAAACCTGCACAAATAATGCTTGGGGAAACTGCATTGACAATAACCCAAATGACAACTGCCCTTCAACACCAGTAAACTGGGTAATACAATACCAAGAAAATTTTAATACAGGAACAACCATTACAAATAATACTCCTTTTGGAACAAGCGGATGGTTAACTCCTCATATGGTTAACGGAGGAACAATCACAGTAAATAATCAAGAAGCTTTATTTAATACTCCAAACTTTGAACAAGCAGCACTAATCAGAAGCACAAACATTCTTCCAGCAGAATACAAAATCAGAGCAAAAGTCGGGCAGGTACATTATGAAATAACTAACTACGAACAAGCAGACTTAGATAATCCATTATTCAATGACCATGGAAACTGCTTAGAAAACGGATTTTACTGGCTGGTTATATCAGATGCAGTTTGTTCTGGAACTCAATGCACAGAAAACTGGTGGCATTTCCACAGAAAACTAAACATAGACTCAGACGACCATTTTGACTGCGGAGCAAACCAAAGAGTAGTTAATCCATTTTACATGGTTTATTTGGATCCAGATATTAATCCATGGGGCGGAGGAAATAGCTTGCATTGCTGGTCAAATGGAGCATGGCAACCAGAAGACGAATGGGAAACAGCACACACCTATAACCCAAACTTATACTACTATGTTGAAATAGAAAAAGCAAATGGGCAGGTAACTGAAAGACTATATGATTCAGCAATGAACTTAATCCAACAAACAACACCTGTCTCATTCAACCAAATTTATGGAATGACTAACCCAACAGAATATTTATACATAGGAGAACCACATTCAGATGACTACGAAGGAGACGCAAGAGTAGATTCAATAACTTTATGGGTTCCAGATACAGCAACAGGATGCACTTCAGGCCAGACAAGAAACTGCACTACAACAGAATCTTGTCCAGGAACACAAACTTGTTCAGCAACAGGAACATGGGGAACATGCATTGACACACCAAACGACGGCTGCCCAA
>PFAI01000002.1:0-6074 GCA_002763225.1 Candidatus Diapherotrites archaeon CG10_big_fil_rev_8_21_14_0_10_31_34
TGATGGTTGTCTTTCATTATTGTTTCTGTCGCAAAAAAATATTTAATGCTTTTTCTTGCTAACTCAATTAATTTTGTTCCTTCTTTTAATGAGAGTTTTGTCATAGTGCTCAGAAAGATTATTTGGCTAACTTGTTTTAATTCTTTTTTTCGTCGATTAACGTGTAAAATTCTTTTTATTTGTTTTTTAAGGCAAATCAAGAATGAAAATGAAACTTTCAGTTTTTTTTATTGTGTTATTATTCCTTTTCGGCTGTATTTCTCAGGAAAAACAATTTGAATACAAAAACCAGTGCCTTTCCCTTACTTCTTATTCTTTTCAGGGAATCCCTAAATGCAGTTCACAGGAAGACTGTTTTAATGAAGTTGAAAAACAGTTATTTGATTTTCCGCAAGATTTTTCTTTTGATTCAACTGACAAACTCAATTCATATAAAAACAATCTGGCGTCTTCATGGCTTTACTTCAACAAATCCCTTGTTTTAGTTAAAGAAATAAATCAATTGTGTCAAAACAATAATTTTTCTGTTCTTCCAAAAAAAACAAATGAACTAGCTTTTTCTTTAGAAAAAGCATTTGATTTCACTGACAAAGCAAATTTAGATAGTTTTTCTTTTCTTTTGCTTGAAAAAGATTTTTTAGACAAAGAAGAAATTGAATTAATTCCTGAAGAAAACTTGTTTGATGATTTTATTTTGCTTAACCTGAATTTAAATGAATTATCTACTCCGGAAATAAACAAAAACTCTGGTTCTTATGTTTCCCGTTATTTTACTGCTTCAAAAAAATTCAATGAATTTTCTTCTAAAATAGGTTTTTATTCATTGTATTTGAATGAATTTACTTCAACTGATTTAATTGGTTTTTACCAGAAAGACGCTTTAAACTTAATTAAATCAAACAAGTTTTATGTTCCTTTATTAAAAAAAACTTTTTCTTCTGTTTTAGGTTTTTTATTTGATTTTGATGATTTAGAGCGAAGCATGAAAATTCTGGGTTCAATGCCTTCAAATGAATTATTTTTTTTGTTTGGAGATTTTTCTTCTCCAAAGAATTCTGTTGCATCTGAATTTTCTTTATTGGTTTCAAAGATTTCTGAAAACAAAATAAATTTAGCTGAAAAAAACAAAAAACTTTCAGCTGAAATTGAATCAAATATTTCCAGTATTTCAGCTGAATTAGATGAACTGGCTTTTTCTTCTTTAACCAACTTTGATTCAAACGCATTAGGCTTTTTATTTGAAGAACTTGAAAGCAATACAATTTCCCAGAAAGAAAACAGTATTTATGAAGTTGAAGATTTTGTTTTTGAGTCAAAAGAAAAGCTTTTTTCTGAGTCAGCTGAATTAAAGAGTTTAAATGAAAAAGATTATTTTAATGAAATTTCTTTAGGAGAAAAAACCAGTTTGCTGAAAGAAATTAATTCAAGCATTTTGTCTCTTGGAGAAGACGTTGATTTTTATTCAAATGATTTATTTGATGAATTAATTATTTTATGTGACTCGAAATTAGAGTTAATTAAAGATGATTTAACCAAAACAGATTTCTCTGAAAAACCATGGGAAATTAATTCTATTGCCTCAAAAATTGCAGTTAAAACTTCTTCTTTTGAACAGGCATCCAAAGAAGAAAAATTATTGTATTGCAAAGAAGTGATTTCATTAAATAAAACTCTTTCTCTTGCTTTGCAGGATGAAACAAAATTTTTTCTTGAATCAGAAAAATCCTTGGATTCCTGTTTTGATTCTCTTGAAAGGATTTTTTATTCAAAAAACCTCGGGGTTTTTGTTGATTCATTTTATTCATTAAAATCTTTGAAAGAATTAAATCTCCCTGATTCTTATGTTTCTGATTCCTGTCTGGATTTAAAAGAAAGAATAATTCAGTATCTTTATTCAAATGATAAAGAAATAATTGAAGTTAATTCTCTTTTTTTTGATTCCAAAGAGTTTTTGTTAAAACTTTCTGTTTTATCCAAGCTTTACTCTGATTATTTTTCTTCAAAAAAAATAATTGATTTCACTGAAGAATTCAATAAAATTTCCCTTCACTTTGTTTCAGACAAGCTTTCTTTTGATTTTCTTGAAAACTCTTCAGATGAATTAGCTGAATTAAAAAAGCTTAATTCAGAATTAAATTCTTTTTTTATTCCTTCTCTGGAAAACTTTCTTTCAGGGAATTATTCAGTTAAATCCATTGCATCAGAACAAAAAACTCAGGGAAACAATCTTTTAGTAAAACAAAAACTCTTTTTCCCTAATCCTTTGGATCAGGAAATAAATTCCTTGCTTTCTTTTGTTTCTCTTTTAATCCCTGAAGAAACAAGCTTTATTGATTCTTGTGTTAAAGAAATTGTTCAGGAAGGAAATAATTCAAGGATTCTTGTTTCTTGTTTGCCAAAAAACGGTTTATTCATCGAATTTGATGTAATTCAGCCAATTTCTGAAGAAACTTTTTTTGATTTAACTGATTCTGAAGAAGAAGCAGCTGATTTAAACAATTTTAATGAAGTAATCCAGGATTTAAATAGTTCTTCTGCCGAGTTTGAAAAAGAAATTTCAGCTAAAAAACAGTTTTTAGAAGAAAAGCAGTTTGTTTTGAAAGATAAAATTGTTTTAATTCAAAATCTTTTCTCTGAATTAGATAATGCTTTGGCTGAAAGCGAATTTTATCTGCCTCCAATAACCCAGAAAAGGCTTTCCCAGTTAAAACAGTCTTTTGATTCAGTTAAATTTTCTTTTGATTTAAACTCTGATTCTTTTGATAAACTGCTTTCAACCGAACAAAAAATGGATGCTTCTGAAAAAAATTTAACTGAAATTGAAAATGAATTAACTATTGCTTTAAATAAGCTGAAAGAAGATGCCAAAGTTTTTCTTCTTTCAGCCAAATTATCTAATAAAGATACAGCTGAATCACAAGAATTATTTAATCAAGGAAAATTTATTGATTCAATTAATTCTTCTTTTAATTTGCAGAAAGAAAATTCTGCTGGATTTTTTTCTCTTCCTGTAATTGATTTGCCTTTACAGGTTTATCCTTTGTTTGGAGTAATTTTTTTTATTGTATTTAAAAAGTTTTTTTACAAAAAAAAGATTAAAAGAAAGAGAAAAAAGAAAATTGAAAGCAATTCAGTTTAGTTTTGTTTGTTTTCTGGTTACACAACTTTTATATATTTCTTTGGCTTTATTCTAGTCATGGGTAATAAAAAGAGTTTTGATTCAAAAAAGCCTTTAACAAAAAAAGTTGATTTAAAATATAGTTTAATGGATAAAGCTTTGGGAATCAAACAAGTTATTCCAAACTCAAAAAAAACCATTAACTCAAACTCTTTTATTCAGTCTCTTTCAAAGCCTGTTCAAAAAACCAAGAACTCTGGCTCAAAACCAAATATTCCAGTTAAAGACAATAAACAAAAAAATAATGATAACAAACAAAAAAAGGATTCAAGCGGTTCAAATGTGGTTGTTGGAGCAGTTGTTTTGGTTGTTCTTGTTTCATTATTTTTTGTATTAAATCAAAATCTTGGTTTAGGCCAAAAAGATGCAACAGCAGACAAAGATAAATCAGGTGAAGAAAACGAAGCAAACAAAAACAATAATTTAATTCCTTTAACTTTTGAGGAAAAATACTCTGATTGTATTCTTGAATCAAATGTCCAAGTAAAAGAAAACTGTCTTCAAAGCCTTGCAATTGAATTCAATAACCCTGTTTTATGCGATGAATTAGTAAACCTTGATTCAGAGAAATGCAGCAGAGAAGTATGGAAAGCAAATGCAATTATTTCACAGGAATTAGATTCCTGTAAAACCCTTTTAACTGAATTAGATAGAGTTGATTGTGTTAAACAGATTGCTTTAAACACTTCAGATAAAACTTTTTGCAGTAACTTGGGCGAAGTTGTTTCAGGAATTTCTATAACTGAAATTAATTCTTGTTTAATTGATTTGGCAATTCAGGAAAAAAATTTAACTATTTGTGATGAAATTAATGGAAGCATGAACCAAACATGCAAGTTTAACACTGCACTAGTTATTTCTAATCCAGATTTATGTGTTGTTTTTGAGCTGCCTGTAATAAGGAATGACTGTATTTCAAGAATAGCAAAAAACAATAATGATATTACCTTATGCAATAGAATAACTGATTTAACCCAAAAAAACAGGTGTATTACTAATTTATCTTAAATACAGATACAAATAGATTATGATTCCGATTATTACTAATATAATTCCAATTATCAGCTCTTGTTTTATTTCTTCTTTTTCAAAAATTATTGTTGTTTTTTCACAGGAAATTTTTTGTCCTTCAAATTCTATTTCACAGTCTAACTCAAATTCTCCTGACTGAACTGATTTAACATTTGTTTTAAAAAAAACTATTTCTCCTGAATTAATTGATTCAAATTGTTTTTCTGTTTCTCCTAATTTCAGTTCTTCTGCTCCAAAAACAGTTATTGTTGAATTATGCACTGTTTCAAGTGAATTATTTATTATTACTATTTCTATTTCGCTTTCAGAGTTAACTTTATTCAGTTGTTTTTTGAGCATTATTATTGGCTCAAGTTTTTTTTCAAAATCTAATGGCTTTATTTCAGGGTAATTTGATTTAATTGTTTGTTTTTCCCCGAATTCATTTAAGTAAACTGCTGTTGCGTTTGGAAGCAATCCGGTTTTTTCGTCTTTTAATTTGTAAGTGAACTCTAATGAAATTTCTTCTCCTGCCTTGATTTCTCCTGTAAAAGCGCTTTTTCCTTTAATTAATTCAATATCATTTCTTTCTTTGTCTCCGTCAATTATTTCAACTAAAGCTGTTTCATTTCCATAATTTTTTAAGGTTGTTTTAATCGTGATTTCTTTTCCCACCACTAATTCTTTTGACAAGACTTTTTTTGTAAAACTTCCTTCAGGAAAAAAAGCAGTTTTATAGTTTCCAATCAAAGAATCATTTAACACTTTTAATTGAGTTATTGAATCTGAAGTATGACCACATAACTCCAGTAAATTTTTTTCCTTTAATTTTTCTTTTTTAATTATAATTCTTTCAAATTCCCTTTTTTCTGAACTAATCTCTGAAACCAGTTCATTGTTTAGTTTAACTGTAATATTTGCATCTCCTTTAATGTTTGGAGTGAAAGCAAAATGAACCGAAATTATTGTGTATTCTTCTGCGTTAAATTCATCAAAAAAAGTGATTGTCTGGCATTCTTTTTTGTTTGCTTCATTAATAAATAATTCTTTTTCATAGCCCATTGAAGCAAAAGTTTCTTCTTTTATTGTTTCAGCATAACTGCCTGAAGCAAACAAAAGTATGGTTATTATCAGACTTAAAACAACAATTAATTTATTCATTTTTTCCCTGTTCCTGAATTTTTATTTTTTTATTCTCTTTTATTCCCTGTTTTTTTTTATAGTTTTAATTATTTCCTGTTTTTATTTTTATAGTTTTAATTATTTTTTTTCCTTTATCTTTTTAATTATTTTTTGTATAGAACTGTTTAAAGTTTTCTCGTTCATTATTTCAGTCACTTTTTTATAGTTTTTCAGAGCTTTTTTACTGCAGTAATCTATTTCCTCGCAAAACAAATTATCCTGTATTTTAACTTCATTATACTTTTTTTTCTTCAGCCTTTTTTCAAGTATTTCTCGTTTTGTCCTTAAAACAAAAATTTTATCTACGTTAATTTTCATTTCACATAACACATGCCCTTCTAAAACCAGATTATCTTTTTCTTTCAAAAATTCATTTATTTTTTTTTCAAATTTTTTTGTGTCAATTTCTATTTCTTTGTTCGCTTGCGAACTTTTTTTGATCAAACTTTTGGAAAAAGTTTGTTTTCCGCTTTTTGTTTTTAGTGCAAAATCTTTTTCATTAATCACTTTGTATTCCAGTTTTTTCCCTAGTTTTCCGGCAATCACGGTTTTTCCTGTTCCAGGAGTTCCTGTAATAATTATTTTCATTTTATTTTCTCCATTGCCTTGAATATTCTTCCATTTAAGTAAGAAACTGCTGTTAAAGGGATTTTTGCAAGGTTAAATTCAAGTGAATCAGTTTTTTTTCCGTTTATTTTGGTTA
>PFAI01000002.1:6086-8329 GCA_002763225.1 Candidatus Diapherotrites archaeon CG10_big_fil_rev_8_21_14_0_10_31_34
TCAACTGCTTTTTCAATTGTTTTTGCCTGCATTTAAACAACCGTTATTTTCTTTATTGAATTCTTCTTTTTGTTTTTCAATGTATTTAAAGGAACCTTCAGAACTTGTATAATAAAGCAGGATAAAAGGGTATTCTGCCTGAAGATTGAACTCTGGTTTTTCTTTTATTCCTTTTATTGAATAAACTCCGTTAAAAACTTCAATTAAATTAAACAATTTTTTTTCTTTTAATTTAAATGTAACCTGTTTTTCTTTTGTGTAAGTAAATTCTTTTTTTTCAATGAATTCTTTTAAGTTAAATCCTTCAATGTTTTGGTAGGAAAGGAAAATCACAGACAGCATAAAATCAAATTCATTTGGATCAAATTTATCTTTAAGTTCTGCCTGAATTGCCTGCTTGCAGCTGGTTTTTGTTCCGCTTGACTGAATTTTAAGGGAATTTTTATCTATTAACATAAAATTATAATAATTTAAGTCTTCTGTGGACAAGTTTATCATTATTTTATAAAATTCTTTGTTTTCATCTAAAACAAACAAATCATAATTCACTTTCTGCCCTGTTTTAAATACATCTAATAAAAACTTGTAATTAAATCCTTTTTCTAATACAAGTTTTACTGCTTTAATTTCTTTTTCAAATTCAATTGTTTTTCCGTCTGAAGGAGTTATTTTTATATTAATTTTTTTTTGTTCAATTCCTGAGCAGTAAATACTTATTTTATTGTTTCCTTTGCTTAATTCAAAGTACTCAAAGCATGCAAGTTTTTGGTTTTCATTTAATATTTCAATTCTGGTTTTGCTTAATTCTTCTTTTGACTGGATTTCAAGGTTGATTTTGTTTTCTTCGTCTATATTTGCATCAATTACTTTTATTTCATATTGTTTTGGTTTGTTAATGCTTTTTTCAGTGCATCCAAGAAATAGAATAAGAATTATTATTAATAAAACTAATTTTTTTTTCATGATTAATATTGTGTTTTATGGCGTTTAAATAGTTTGTCTTTGGATTAAATTGTGTTATGTTGATGTTGATGATGATGCAACTATTTTGGTAGATATTGATGCTGCTGCATTTGCAATTTTAATGTTAAGCACTTTAATTTTAGGTTTTTCATAATTCATTTTTATTGCCTAATAACTATTCTGTTTTTGTTTATTTAAATCCTTCCCTTATTTGTTATATTTGGGTTTTTTAATGCAATTTAATCCTGTGTCTTCTGTTCAGTTTGTTTACACCCAGAAATGTAATGCTCATTGCAGTCATTGCATTAATAACTGTGGTCCGGAAGAAACTGCAAAATTAAACCCAAAAAAGGTTATTGATTCAGTAAATGAAATAAGTGAACTGAAAATAAAGGATCTTGGAATTACCGGCGGGGAAAGCCTTATTTTTCTTGATGAGATAACTGCAATTTTATCTGCTGCAAAAAAAAAGAAAATTAGGACTTCTATGGTTTCTAATGTCTTTTGGGCTTCGGATGAAAAAAAAGCAAAAGAAATTGCTTTAAGCCTTGATAAAGCAGGACTCAAAGAACTTGACATCAGCTGTGATTCTTTTCATATGCAGTTTATTCCTTTTTCTAATATAATAAATGCTTTTAATGCATTAGAAAACTACACTAGCATTAAACCTTGTTTAAGATTTACTTTGTCAAAAAGCAAGTCCCTTGAAGCATTTATTTTAAAATTTAAAGATTATTTTTTAAACAAAAAAGGAAACAAACTGAAAATTTTTGTTCAGGAACTGCTTCCTTTTGGCAGGGCCCAAACAGGAATTCCAAAAAGCGAATTTAATTCAAAAAAACAGATAAACAAAAATAAATGCGTTTTTCTTGGAAATCCCACAGTAAATTCTGACAACAGGTCTTTTATCTGCTGTAATGGCTTTGATGTTGAAAGCAATGCATTTGTTTTAGGGGATTTCAATAAGTCTTCTTTAACTGAGATTGTTAATTCATATAAAAAAAGTCTTTTTGTTTTTTATTTAAGACATAAAGGCCCTTATTTTATTTCAAAACTTGCAGAAAAACACAATCTTGAGAAAAAATTTAGCACAAGCCATCTAAAGCTTTTGGATAAATATATTGGTTTATGTGATTACTGTGTTTTAAATTTAGGGCAGTATTCAAGAGAAGATTTAACTGCAATGCTTGAAAAAGAATTAAGCAAAGACAAAAAAATGCAGAAGCTCGCAAAAAAAGATGCACTCAAAAAAAAGAAAAAATAATTATTTTTTTGTTGTA
>PFAI01000002.1:8365-8658 GCA_002763225.1 Candidatus Diapherotrites archaeon CG10_big_fil_rev_8_21_14_0_10_31_34
ATTTTTTTTGCTGATTTTTTTCCAGATAAAACTTGCTGTTCCATTTAAAAGAAAAAACTTGTTTTTTTTATGGTTAACTATTATTGTTTCTCCGTCAACTTCTTTCCATTCAATGCCTTTTGATTTTTTCATTTTAAAACCTTTTTATCCAATACTTTAAATCCAGCAACTTTATTTTAAGTTTATTGCTTTGTCAAGTTTTTTTTCAATTGCCCTCCAAATATTTTTTTTAAAGGGAAAATATAATATAAATGCAGGAACCTCTGAAAATAACTCTTGGTATAACAAAATCC
>PFAI01000002.1:8694-29664 GCA_002763225.1 Candidatus Diapherotrites archaeon CG10_big_fil_rev_8_21_14_0_10_31_34
TTTTTTTAGTTTTATTTTCTTGTTTTTAGCAAGAAAAGTTATTGCTTTTAGTTTAACTGCTTTTGAATTTTTTTTGTTTAATGCAGTAACCATTTTAATCAAAGGAAAAACCTGAACAAAAAAATCTTTTCCTTTTTTGAATAAAAAATTTAAATCTTCTCCTAACCCTTCTTTTTCAGAGCAAAGATATAATATTGTTGTTTTTCCTGAATCATTTTTCCCTGAAAACAATATTGCTTTGTTTTTGTCTATTATTGCAGATGAATGAATTATGTTTGCATTAAAATCGCTTAAATAAATTGAAAGGCATTTTGCTAGACTGAAAATAAACATCCCCCAAAAAAAGTTTTTGCTGGCCATTACCCTAAATTCTCCTTTTTTTTTGTTTAAGTCAAGTGTTCCTGATAAAATCATTCCGTTTTTTCCTTTTTTCTGGCTGAAAACAAACACATTTTTTTTTATTTCTTTTATTTTTTCTTTTGACCTCCATCTGTCTTTCAGCATAAATGCACTTAACTCAAAGTTTCCTTCCCTGAAATCATAATCTAATGTAAGGTCTGCTTTTTTTTTTGACTGGAATTCAGGAAAATACATGCTTAAAGCTTTGCTTAGTTTTTTGTGATTTGATTTAATTAAAATGCTTTTTCCTGCAAACAAAAAGTTTGTTTTAAATTCTTTCATTAAATCATCCTGCACATAAGTTAAGTTATTCTTTTCTAAATACGCTGTTAATTGTTTTCCATATTCCTGAAACAAATAAAACAAAAAAAATGACTTTAATTTTTTGCATTAAATTTTCAGTAAAATAAAGTCTAACCCTCATTTTTTGAAGGTCAAAAAAAAACGGGTTTTTTGCAGGCATTTTTGTCAGGCTGGCTGTTTTTTTCCTTAAATAATCCATTTTGTTTTTGTTTGTTTTAATCCCTTTAAGTTCTTTTATTTCTGTTCCAAAAAACTCTTTTGTTAATTCATTAAAGTAAATCATTGGTTCTGTTATGTTGTATTTAATTGTTTTTTCTTTTAATTTTTTTAAGTCAGGTTTTTGTTTGAGCATGTTTTGAACATCAATTAATGCTTCAAATATTCCGTAAAATGCATGCTGGTAAACTGCACTTAAAACAGAAATAATTATTGAATCTTCTTTTCCTGGAATCCTGATTGAATTAATTTTTACGGAATCTGCCCAGAGCTCTTCATAGTTTATTCTGAAACAGTTAACAGGAAAAAAAAGTTTTTTATGAGGTTCTATTACAACCCTGATTTTTTCGTTTTTTTCCATTAAAGGAAAATGCTGTTGGTTTGAATAAAACCGGCCAAACAGTTTTTCTTTGAAAGGGATTTTTTTCCATGCATTAAATGCATAGCCCTTAAATCCTTTTTTTTTACAGCTTTCAAACGCTTTTTTGTATTCTTTTTCTTTTATCAGAAAATCAATATCGCTTGACTGCCTTGAAAAGCTTTCAGGGTAAAGCCAGTGGTTTAATGCAATTCCTTTAAATGCAATATATTCAATTTCTTTTCTTTCAAATTCCCTAAATAATCCTTTTGCTTCTTTTTCAAGAATCATGTTTTCTATTGTTATTTGCCTGTTTTTTTCCTTGAATTTATCCAAAGTTTTTTTTGGAACAATGCTTTTGTCAAATTTATCATAAATAAACTGAGATATTTTGTGATAAAAACATAAGTCAGTGAATTTATTCCAGTCAATGTTTTTGTATGAATTTTGTTTTGCTTTCCCTTTAATTAATTCAATTAACAGTTTTTCTTCTGGGTTCATTGAAACACTAATTTATTATATTTTGTTTCTATTTTAAATTAAACAGTAATTAATTAAGTGGTTGTGTAAGTGGTTTAATGAAAATTTTGTTTGTTTCCCCTCATTTTTTTCCTTTTATTGGAGGTGCATCAACCCTTATTCTAAGGATGTGCATTGAACTCAAAAAAAAAGGCCATGAAATAACTGTTTTTACTTCAACAAAAAATTCAAAAGATTTTAAGGGAATTAAAGTTTATTCTTTTCCTTCAATATTTACTTATTCTAACACTCCTTTTAATTTTTGGAAAAATAAGTTAAGCAAAGTAATTGAAAAAGAAAAACCTCAAATTGTTGTTGGTTCACTTTCAGTTCCTTTTATTGCTGATTCTGCTTCAAGAGCTGCAGAAAAGAAAGAAATTCCTTTTTTTCTTGTTTACCATAATGATTTCCTTGCAAAAAACTTTTTTGAAAAACTATTCTTTAAATTTTATTCTTCTTTTTTTTTGAATAAAACTCTTGCTTTAACAACAAAAATTATTTCCACTTCTGACTATTACTCAAAAAAATCATCAATACTAAATTCTTTGCAAAAAAAAGTTGAAGTTGTTTCTCCTTTTATTGATTTAAACGAATTTAATCTTTTAGAAAAATTCAATAAAAATTTTCCAGAAAAAAAAGTTGTTTTGTTTGTCGGAGCATTAAATAAAGGCCAAAATTATAAAGGGTTAAATTATTTAATCAAAGCAGTTTCTCTTTTAAAAGAAAAAATTCCTTTAATTAAATTAGTTGTAGTGGGGAAAGGCAATAACCTGAATTATTTCAAGAAACTTGCAGTAAAAGAAAATATTCAGGGAAATGTTTTTTTTGCCGGAGAAGTTTCCCGACAAAAACTTTTATCTTTTTATTCTGAATGCAAAACACTTGTTCTTCCTTCTGTTAATAACTCTGAAGGTTTTGGTTTGGTTTTATTGGAGGCAATGGCATTTTCTAAACCAGTTATCGGAAGCAATACAGGAGGCATTCCTGCAATAGTAAAACACGGTTTTAACGGCCTTTTAGTTGAACCAAAAAATGAAATAAATTTAATGGAATCAATTGAATTAATTTTAACTGATAAAAAGAAAGCAAAAGAACTTGGATTAAATGCATTAAATACTGCTAAAAGTTTTTCTTCAGAGAAAGGCATTTCAAAATTAATTAAACTGTTTGAGGAATCATTAAATGAAAAAAAACAATAAAATTCTGCTGTTAATGATCCTTTTTTGTTTATTCACAATTTTCGTCATTGAATTAACTTCTCCTACCTCTCTTTACCGTGATCCTTATATGTTCAAGCATTTTGCTGCAGCTGAATTCATTAAAGAAAATAATACTATTGAAGTCATAAAAACCCCTGAACAATTCCCTTTATTTCCCTGGATTCTGCTTAATCGTAATTCACTAATATTTTTCCCTATGCCTGTTCTTATTCCAATTACTTTAAGTTATTTGTCTGGATTGGATTTGTATTTTTTGTTTAATCACTTTTTTTTCCTTGCATTAATTGTAGTTCTTTCTTTTTTTGTTTTTTTCAGGGAACTCTTTAAAGAAAATTATCTTTCTTTGTTTCTTGCATTACTTGTGTTGTTTTTTCCTTTTGAACCATTTTATTATAAAATTTCGTTGCATGGCTGGTTTATTGTAAGAATTTGTTCTGCAATGTCTTTGTATTTTCTTGTAAAACTCATTAAAAACAATTTTTCCATTAAATCAAAAAACATGTTTTTTCTTTTGTTTTTTTCTTTTGTTGGAATTTATTCAGATAAAAGTTTTTTTGCTTTATTGATGCTTCCTTTAATTTTGTTTTTAGGGGTTTATTTTTTTCTTAAAAGAAAACAGCTTAGCCAAAAAAAAGTTTTTTTGAATTGGTTTATTTCATTTTTTTTCATTGTTTTTTGTGTTTCTGCTTTAGTTATTTTTGGACAGCTTTCCTGGATTTTAAATGGTTTAATTTATAATTTATCAAATTTTAATTTTATTCCTTCTTTTTTGTTGCCTAATCTTCCTTTTTCAGAGTATTATCTTGAAAAAAGTTTTGACTATATTTTATTTCGTTATATTATTCCTTTTGCAACTGTTTTATTTTTCTTGTTTTTTAATTTCAGCAAACTAAAAGCTTTTATTGAAGAAAACAAAATAATCAAATCTTTTGTTTTTTCTCAAATAATTTATTATTTTTTATTGGGCGTTGGAATGCTTTTTTCGTTTTATTTCATTTCAAGCAGAGGTGCATCACTGATTTTCTTTTTTGTTTCAATTCTTTCAATTATTTCTTTAACAAGAATAAAATCAAAGAAACTCAAATACTTTTTTTCAGCAGTCTTTTTTGTTTTTGTTTTATTGGTTCCTTTGTTTTTCTATATTAATGCCCCTCAATACAATTATGAGCAATTTAATGAAAAACATTTAGCTTTGATTGAATGGATGGGGTTAAATTTAAATGAAAATTCAAAAATTTACGGCGATATCAAAATGACTAAAGCGATTTCCCTTAAAACTGGTTTAAAAGGGCATTCTCAATTTCATGAATTTGGAGTTTTTATGGAAATGGAGATAATTCCTGTTTATTTTTCTTCTGACTTAAATTCTGCAATTGAATTTTTTAATTTTTATGGAATAACTCATTTGGTTTTAACAAAAGAAATGAGTGAATTAATGGTTCAGCCTGCAAATGAATTATTAATGCCTGCAACTCATTTGGATAAATTTGATGAATCAGATTATTTTAATAAAATTTTTGAAAACAATCAAGTAAGAATTTACAAAATAAAAATAGAAGAAAATTGATTGGTTTGTTTTAGGGGATAATTAAATGAAAAAAGAAAATAAGATTTTGTTTTTGTTGGTTCTTTTTTCTTTGTTTGTTATTTTGGTTATTGAATTAACTTCTCCTACTTCTCTTTACCGTGATCCATATATGTTCAGGCATCTGGATGCGGCTGAATTCATTTTAGAAAAAGAAAAAGTAACTGTTGCAGGAGAAGATTTAACTCAAGAAAATTTTGTCGGGTGGATTACCGGCGACAAAAGCCTTTATTTTTTTGCAATCTCAAAAATTTATTTGTTTTCAGACAGCATTATTTCTTTTGGTTTTCCTGTTGTTTCCGGAGCAGTTCTGTCAATTTTATCTGGTTTAGATATTTATTTTTTGTTTAATCACTTTTATTTTCTTATTTTTATTTCTGCTTTGTCTTTTTTCATTTTATTCAGGGAAATATTCAAAAGCAATAAACTTGCTTTAGGCTTGTCTTTAATTGTAATTTTGTTTCCTTTTGAAACCCTTTATTATAAAATTTCAGTTCATGGCTGGCATTTTGTCAGAGTTTTTTCTTCTGTAACCCTTTTTTTCTTAATTAAATTAATTAAATCAGGTTTTTCATTTAAATCAAAGCATTTCTTTTTATCAGTTGTTTTTGCGTTTTTAGGCGTTTACTCTGATAAATCAGGGTTTGCTTTGGTTTTGATTCCAGTATTTTTGTTTTTTTTGGTTTTCTTTTTCTTTGAAAAAAAAAGTGTTTTAACCAAAAAAAAGCATTTGAATTTTATTTTTCTGCTGTTATTCTTTTTGCTGTTTTTTTCTGTTTTAACTCTTTTTCCTGCTCTTTTTTTCTTTTTTGAAGCGATGTTTTACAATTTCCTTAATTTAAATTTTATTCCTTCTTTTTTTCAGCCAAACCTTCCTTTTTCAGAGTTTTATCTGCAAAAAGACTTTTTTTACATTTTCTTAAAATATTTTATTCCTGTTTTAACTGTTCTTTCTTTTTTAGTCCTTAATTTTTCTTTAATCAAAAAATTTATTTTAAAAGACAAAATAATGAAATCATATGTTTTTTCCCAGATTCTTTTTTATTTTTTTGTTGTGGTTCCCCTGCTTTTTTCTTTTGCTTTTATCTCAAGCAGTGGCGCAACAATGATTTTCTTTTTTTTGTGCCTGCTTTCTTTTGTCGGTTTAACTCAAATGCAGAACAAAAAACTAAAATATTTTTTAATTTCTTTTTTCTTTGTTTTTGTTTTGATTGTTCCTTTAGTTTATTACACTCAGACTCCTCAGTTTAAATACGAGCAATTTAATGAAAAACATTTGAGTTCAGTTCAATGGATTGGACAAAATTTAGATGAAACTTCAATTATTTACAGCGATGTTAAAATGGCTAAAGCAATTGCCTTGAAAACAAGATTAACTGCTGTTAATCATTCGCTGGAGTTTGGTTTTGCTATGGAAAATGAAATAATCCCGATTTATTTTTCTGATGAAAACGAAAAAGTTTTTGCTTTTTTCAAAGACTATAATTTAACTCATTTGGTTTTAACAAAAGAAATGAGTGAATTAATGGTTGAGCCTGCAAATGAACTGCTTAAACCGGCAACTAATCTGAATAAATTTGATTCACTGGATTCTTTTGACAAAATTTTTGAAAACAACCAAGTAAGAGTATATTCAATAAACTTTCAGGAAAAATAAATTTTCCTTCAAAAACAAAAATAAATCATTCAGAAAAATGATTTTTGATTTAAAAACCTAAAAACAAATTAATTAAAATTCAGCATATTTTTTTTGATAAAAGATTTTTTTTGCATAAAGCAAATTCACTGTCTTTTTTCTTGCAGCCGTTTTCAAGTTTACTGCATAATTCTTTGATTTTTTCTTTACTCATTTGACCCCATGAAGTAATGTGTTTTGCTTTTAAAAGTCTTTCGGTCAAAAAAAGTTTAGTTTGGTTTCCATAAAAAAAACACAAAAAAATTTCATAAAAACAACGTTAAAGTTATGTAAAAACATCTTTTAGAAAAAGTTTAATCAAAACCTAAAAATCAGGTAAAACAAGTGTTATGGCTAACTGCTTTTATTACTTTAATCTGACTGAATCCAAGTCTCTTATTGCAGTTGAATTAATTCTGAACTTGTTTGAAAGAAACCTTGCAAATTCTATTGCAGTGTCTTTTTCTCCGTGGTTTACAATAATTTTTTTTGGCTTTGGATTTAAGTTTCTTACATAATTAACTAACTGGTTTCTGTCACTGTGTCCACTAAAACCTTCAACTGTTTCAACTCTCATATTAATTGGAAGCTCTCTTGTTTTTCCATTTTCTGTTATTGGAGTTCTCTTTAACCCTTTTTGAATTCTGTTTCCTAATGATCCTTCTCCTTGGTATCCGACAAAAATCAAAGTATTGTCTGGGTTTTCTGCCATTTTCTGAAAGTATCCAACTGAAGGGCCGCCTGTAAGCATTCCTGAAGACGCAATAATTATTGCTCCTTTTTCTTCTATTATTTTATCTCTGTTTTTATAGTCTGCAACCTGAAATAACTCTGAAGTAAAAGGAGAATCATTTTGCAATACTCTTCTCTGAACTCCTTTTCTCAAATACTCTGGATAAGCTGTGTGAATTGCACTTGCTTCTTTTGTCATTCCATCAACAAAAACTTTTCCATCAAGCATTCCTTTTCTGTAATATTCTTCTATTACTAACATTATTTCTTGTGCTCTTCCAACAGAAAAAACCGGAATCAAAGTGTTTCCATTTTTATGCATTGTTTCTTTTAATAAACCAATTAATTGTTCTTCTGCCAGATTTCTGTCCTGCTGAATATCATCTCTTCCCCCATAAGTTGATTCAATAATTAATGTTTCTAATCTAGGATAATTAATGTCAACATTGTTAAATAATCTGGTAAAACCAAATTTAATGTCTCCACTATACACTAAATTGTGTGCGCCTTCTCCTATATGAAAGTGAACTGAGCCGCTTCCAAGAATATGTGAAGCATTATGCAATGTAATTCTCATATCAGGAGCAATATCTGTTACTTCCCTGTATTCTCTTGTAATACAGTATTTCAACATTTCTTTTACGTCTCTTTCAGTATAAGGAGGTTCTTTTCCTTCTTTAACTAATACATCAATGTAATCAAACTGCAATAAAGCCATTAAATCTCTTGTCGGCTTAGTGCAATAAACTGGTCCACGATAACCCATTTTAAATAATAATGGAACTAATCCGGAATGATCTAAGTGAGCATGCCCTATTACTACTGCATCCATTTGATCTAAAGGAAATCTTATTGCTTCAAGATAAGGATAAGGCTGTTCTGAATTAGCTACATCTACTCCTACATCAACTAAAACTTTTGTTTCAGGAGTCTCAAGCATTATACAACTTTTTCCTACTTCCCTAAAACCTCCTAAAGCAGTCATTCTAACCCAGCCATTGTTTTTTGGGAGTTCTCTATAAATTTTTTTTGCGGTTTCCTGCAAAATCTTTTTTCTTTCTGAACTGTATTTATGCAAATGATGCCTTATTCCTCTAAGTATTTCTGATTCAGAGGTAGGGCTTCTTAAAATATTCGGGGTCCAGCCTGTCTTTAAAATAATTTCTTTTGAGGTTTCTCCTCCTTTTCCTATTACTAACCCAGGTTTTATTGCTTCAATTACTACTTCACTAAAAGCAGGATTAAAATAAATTTCTTTTATTTCTGCTCCTTCTGGAACCAATTCTTGTATTACTTTTTTTGCATGCTGTTCATCTGACAACAAACTTTTATCTGTTCTGATGTTTACTCTTTTCTTTAATTCAAATGCAATTTTTGCAACAAAATTTTCGTTTTCAAAAAATGCTTTAGGATTTCTTGTATAAATTGCTACTTCTGGTCCTTCCATTTCAATGTTTGTTACCTGTGTTTCTTTTGGAAGGTTTGACTGAATTATTTCTTTAACTTCTTTTAATATGTCCATTAACTCACTCTCATTTAAAATTAATTATGTTTTTTAATATAAAACTAAGGAAGAAATTCAAATGTATTTTGTTAAACTTTTAATTTTGTTGTGTTTCTTTTACTCCATTTTTATCTATTACTGTTACTTTAACAGCAATTCCACCGGAATAAATATCTCTTTTCTTTGAGGCTTTAACTGCCCGAACTGCTAATTCAATTCCTTGTTCTGTTGAAAGGTTTTCATTATAATTTTGATCTAAAACTGACATTGCTAATTCTGTTCCTGAACCGGTTACTGCAAATTGTTTTCTTTCAAGTAATCCTCCGGAAGGATCTACATCAAATAATTCTGGTTTTTGGTTTATTCCGCCAATAATAAACTGAACATAAAAAGGATAAAATCTGTTTGAATTCAAAATATTTGAAGCAAAAGTTGCAATTGCTTTTGGAGTAATCTTTGTTTCTCTTTCTATTTCAAATAATTTTGCATGGCTTCTCAAAAACCTGACTAAAGTTAATGCATCTCCAACAGAACCAGCAATAGTTAAAGCAACATTATCTGCTATCTTGTAAATTTTGTTTACTTCTTCGTCATAAGCAAGATGGCCCATTGAAGCCCGCATATCTGCAGCCAATACAACAGAATCTTTTGTAACTAAACCCACAGTAGTAGTACCAGTCTTAAGTCTTTTATCTTCCAAAAAATCACCACAAAAATAGTAAGTGTGCCTATAACTAATGACTTCATAACCATTTAAAAACCTAAGGGAAAGCTTTGTTCTTTATTTCAGTATTTTGGAATCATTGCATCAATTATTGTTATTACATATGTTTCCAGGAATGCAGCAAAAACTAATAACAGCAATGAAATTCCCATTAAAATAAATGAATGAGTTAAAACTCTTTCAAATCTTTCTGATTCAAGGCTTTCTTTTGCTATTCCTTGAGAGGCAATTCCTCCAGAAATTGCTGCAGTAAAATAAGTTAATGCTTCCACTGCAGTATGCGGCAAAACCGTAAGCAATAGCAAACCAAAAAACACTATTGGATTTTTGTCTGCAATTGGTGCAAGTTCTAAAGATTTATGTGCAAAAACTATTCCCCAAACAGATGCATTCCATGTAATAATAAACATTGCTCCAAAACCATAAATTAATGCAACCAAAAAAGTCACAATTAAAACCCATAAATTGTTTTGTATTATTCCGATAAAAAAATCAAATTTAGCGCAGTCCCCAAACAAGCATTCATCATTTGCACTTCCAATTGCTTCGCCTGATGAATTTCTTCCTAAAATCCTTTCATATGCTTCAAATTGTTCTCCAAAAACATATCTGTCTGATACAAGCTTTTCTTCTCCTCCTCTGGTAACTTTTAATTCAATTAATCCATTATAATCTCCGGTTTCCTGAGGCAGAACAAAAATCATTAAACCAAACAACAAAAAAGCGCCAAAAAAAGAATACAAATAAACCTGAATCAAATGCTTATGGTCAGAATACAGTCCTTTAATAGAAAATTTTTTTGCCCTAAGCTGTAATTCAGTTATTTCTAATCCATTTGACTCTACATTTATTTCTCTTCCTTCTCTTAAAGCAAGTTCTTCAATTAGTTTGCCTATCAAAGGCATTAAAGCCATTGAAGTAAAAAACACTGAAACAATTCCAATATAGCTTGGAAACAAAAAAAATGCTACCAGAATTCCCACTAAAGCATAAATAAACCCCATAATAAATGCCCTGTCAGGAGAAGCACGAAGTTTGTTTGGATTAAGCAATTTAGTTATCATTCACTAAGAATATGTTTAAGGAATTAAAAAGGTTTTGCTGAAAAAGAAATTCCTTTATTTTGACTTTTTTGTTTAACCTTTTTTTCTAAAAAAGGTTATTTTTCAGCGTGTTTTTTTACTGCTTCATTTGTTTTCTCTTTTGACTGCTCTATTTCTTCAGTAAAAGAAAGCTTTTTTATTTCTTTAAAGCTTTTAAAGATTGTTTCGGCAAAAGCTGCTTTGCTTCTTGGCTCTGGAACTATTCCGTCAAACAATACTTCAATTTTGTCTTTTTCTTCTTTTAGTTTTGCTTTTTCTCCAAAAAACTTTTCTTTTAATGCAATTAATTTGTCTTTTTTTTCAGTTAAAATTTTTTCTATTTTAACTTCGTATTCAACATCTTTTCCTGCTAACTCGTGATTAAAATCCACTCTTATTCTCCCGCCTGAAACGCTTTGGATTTTCCCTCTCATATCATTTAATTCAACTATTAATCCAGGAACAGGTCTGATGTCTCGTGCAATAAATTCTTTCATTGGCATTACTTTGATTAATTCAGCGCTTCTTTCTCCAAATGCTTTGGCTGCTTTTAATAAAATCTTTTTTTCTTCTCCTGCTTTCATTTTAGTTATTTCTTCTTCTAATGATTTAAGCAGTTCATTGTTTCCGATTGTAATGCTTACAGGAGCATAATTTATTTTTTCATCAAAGATTCCTGCTTTTACTGCGTTTTCTTTTATTGTTGAATCAAATATTTTTTCACTTGATTTATTTGTTGCAGTATAATCAATTACTGCAATGTCTCCTTTCTCCATTAAATCATCTCCTTAAAAAATAAAATCAGTCTCTTTTGACTTTAAGTAATAATATTTACTAAAACTCAATTCTTTTAATACCTTTTCTTCATAGTTCTTTTTTTTAAAGTGATTTATTTATGGATTCAAAACAATGGTTTGGTATTTTTATTGCAGTAATCATGATTGGCTCAATTTTAGGGTTTGCTTTAATGTTTTCCGGAAACCAAGGGCAAGAATCAAACCCAGACGTTAATCCGGATTTACCTGATTCAACTGTATTAAACATGTTTGCAGAAAACATTGATGCAAAAGTAGTTGAAGCCCTTCCCAAAGTTTTGTTTAGCGCTTACACTAATGAAGCAGACATAACCTTAATAAATAAAAAAGTTGCTTCAGTTACAGGAGTATATACTATTAATTCAAAGTACAGGCAAACTGAAAACAGTTCTTTTGGAACTTCTCTTGTTTATATAGCTGAAATTTCTTTTGATAAAGAAAAATCTCTGGAAGAAATTACTTCAGAGTTAAATTCAGTGACACAAGAAATCTTGTTTGACCCTGTTTATTTTCAAACAGTTTTAATTAATGTCCCTAAAAACGTCAGGTTTTCCAATGAACAGGGATTTGATTTGGATTATGAATATGCTGACCCATTGACTGTTGCTTATGTTTTGCCCGGAACACTTAAAGGAGATAATTTATCTGTCCGGATTGACGGTTCTTTTACCGGAAACACTTTAGTAAGCTCTTTTGCATCAGTCCTGAAAAATCTGACTGCAGAACCAAAAATTTTAAATTTTGATTTAAATAAAACTGTTGAAGAAAAGCTTCCGAGAATTGTTTTTGGTTCTTATACAACTTATTCAACTCATATAGAAGATGATTTTTTGAAGGAACAGATTTCTGTTTTAGCTGAAGTTGCTGATGTTAATATTGCTTCTCTTAAACCCGATAATTATTTTACTGTTTTCTTTGAAGCAGAAACTGATTTAAATACTGAATTAAATCAATTCCTGCAGGACAACAAAGAATATTTTACTTCAATTGAAGTATTTGCTGCAGGACAAGGATTTTCTGCTCAAATTTATTTTGATGAAAACTATAGTTTAAATGAATTATTTCCTTTGGTTTCAGCTGTTTTGACAGACAGCAATGCATCAGGGATTTCTTTTTCTGAAGCTGTTGGGCAGGTTTTTGCCTCAATTTCCTTAACTTCCAGTGATTCAGCTCAAACTGTTTTGGAGTTAAATAGTTTATTGGATTCATTGAATTTCACTGAAACTCAAATCCAGCAGGAAGCAGTTGTTGAATTTGATTCTTTTGCTAATGAAGAAGGAAAAGAGTTTATTTCGGATGAACAAACCATTACAGAAATTTTTGTTTCTCCTGAAGTTCAAGTTGGAGAAGAAGTTAACTTAAAAGTTGAAGTTGAAACAGTAAGAGATAAACTTGTTTCAATTAGAGCAGCATCAGAATAATTAACTTCTGTAAATTTTTTTAGGTTTACTTATTGTTTTTTCCGGGGCTTTAAGGAATTTTAACTGTTTTGTTAATTCTTCTTTTAGCATTTGTTTTTCTTGTTTTGGATGATTTTTTTTAAGTTCTTTTAACAGGCTATTAACTGTATCAATTGATTTCATTATGTTTTCGTCTGGCTTGCTTCTTAATCTTTTTCTTTTCAAGCTGTTTTTTGTTTTTTTGTTTAGGTTTCCTCTTTCCCTAATTGCTTTCCTGACATGAATTTTTGCAGTGTTTTCTTCAATTAATTGTTTTTTTTCTAGTTTTCCCCCTGCTTCCCTTTAGATTCTTCTTCTTTCAATACCTATCCTTTCTCCGTCCCAGAACAGAATCGGCTTGGCGTATTTTTTCCCTTTTTTTTCTTTTGGGATTTTCCATAAACTGAAAGTTTTATTTTTTCTTCTTGGGGGTTCAGGCATTTTTATTCCTTTTTTAATTTCATTATTGCTTCAGCTATGCCTCCGTTTGACTCTTCTAATGCTTTTATTGCGTCTTCTTTACTTGCTCCGGTCTGCTCTGAAACCATTTTTAAGTCTTCTTCATTTAATGTTTTTTCTTCTTTTGCTTCTCCAACAACTGAATAAATTTTTTGTCCTTGAGCATTCATTACAGTTACATTAGGGTTTTCAATCACTAATTTCCCGCCGTCAGCTAACTCAAATACAACTTTTGTTGCATTTATTTCTTCTGATTTTATTCCAAACTGTTTCATTAACCCCTGCATTTGTTTTGGATTCATTTTTCCCATTCCTGGAAACATTTTATCACCTTTTAAATTATATATCTCTTGTTTTTCTATCTGCAAAATTAACTTCTTTTGGTATTTTTAAATATTCTCTTAATTTTTTCATTTCAGAAGTTAATTGAGTTCTTTCTTGCCTTTTTAATGATCCTTCAAGCAGTTTTATTACCTCATTAAGTCTTTTTACGTTTTCTTTAACCGTAAAACTTGCAGCTCGTTTGTTTTTCCAATACATTTGTTTTTTTCTGTTAGTTTCTTTTCCAATGTAAATTTCCCCGGCTTTTTTAGTTATTTTTCTATCCATTCCAAAAGACCCTATTACATTTGGATTTATTCTTCTTCTATCAATTCCTATGTTTCTTCCATTCCAAGTAAGAGTCGGAGTATGAGAATGTTTTGCGCTTGAAGGTCTTCCTAAAGGACCTTTCCATAATACAAATTTTGTTGTTGGGTTCCTTGTTGTTAATTTAGGCATAACTAGATTTTGTTCCATTAAGTTTATTAATTTTCATTGTGTCTATTTTTGTATGCAAAAAGGAATTATTTCTTCTTTTGATAAATTTGCTGAAGCAAACCCTTCACTTAATTTAGATTTAACCCCTCAAAGAGCTTTAGCTTTAAAAGATTATTTTTCTTTTGGAGGCTTTGTTTCAATTATTTCTTTTGATTCTGGCGCATGGCCTAAATTAGTTTATCCTTCAAAGCAAAGGATTTTGCATCAGTTAAATGAATTAGAGGCAAGCAGGAAATTATTTGAATCAAAGTTAAATGACTGGAAACAAAAGCATTCAGAGGCAAAAAATTATAAAACAGTTAATGCAATAAAAAAGTTTTCCGAGCCAGTGTATTGGAAGCATTTAATAAAAAAAATGACTGACAAAGAATACAGTTCTTCGGTTGACAAAGTTAAACTGCCTGTTGACCTGGTTTCAGACAAAAAATACAAGCCAATGATTGAAACTTTTTTAAAAGATGCAGAATACAGAAGGCATTTAATTGAAGCATTTGAAAATTCTGTTGTATACAAAAAAGACAAAGAATTAGCAAAACACGCAACAAACTTGCAGGAATTCAGAAAAGATGTTTCTCAGACAAAAATAGATGAATTATCAAAAAAAGTTAATTCAATAAACAAAAATATTTCTTGTTTAAAAGAAATGGCTAAATGGGCTGAAACATAAACTTTTAAAAAAAGTTTAATCAAAATGCACGACATTCGCTTGCGCTCAGTCCTGCTGTAAACGTTTTGCATCGCGGTTCCGTTCGCGAGCAACGCGCACTATTTTCGCTTAAGCCTTTGCAAGCAAATGCTTGCGAAAACAAGGGATAAATCCCTTTCGCTCGATAGAGCTTAACCTGTTACGCCTTCAACTACTGCTTTTCCTATTGTTCCATTCTGGTAAGCCAAAAAAAGTGAAACAATAATTATTGCTGCAAAAACTAGAACGATAATCAAATTCTTTGTTTTTTCATCCATAAATTAATTATGTATACTTATGTTTTTATTTGTTTTGTTTTTTCCTTTTTTTTCACCTGCATTCTGCCTTCAAATCCTTTTTATTCTCTTTTATTTCTTTTTTTTTAATGGATGTAATTCAAAAAGTAAAAGAACTGAATTCAGTGGAATTTAATCCAATGCAGTTAAAGGCATTAGAACAAGGGTTATTTGATTCAAACGTAATTATTTCTTCTCCTACTGCTTCAGGCAAAACACTGGTTTCAGAAATCACTGCAATCAATTCAATTATAAACAAAAAAAAGAAAGTGATTTATGCCTGTCCATTGAAAGCCCTTGCATCAGAGCATTTTAATGAATTCAAGTCAAAGTATTCAAAAGAATTAAACATTAAGGCAACTATTTCAACAGGAGACTTTGATTCTTCTTCAAAGTATCTGCAGAATTATGATATTATTTTTACTACTTATGAAAAAACTGAATCTCTTTTAAGACATAAAGCTGAATGGCTTTCTTTAATCGGTTTATTGGTTGTCGATGAAATTCATGAAATTGATTCTGACAGAGGGCCAACAATAGAAATAATGATAACCAAATTACTTTTATTAAACCCAAAAATGCAGGTTTTGGGGTTAAGTGCAACTATTCCAAATGCAAAAGAATTAGCTAAATGGCTTAAAGCAAAATTAATTGAAAGTTCTTTCCGCCCTGTTAAATTAAATGAAGGAGTTTTTTTTGAAAACAAAATTCATTTTTTGAGATGCAAGGAAAAAATTGAAGACAAAAATGATTCAGTTATATCTCTTTCATTGGATGCAATAAAAAAAGGAAAACAATCATTGGTTTTCTGCAATACTCGTCCAAGTTCAATTGCAACAGCAAAAAAACTGGCAAAAACCGTTGAAAAGAATCTTTTAGAAAAGGAAAGAAAGTTTTTGTCTCAGAAATCTGATGAAATTCTTAATGCCCTTGAAAACCCCACTGAACAATGCAGAATTCTTGCTAATTTAGTTAAGTCTGGTGTTGCTTTCCATAATGCTGGAATGCTTTCAAAACAAAGGACTATTGTAGAGGATTTATTCAGAAAAAGGCTTTTGAAGGTTGTTTCTGCCACGAGTTCTTTGGCTGCCGGAATTAACATGCCTGCATTTAGAGTAATCATTCCATCTGTTTTCAGGTATACTGCTTCAGGAATGCAGAAAATTCCAGTTAGGGAATACAAGCAGATGGCAGGGCGTGGAGGACGCCCTTCTTTTGATACTTCAGGGGAAAGCGTTTTGATTGCAGGAAATGAATTTGAAGCAGATGAATTAAAAGAAGAATTTATTTTAGGAGACATTGAAGACGTTTCTTCTAAACTGGGAATTGAGCCTGTTTTAAGAACTCATGTTTTGGCTGCAATTGCCACTGGATTTGCTTTTGACTTGGAGTCTTTAGAAAAGTTTTTTTCCAAGACATTTTATGCATATCAATTTGATGGATTAGAAGAAATTTTTATGAAAATCAATTCTGTTTTAAGAGAACTGCAGGAAATGAATTTCATTAAAGGAGACGACAAAAGTTTTAAGCCAACCCCTCTTGGAAAAAGAATTGCAGAACTTTATCTGGACCCATTATCTGCTAAACTGATTTTGGATTCACTTAAAAAACCTTTAACTGATTTTTCTTTTTTGTTTTTGTTGTGTTCTTCTTTTGAATTTTATCCATTGTTTTCTGTTCCAAAGTCAAGGGAAGCTGATTTATGGGCGCAAATTAATATTGAATCACAGAATTTGCCGATTGATTTAGAACAAGAAATGTTTTCTGATGTTTCTTTAATTAAAAAATATAATTCTGCTTTGCTTTTGCAGAAATGGATTAATGAATTTCCAGAAGACTCTTTAAGAAAAGAATTTAATGTTCAGCCAGGCATTCTTCATTCAAAGCTAATGATTGCTGACTGGTTATTATATTGTTTTTCTGAGTTAGCGTTAATTTCAGGAAACAAAAATTTTGTTTCAGTCATTTCAAAATTGAGGAAAAGAATAAAGTACGGGGTAAGAGAAGAATTACTGCATTTAACTGAACTAAAGGGAATTGGAAGAGTGAGAGCAAGAAAATTATTTAATTCAAATTTAACTTCAGTTTCTTTAATTAAAAAAACTGAATTAAATTCTCTTGCAGGAATTCTTGGAAAAGAAACTGCTTTTAAAATAAAAAAGCAGTTAGGGCAGGTTTCACAAAAAGAACTTGAATCAGTTAAAGAAACCTTTTCAGAGCAGACAAGCCTGGATTCTTTCTGATTTTCAAACTTTTTCTTTATTGCATAATTATATAAATTCCTGATTCGTATTGTTTTTTTATGCCTGGAAAAAAATATAGGTCCTTACAAAAGTCTAAAATAAAAACGAGTTTTGCAGACATGTCTAAAGCAAAGGCTCCGGTAATCACTCAAAAAGGGATGTCTCCTGAAAACAGGGCTAAAACAATAAATCAAAGACTAAAATTTATTACTGACTTAATTGAAACTGGGAAAAGTGATTTAAACCCCAATATTGTGTTAAACAAAAAAGGTTTTTTTGATTCTCTTGATATTGCAGGAAATTCTATTAAACTGCCGGAAAAAACAAAAGAAATTATCTGGAAAAAATTTATTTGGTTTATTAATGCTCCCGGAGTAAAAAAAACAAATTTGTCTGTTGAACAAAAACAAAAAATTTTTTCTCATGCAGCTAATTTTTTTTGGAAAAGAATTATTCGCAGTAAAACAAATGCAGAAAAATTAACTCCTGGTTTTGCAGACCTTAGAAAGTCTCTTGGAAAAAATTTTTCTGATGTGCATGAAACTGATTTTCCCAGTTCAACTTTTTTTCAGAGATTATTTTATGAAATGGTTGGAAAGCCTGTTCCAGGACAAAAAACCAAGAAAACAATAAACTCAGGAAAAAAAGTGATGGTAAACAAAATTACTATTGATAACAAGGTTATTTTTGAATTGGCTAAAACCTTGAATGCAGAACAAATTGCAAAAAGATTAGGTGCAGATTTAAGAAAGGTAGTTTACAAAAAAGGAGGGAAAAACTTAGTCGGGTTTGTTGCAGTTCAGGCAATAATTGCTGATGCCGGGAAACTGAAACGAATAACTGCTGATGCCGGGAAAATAAACTGATTTTTTGGTTAAACCTGAAGTTCCTTGGAATTAAATTGTTTTTTCACTGGCTTTTTTCCCTTAAATTCAATTGTTTTTCCATTAGCTTTTTATACCTAAAACTTCTATTTATTTAGTTGTTTAAACTTTAATTAAAATAAAAAGGGAATTTAATGTTAAAGAAAAGTGTTTTGTTGGTTTTATTCATATTTTTGTTATCTAATTCATTTTCTTACAAGCTTTCTGATTTTACTTGCACTAATTTAGTTGCTGGAATGGAATTTGATGAATCATTTGCAGAAGATGTAGTTGTTGTTTGTCCTGGAACTTTTAATCTTTCTGGCGGAATAACTCTTGCAAAAGAAAACCTTGTTTTTGATTGTGGTTTAGGAGCCACTATTGAAAAGCGTGGTTTAGCAGGACTTTCTAAAGGAATTGTAATTAAAGACAAAAAAAACATTACAGTAAAAAACTGTGCAATAAAAGGTTTTGGAACAGGCATTTTTACAAGCCATTCGTGGTTTAATTTGATTAATAATACTGTTACTCAAAACCGCATGGGGATTCATGTAAGGAAACTGACAGTTGAGGCATTTTATTCTGCTGAAATAATAGACAATACTGTAAATGATAATATTCAACAAGGTATTGTTTTATCTGCTGGTGTTAGAGGAGCTCATCTTGCCGGCAACACTATAAACAATAATGGAACTCACGGAATTGACGCACAAGGAATTGGATCGTTTACATTTGAAAATAACATTATAACTAATAATAAAGAACAAGGAATTCTTTTAAATGGTGCTTTAGGAGGAAACTTAACAAGCAATACAGTTGAAGGGAATTCAAAATATGGTTTTAAAATATTTAACAATTCTAATGATGTTCTTGTTAGAAACAATACTCTAAAAAATAATATTGAAGGAGGAATTTTTGTTGACTCTGAAAACATCAGGTTTTCTAATAATATTGTTGAAAGCAATCCAGTTGGATTAAAGATTGAAACTAATGCTACTGATTTGCTTCTTTCAGAAAATCAATTTTGTAATAATACTACAGTAGATATTAGTTGTTATAGTGCAGGCCCAACTACTTTTTCAAATGATTCATATGATTTACTAGAAGAAAATGGCTGCACTTTTGTGAATAAAGAAACAACAATAAGTTGTGCTGCAGCAAGTGAACCTCCCTCCCCAGTTAACGGGGATTTAATTGGATTAGATCCAGATTTTTATGCTAAAGAAGTTGATGGTTCAAAAACAACTTTTACTTTGGCTTCAGGAAACGTTTATTTTTATTCAACCAGCATTTCTGTGGTTGCTTCTCCGGAAGAATTAGATTCCATGGATTATTTTATTAAAATTCCTGTTGGAACCATTTTAATGCCCTGCAATGAAGAAGGCTGTGTTTTTTCTGAAGCATCCCCTCCTAATTCAGTTGAATTTACTTCTTCTGTTTCAGGAATAATTTTGGATGGAGGAACAATTGATTTAACTGGTTCAAATATTAATGCGCTTCATTTAGTAATTCAAGGAGATTTAACTTCAGCTTCAAATAAAACAGGAACAATTCTTGCTTCAGGAAAAAACGGAAGCAACGGAACAAGAAAAAATTGTTTTACCAGTGCAGGAGAAAATGCAGGAACTTCCGGAAACATTGCTGTCAGGGGAACTGTTTTTGTTTTGGATTCTTCTGTTTTAATTTTTAATTCAAGTGGAGCAAAAGGAGGAAACGGAGTTAATGGAATTGTTGAATTTGATTGCTCTCGCCCTAATGGAACAAACGGAGGAAACGGAGCCAAAGGAGGAAACATTGAATTAGAAAAACTGAATCTTTCAAGGAATTCAGGCCAGGCAAAATTTTTGTCTGACGGCGGAAACGGAGGAACCAGAGGAACAGGAACCGATTATTTTAATTCTGATGGAACTAGCGCAGGAACAGGCTCTGATGGAATTAATGGTTTAGGCCAGAGCGCAGGAAATTCAATTTCAGTTAAACAACTAATTATTTCCGGAGACAATCCGCTTCCTTTAACCCAGCCAAAATTATTTTTTTCCGGATTTAAATCCGAAGTAAATCCTGCTTCTAATGCAGTTGATTCAACTGCATTAATTAATGGGTGTGACCTTGAAACAAAATTAATTATAGCTGAATGCAAGCTAAAAGACTTGCAGATTGGAGCAAATGATGTAATTGAATTTATGGCTTCTCCTGCATCAAACATTAATGTTAATTGTGTTTTGCCCAGAACAAAAGTAACCCCAAAAATAAACTGTAGTTGTTATTCCGGTTCTTTAGAAGAAACTGAAATGATTTTTTCTTTAACCGGAACAGCAAAATCTTTTTCAGGAGACAATCTTTCAGGAACTTTTAAAAATTTTAGTTTATTAAAAGAAATTATTGCTTCAGGTGAAAGTTCAACACAAGAAATTTTATCTGATTCTCAATCTCATGATTTTTCTAATGGTTTTTTTAATTTTTCTTTTGGAAAAGGACAAACTTTTTTTCCTTCTTTAGGTTCTCTGGCTTTTAATACAAGATATTTGCTTGATTTTATGGTTAATGCAATGGTTAATTCAGTTGAATTAAGTTCTGATTCCAGAGGAGAATTCAAGCTGTCAACCGGAGAAGAAACAGAAGAGGCATGTGGTTGAAATGAAGAAATTAGTTTTATTGTTTGTATTGTTTTTTTGTTCAAGTGTTTTTTCTTCTATTTCAGGAATTGCTTGGACAACCATTGATACTGATAAAATTGATTTTGAAATAAACTCAATTGACAATTCTTTTACTTTAACTATTTTGTCTGGCCAGGAAGTTACAGCTTCTGCTAATGAAATTAAAGGAACAGGAATTTATGACAAGTATTATTTGAAGTTAATGGATGGAGCCAGACTATTGAATAAAGAAAACGAAATTCTGAAAATTGCTTCAAATATAACTGTTTTAATGCAGGGCTCTGATTTAAGTCCTTCAGTAATTCATTCAAGAAACAAAAACCTGACTATTGACGGAAACCTTGAAATCACCGGCTATTCAATTATTTCCACTTCAG
>PFAI01000065.1 GCA_002763225.1 Candidatus Diapherotrites archaeon CG10_big_fil_rev_8_21_14_0_10_31_34
AACAAAAAAAGTTTAACCAAAACAAATTTTACAAAAGTTGCATTAAAAAATGCCTTCGGCAAAAAACTTTAAAAAAAATTTAATAAAACCGCCTTTTAAGAAAAGGCAGGCTGCTAAAAAGAAAAAGTTTAATCAAAACAACTTTTTAGAAAAAAGTTGTATCAAAAAGCTTTTTTAGAAAAAAGGCAGACCGCCAAAAAAATAAAAGTTTATCCAAAACAACCTTTTAACAAAAATAATCTTATTTCTCTTTTTGGGCACTATTAAAATCTTTGATTTTAATGTGCATTTAATCTTTTTTGGATTAAATTGCAACCTGCACTCTTTCTCTTTTTGAAAGAGAAAAAGGGCGGAACAGCTTTGTGTAAATAGTGCTTAAAATAGGCGACTTCTTACACAGAAACAAGACTTTTTACACAAAAAATTAAGGGTTTTAAATGCAAAAAGAAAGAAATTTATATAGGGAATCCATTAGTTTAATGAATGAACGAAAATTTTATACAAACAACAATAATGTTCCTTACATTAGCATTATTACTTTTGGGAATTTTTACAAGCCAAGCAACAGAAGCAGTAAAGCTATTTGCTTTTGCAATGGTTGCTATCGGAGTAATTGCGATTTACATTTATATCGTTATTGAGCCAAAAATTAAAAAGTTAGAAGGCGTAGAATAATATGATGAAAGAAAAAACAGGAAAAACTGAAATTAGCGGAGCATTAATAATTGTTATAATAATTATTTTTATCCTTGCTTATTTATACCTAAAAAGTATTGGTGTTTTGTCTTAATTAAAATTTGCGTTTATCCCTAATTCATTTGTTTCGTGAATTACTACTACTATATTGTGGCATAAGACTTTGAGTAGTAGTTCGTTTTTTTGTGCTGTGAGTGTTTTGCTTTTCAGTAAGTCATTGAATTTTGATTTAATCATGTTGAATGTGCTTTCAATGTTGCTTCTTGCATGATAGTGTTGCATAAACTCATCTTGATTGAATTTAAAGTAGTAAAACATTTTTCTCCAAATTCTTGACTGTCCTCTTGGTTTGCTTGTTGTATTGCTTTTAAAAGGAATAAACGGAACTGCATTTAAGCTATCAATTAATGCAAAGTTTTCTCTTGAACTGTAAGCTTTGTCTGCCATTAATTCCTGAACATTAAAACCATTATTGACTACCGTTTCAACTAATGGCTTGAATTGAGGGCAGTCAGCTCCGTTTTCGTTTGTGATTTCAGCGGAGCAAACAATATTTGTTTTGTTGCCTGAACAAATATGAGCCTTTAACCAGTTGTGTTCTTTTTTTGTATCATGCTTTTCTTTACAGTATTCGTTAAATCGTGTTGTCCTGAATCCAGAACTGTCTACTGAAAAGCTTGTTTCAATTACTTTCAACGGAGAAGCAGACAACACAACCAAATCTTTTAGGATTGAAGTTATTTCTTTTTCGTTTAAGATTTTGTTTATTGCATTATAGTTTGGGGTTTTGTTAATAATATTTTTTGTTTCAACGTTCTTGAATAAACTGAAAGCTCTCCTTGAACTTAATTGAGAGTAAACTTTTTGTATTGCACAAAATAATACTTCTTTTCTGCTTAATTTAGGTCTGCCAAAACTGTAAACAGGTTCTTCAATATCTTCCAGCAAATCTTTTAGTAAAACTTCAAACTGATTGACTTCACAGTTTTGTGCTTCAGCAAAAGCGTGTTTGCATTGACAACCTCTTTCTTTATGGTCAGGGCAACTACAAGAGAAATCCTTGCGAACAAAATATTTTTTATTGCTTGATTGAGAAGGAACAATCCAGCCATCAACACCAGACATAATAACTTTTGTTTTGGAAATTTCAAAACCATTCTGCTCTCTTAAATTCATAATAAATAACCTCTGAACATATACACTATAACAATATCATTATACCAATAGTATTAAAAGACTATTGTTTCTAACAATATGTAATAAGGTTATTATATGAGTTTGAACTATATTAGAACAATGCCAAAAATTAGAAAGCCAGTTTACTTTTACGTGTGTTCCCGTTGTGGACATGAATGGTATCCAAGAGGAACGGAACAACCAAAAACATGCCCTAAATGCCGAAGCCCTTATTGGGATTCTCCAAGAAAGAACAAAAAGAAAGAGGGAAAGAAATAATGGCAACGGCAATGAGGTCTGGAAAAGCATTTATAAAGGAATTTTGTTAATTGGTGGGTGAAGTGAAGTTGCTTAAAGTCTGTTCTCTGTTTGCTGGTTGTGGCGGTCTTGATTTAGGCTTTGAACTTGCAGAACACAGCAAATTAAAGTTTAAGATTGTATGGGCTAATGACTTTGACAAATCTGCCTGCGCAACATATCGCAGAAATTTTCCTAATGTTGAGCTTATTGAAGACGATATATGGGATTATGACTTAAATAAATTGCCTAAATGCGATGTTATATTGGGCGGTTTTCCCTGTCAAGATTTTTCAATTTTGAGAGGCGACACAAGGTCAGGGTTTGAATCAAAAAGAGGACTGCTTTATACCAAATTTGTTGAAGCCGTATCAAAAAGGCAACCTTTGTTTTTCGTAGCTGAAAATGTCAAAGGGCTTTTAAGTGCACACGGAGGCTGGGCAATCAAAAAAATAAAAGAAGATTTCGAAAAAGTTGACCATGTCGGATACAACGTTGAGTATAAGTTGATTAATTTTGCTGATTTTGGAGTTCCACAAAATAGGCAACGAGTTGTTATTGTTGGCGTTAGAAATGACTTAGGGATAAGATTTGATTTTCCAGAACCTACACATAAAGACAAGCACATAAATGTTAAAGAAGCTTTTAAAGGCGTTGAAAAGGTAAAGCTGAACAATGAAAAACTGAAAATGAATGAATCAACAAGAAAAAAGCTTGAAAGGATACCTGCTGGCGGAAACTACAGCGACCTATCAGAATATTCCAAAAAAAATTGGATGAGCTTAATTTACAAGAGACTGCATCCTGATAAGCCTTCTCCAACAATTGTTGCCTGCGGCGGCGGAGGAACATGGGGGTATCATTATGCAGAACCAAGAGCACTTACTAATAGAGAAAGAGCAAGGATACAGACATTCCCAGACAATTTTGAGTTTATTGGCTCAACGACAGAGGTTAGAAAGCAGATTGGAAATGCTGTTCCGCCCATGGGCATAAAACCAATAGCAGAGCAAATCTTGAAAGTAGTAAATAAAGAAGCTGGAAATATTACTTTGTCAGCCTACAACACGCCTTATCTAAATTACGCTTAATCTGATGCTCCCAGATAACTGCAACTTCCCAGCCGTTTTTTACCAGAACTTTTTTATTTTTACTATCCCTTTTTTTATTTCCATTAATCTTGTTAATCCAGTATTTTCTATTGCTTTTGGGTTCAACGAAGCATCTTTTGCAGGAGTGCCAAAAACAGCCATGCAGGAACACAGCCATCTTTTTTTCTGGAATAATCAAATCAGGGCTGCCTTTTATTTTTGGATGCATTTTGTGTTTTATCTTTTTCTTATTCAGGCATAAGTGCACAGTCCTTTCCTGCTTAGTCCATTTGCTTTTTATCTTTGCCATTGTTTTGCTACGTTGTTCTTTGGTTAAATTATCAGCCATATAACCCACTAATTTTTAAGCAATAGAGGTTTTATTATTACATGGAAGAGGAAAATATGCCTTTAAAAGAGGCTATAAAATATCTCGGCGTCTCAAAATCATTACTGCAAAACAGCAAGGAGATTATGCCTTTTAAGATTGGGGGAAGAATTTTTTGTTCTAAACAGGAGTTGGCTTCTTGGAAAGAAAAACGTGAAAAAAGAACGTTTTATCTTATCCTTGAAGATTATGCACGCTGTTTTGATTTTGCTGTTGCTATGTATTACAAAGGTTATACTGTGGTAGATTGGGGAACCGCAAGAAAAAGAGAGGCAGGGCAAAATTTAACAAACTGGATTAGGGGGCAACTTGGCGAAATTGCAGTGCAGAAGTTTTTCAAAAAGAATTTTAATTTAGAGGTTGAACTTGATTTTGATTTGCACAAAGAAATTGTTCCGCAGGATATTATTGGCGTAAAAGAGGGAACTGCTTTTAGAAATCCAAAAACAAAAGTTGCGATAAAAGCTACAAAATTCCAAAATAGCTATTTGATTCTTGGAACGGCAGATGTTGAGCCAGAAAATAGAAAATCTGACATATATATTCTGACAAGAATAGACCTTCCAGATGACCATTTATTAAGAATTGCTAAAGATGAACTTGAAGAACTGCTGAAAAAACAGAAACATTTTGATTCATACAAAAACAAATTGTCTGGCTTTAAGCCAATTCCATGCGAAGTTGTTGGATTTGCTTATAGGCAAGAACTTGAAAAGATTGACAATACTGAACAGCTTGCAAAGATTTTAGGAACTCGTAATCCAAGCGGGGCAAGATATGTTAAAGTGGCTGGCAAATTAAGGGATTCAATAGAAGAATGGAAGCAGATAATAAAGAAGCTATAATGCTGATTTTTGACTTTAGGAGCAAAAGCGACTTTAGTAGCAAAGCTGGCGGAATGTGTTGTCCTGAATTAACTTCCCTTCTATGATTTGGTTTCATGGTTTTACCTTTTTTTGTTTGTTTTTAAATG
>PFAI01000037.1:0-362 GCA_002763225.1 Candidatus Diapherotrites archaeon CG10_big_fil_rev_8_21_14_0_10_31_34
CTTGTCAAAATAAAGAGAAGCATTTTCATTCAGGCTTTTATTCAAATCAATTTCTAATTCCATTCAAAATCACTTTTTTTTTCTTTCAGGAAAAAACATGTCAGGAAATCCTGTTTTTTTACGCCCATTTTAATCAACACCTCTTTCTTTTTTCAGGATTTTAATTATTGAAGCAGTTCTGGAACCCATTTTATGAAAAGGAGGGGTAGCATAAATTACCTGACGATCTTTGATTAATTTATATATTCCCTTGATTTTTTCATAATAATTTTTTTGGGTTGAAGCATGAAAAGATTCAATGTCTTTATAGAAATGCCTTAACAATAAATTCCAGTTGCCTGAACCCATTACAGCTGACACCC
>PFAI01000037.1:372-977 GCA_002763225.1 Candidatus Diapherotrites archaeon CG10_big_fil_rev_8_21_14_0_10_31_34
TAATTTAAACCCAAATTTAGAGAAATCAATTTTGGGGCCAAACCCCTGAAGTATATCATCCTTCAAAAGAAAGTCAATTGAAGACTTAATTGTAGCTTTATGAAAACCAGAATGGCGTTTAACTGAACGCATATTTGGAACAACCGCACCTTTTTTAAGCAAAGCCTCCAAAGTTTTTAATCTAATACTATCATCTGCTTTCATCTGGACAGCCATAACAATCCTCTTGTACAAATAATGCTAAGGAAAACTATTTAACTGTGCGTTTTGGTACACTTAAAACTAAGAAGTTTATAAATAGGGGTTCAGCGTTGTATGTATTGTAGAAAACAAATCTTAACTTGGAGGGATTCAATTCTAGAGAGAAAAAATATAACTAAAAAAGAAAAGAGGTAGGGGATAGGCTCACCAGGCCAATCTGGTTTTTAAAAGATCCCCCCTCTATAAAAAATCTAATTTTAAACTACGACGGGTTAAAACCCGCCGAGTTTGTTTCCCATAAATGGCTTACCAATTCATCTGCCTGTTAAAACAAGCAGGGTTCTTGGTAAGGGGTTTCTAAAAAAAAGTTTTGAGTTCTGATGTCAGCAGTTATTTTTTCTTTT
>PFAI01000037.1:1061-1635 GCA_002763225.1 Candidatus Diapherotrites archaeon CG10_big_fil_rev_8_21_14_0_10_31_34
TTTATTTTTTTCTGTTTCTTTGGCTTTTGTTTTGGCTGGTTCTTTGGTTTTTTCTTGCTGAGCTTCTTTTTTTGTGTTTTCGTTTGCTTGCAAACGGTTTTTGCCCAAACTTTTTCCAAAAGTTTGTTGGGCAGCCATTCTTTTTTTCCATTCATCTTTTGAAGGGCAATCAGGGTCAATGCACATTTCAAATCTAAAGCGTTTGCCTTGAACTGAAATCATTGGTAATCCGCAGTCCTTGCACGGATTGTCTGCCGGATAAATTTTTCCTTTTTGAGGCAAAGGATAAGTGTTATGGCATTCAGGATAAGTTGTACACCCTAAAAAATATTTTTTGTTTCTGCTGAAAATAATTCTTAGTTCCCCTTTTTCACATTTAGGGCATTTGCCTACAATTTTGTCTTCACTTAATCCTGCCTTGATTTCGTTTCCAATAGCTAATTTGTTTTCAAATAAATCTTTGAGTATTATTAACAATAAATCTCTTGAATGATCAACTACTTCTTCTTTTGTTTTTCTTTTAGCTGAAATTAAATGCATTTCTTGTTCTAACTCTGAAGTCATTTCTGGTTCA
>PFAI01000037.1:1648-2509 GCA_002763225.1 Candidatus Diapherotrites archaeon CG10_big_fil_rev_8_21_14_0_10_31_34
TCTAATACATCTGTTACTGCAAAAGCAAGGTTAGTTGGTTCAACTGCTTTTGCTCCAACAATGTATTTTCTTGCATAAAGTTTTTGAATTATATTATGTCTAGTGGATTTTGTTCCAATATTTAAGTCTTCCATTAATTTTAGTAAAGCTCCCTGAGAATACCTCGGAGGAGGCTGAGTTTCTTTTTCCAGTAAATCAAGTTTTAGTACTTCTGCAATGTTTCCTTCAGCTAAAGCAGGAAGCAATACTTCTTTAATTGAAGAATAAGGATAAAATTCTTTCCAGCCTAATTTGAGGATTCTCTGACCATTAGAGACAAATAATTCTTTTTCCAAATCAAATTCAACTGAAAGATTTTCTGTTTCAGCATTATCTGATAAAGTGGCATAAAATCTTCTGACAATTAATTCATAAATTTTAAAGCTTCTGTCCCCTAATTTTCCTTTATCTCCTGCTGAAACAGGATGAATCGGAGGATGATCTTTTGATTCTTTTCCTTCAGAGGGAATTAATTCTTTTTTTGCTAAAAGTTTTTGGGCTAAAACACTAAATTCTTTTGTTTTTCCTGTTTCCTGAACTAATTCCCTTAAATTCAAAGTAGGAGGATATTTTGTGTTATCTGTTCTTGGATAAGAAATATATCCCTGCTGATACAATGATTCTCCAATACTCATCGCCTGCCCTGCACTAAAACCAATTGAAGTTGCTGCTCTGAGAAAAGAAGTAGTGTTAAACGGCAAAGGCTTTGAAATTGTTCTGTGAGTTTTATGAACCCTCAAGACTTTGGCTTTTTTTGGTTTCTTGTTTAAAACTTTTTCAGCTTCTTTTTTGTCTTTAAATCTGCCTTTTTTGTGCATTGCT
>PFAI01000037.1:2530-22747 GCA_002763225.1 Candidatus Diapherotrites archaeon CG10_big_fil_rev_8_21_14_0_10_31_34
CTTAAAAATTCTTTTCCCATTTTATTTGAAACAATTGAAATAAATCTTGTAAGAACTGCACCCCAGATTAGATCTATTTCTCTTCTTGCATTAGCTGATTCAGCTAAAGCAAAATCAACTTTAATTAATTTTGAAAAAGAATCATCAATATCTTTTTTTGCCATTGCAGAAAACAATGCTCTTTTGATTTCAATTTTCGGATTTCCTTTTTTAATATAATCCAATGCTTCTACCCCAATGCTTTCTCCTTCTCTGTCAGCATCAGTTGCAATGATTACTTCAGAGAATTCTTTTGCTTTTTTTTCCAGCAAAGCAGTAATGTTTTTTTCTGAAGGCAAGTATTCCACTTTAACTTTAGTCAGTTGTCTTAAGTCTGTGCCGGTCCAGTAATTATATTTTTTTGGGAAATCCACGTCCTGAATATGCCCTCTTAAAGGAATTACAAAAGCTTTTTCTCCGTTGAAATCAAATTCAAACAACTGTGCATTTCTTTCTGAAAGAGTTTTTATTTTTCCTTTTCCCAAAATTTCTGCAATTCTTTTTCCTGCAATAGATTTCTCTGATACAATAAGTTTCAATTAAGCACCTTTCATTCTTTTAAACAAAAAAGAATTTAAATGGACATCAAAGTTTTTTCTGCAATGACTGGGTAGGCAGAGCACTTGTTTTTTTCAGTTCACTTAAAACTAACTGGGTTTTAATATCTGAAATTCCGTCAATCAAGCCCAAATCATTGATAAATCTTTCAGCTAACTCAAGAGAAGGAACAACAACTTTTGCAATTAAATTGTATTCTCCTAAAACCTGATATAATTCTAAAATATAATCAAATGACTGAAGTTTTTTTACTAAATCTTTGTGTTTGCTCATATCAGTTCTCATCTGGACAAAAATAGGGTTTTCATAGCCTAAAACCTTGTAATTCAAATTAGCAGAAACAGAAGAAATCACTCCTTTTCTGATTAAAGATTCAACTCTTTTTTTTATTGCAACATCAGTTAATTTTGTTTCTTTTGCAATAGAGCTAAAAGAAGCTCTTCCGTCTTCCAGTAATTTTTGAATGACCTTGTGATCAACTTTATCCAAACTAACAACACTAGACATACTTAGTAAAGTAAAACAAAAGCATATAAAAAGTTAATTTATCTAACAAAAACCTGTTTTTGGCGTTTCTGCTTTAAAACATTTTATTTCTGATAGTGTTTATGGGTTCATTAATCAAACCATTAGTGCAAAAAATTGCTTTTGAATGCGAGGAAGCAGGAGCAACAAAATGGGATATTGCAAAAATAGTTAAAGAATTAAATGAAATTGAAACCCAAAGCACAAGAAAACTAAAAGAACAAGCAATTGAAATGCTTAAAAAATTAAATCCAAATGCAGCAGAAACTTATTCTTCTTTTGACCAAATGATTGTTTTTACATCCAAACAAGAACTTGAGGAATTTGACAGAGGAAACATAACCAAAAGTTTATTGAAAGAAACAAAAATCAAAAGAGGTTTAGCAGAAAAAATTTCCGGAGAAGTAGAAGAAAAAATAAAGGATTTAAAAATTTCAAATATTACTACTTCTTTAATCAGGGAAATGGTTTGCGTTAAATTAGTTGAATTAGGTTTTGAAGATATACATAACCAATACGCCAGAGTCGGATTGCCTGTATTTGAAATAGAAAAAATTCCTGAAATAGAAAAAGAAGTGTTAAAAGAATTTAATTTAATTTCAAAAATCCCTTTTAAAGCAAAAGAACTGCATTGCAGTTCAACAATCAATATTCCTTTTATCGAAGATTTTTCATCTAAAGGGTTTTCATGGAACATTGAATTAAAAGAAAAAGAAGGGCCAGGGGAAACAATAATAATTGATTTATTAAAAGAAGTAAAAGAAAAACAAAAAGAGTTTTCTTCTTCTGTCTGCATCAATTACCTGAATTTTTGTTTGAGCAAAGCAATAGAAAAAAAAAGCAAAAACAAAATCAAAGAATTAATTGAATTCTTTTTTAAGGCAAGTGAATTAACACAAAAGTTTTGCGTCAGCATTGCCTTGTTTACCCCGCAGGAATCAAATTTCAAAGCAAACAAAAAAAACATCTGGTTTTTTGCAAATGAATTCATTAAAGCATTCAACGAAAAAAAACAAAAAAATTTTGAATTAGTTGTTTGCCTGGAAAACAAGTTCCAGTTAAAATTACTGGAAGACAATGCATTGAAAACAAAAATTTATTTTTTAAATTTAAATAACAATAATCTGAAAGCACAGGAAAAAGGATTATATGTTAAAGGGCAGGGAGTATCAGGTTTATCTGAAATTAACTTTGAAAAACTTTTCTTTAAAAGCCAGGGAGATGTAAAAAAATTAATGGATTCAATTGAAGAATCTGTTTTGGTAGTAAACGAATTGTTTTTAATCAAAGAAAATGAGTTAAAAGAAAAAATAAATTACTCTGATTTAAAGAAATGCATTTCATTGTATGGAGTAATGCAGGGAGCATTAATTTTTTCTAATCAAAATAAAGCTGAAGCAAAAACCATTGCAAGAAGAGTAAGAGAAAAAGTAAGAAAACTGGCAGGAAATGCAATTGTTTTAAGAAGCTTTAATTCAGTTCAGGGAAAAGAAAAATTCAGAAAATTTAATGAAGAAAAACTGGGTTTAAAAGAAAAAGAAACTGAATTAAAGACTACAAGTTATTTTAATGCAAAAACAAGAAAAGAATTAGAAGAAGCAATAGAAAAAAACTTTGAAGGAATTTTATTTAATCCAGACTAGTATTCTTTGTCAAACAAAACCAAACCAAATTTTTTCATATACAGCCTTGTTTTAACTATTTCAATAAAAGGAACAACAAAAAACAATGAAATCAGCAAAGAAACATAGTTTCCGGTCAGATAAATGAAATCAAACAAAAATTCAATTAAAGGTAAAACAAGCAAAAAAACGACTGACATTAAAATGACTTTAAAGACAGTTGAAGGATTTTTAGCTAAAAATTCAATGCTGTTTTGAATGCTGTGAAATATTTTTCCTTCATCTATTACAATGCTTTGAGGAACAAACAAAAGCAAAACTGAAGCAATGAGCAAAATAAAGTTTACTGCAAGTAAGGGAAAAGAAAGAAAGACAAGCAAAGAAGAAAAAAAGAAAAAAACCAGAAAATATAATACAAAAAATATTGCTAAAGCAAAACCAAATTTATGCAGTTTTTCTTTTAAATAATAATTCATTCTGACATTATTTAATTTGTTTCTTACATTAAAAATCAAAAAAGACAAAAACAAAGAATAGAAAACCAGAAAAACAATTATTGAAAGCAGTTGAACTGCCAATACAATTGGATCAACTGAAAAAATATTGTATTCCAGAAAAATGCTTCCAGAGCCAATAAAAATGTTTTCAAATAAAGCTATAAAAGAAAAAATCAATAAAACGCCGAAAAGCAGGTTTAATTTAAAATTTTCCAGATAGTCTTTGAATGCAAGCCGTAAAACCACTTAAAACCCTAGAAAGAACTGATAAAAACAGTTTAAATTCTTAACGAGAAAAAAAAAGAACAAGAGAAAGAAATAAATAACACAAAAGACAAATATAATTGAATGAATAAAAAAACCAATATTTTGTTAATATTAATTTTATTTTTATTGCTTTTAAATTCAGTTAATGCGCTTCACTTTAATTTAAACTGGATTGCCCCTTCAACTGAACCATATGTGCTGGAAGAAGGAATGGATTTGAATGTTCAAGCACAAATTGAATGCATTAAAGACGGAGCAGACCCAAAAGGAAGCAAATGCCAGGACGTAAATGCAACACTTTACTACTGTTTATTTAACGGAGATGTGTGCGGAAGCCCTTATGAATTAATCAGCCAGACAGGAAACTTGCATTTAGTTGACCCCGCTGCAAAAGCAAAAATTGTTTTAAGAGAAGTTGTTCCGGGAGGAATTAGTTCAAATATTGGGTGGGTAATTACATGGCCTGATGCAATTCCAGGACAAAGATACAATATAATTGCTGCTATTGACTCAAATAATATGCCGGATAAAAACATGGATGCAAATTTATGGGTTGCTTTAATTGAGACAAACAGTTTAGCTGGAGACAACACCGCCCCTTATGTTGATGGAGTGGATGATACAAAAACTGAATTAATAATAAACCTTCTTGACCCGCCAAAAATAACTTGGTGCAAGTTTGCAGACAACAAAAGTTTTATTGACTGGGTTGCATGCGACGACAAACAAGCAGGTACAGTTGCTTGTGATTTTGGAGATTTAATAGAAGGGAATTACACTTATTATTATGCCTGCCAAGAAAACATAACATGGACCATGAATGAAAAACACAGTGTTGATTTTGAAATTAATTTCACAGAGGGAATGACAGTAACAATCTCAAAACCAACAGACGGAAAAGAATTTGTTATTGGAGATAATATTGATTTTAGATCGCTTTTTGTTGATAATGGTTTTCCTTATACAGTTGAATGGGCTTCTAACCTTGACACAGACTGGAAAAGTACACAAGAAAACTTTTTTTCAAATGAATTAAGCATTGGAAACCATGAAATAACTTTAACTAGTTTTTTTGAATACCGAAGTGGAGAAGATGCTCCAATTCAAATAATAGAAAAAACAGATTCAGTCAATATTACAGTTATTCCAATCCCTGCAGATGTATTTAATATAATTTCATTTGAAGTAAATAATTCAACAAATCCGGGAAAAAAAATTACAACAGAAGATGAAATTGAAATTAAAGTGAAAATCAAAAACGAAACAGATAATGCTGAATGCTCTCAGTCAAAACTAACAATAATTAATGCAGAAACAGGAAAAACAGTTTATTATTTAGAAGATCCTTTTATGGACGAGTGCGTTGCCACTCTGGTTCCTGCAAAGGGAATACTAGAAAAAACTTATTCAGTGAATTTAAATTCAGAAGGAATTACTAAAGACAATTACAAAATAAAATTTGACGTAATGGAATGGAAAAAAGAACAAAACAAAGAAAACAATCATGCATCAACAATAATCAGCGTATTTGATCCGGTAAGAGAAATGACTGCAACAGAACTGTCTGTTTTGATTATCCCTGCAATACTGCTTGCAGTATTAATAATTTTGAAAAAAAAAGAAATCAAAGAATTTATAGACAAAAAGAAAACAAAAAAATAATTAAAGAACTGCTGTTTGATTTCTGAATAAACCTTATTCAATTTCTTTTGGTTTAAACTAAACCGGCTTTGGATTTCTTTTTTCTTTTAATGAATCTTCTGAAACTTTTTTCATTACTTTGTTTGAAATCCATCCGGCTAAACCAGAAAAAACAAATACAAGAAAGGCATCTGCCCTTAAAGTATTCCAAAAGCATACAGTGTAAACCTGAAGGTCTCCGACAGGCAGGACTGCTGATTGACAGGCAAAGCCTAAAGAAACATCTAAAATCAGGTTAGGGTTTCCTTGGGCAACCCCTAAAGCAACAATATTGCCGTAATAAACAATTAACTGAACAAAAAACGCCAGAAAAGAAAATACGACAAAAAGCAAAGGAAAATAAATTGTTGAAGCTGAATTTGATTCAAAAAATTCATTTGCCCAGTCAACCAAAAAATAAATAAAGAAAAAACCAATAAAAGGCATTAAAAAAAAAGTGTAATCAAGCATGCTTGGATTTAAAGTAAAACCCCATTCATGCAAAGCAATTTCAGGGCTAATAAAATTAGTTAAAGCAGGCAAAAAAAATAAAATAAAGTAAGTTAAAGCAAACAAAAAAATTAATTTAATTGAATCTCTTGAATTCATAAAAACACTCTATATTTTGATTAAACTTTTTCAGTGCGAGTTTATCTCGCACATTTTGTTAAACCTTTTCTTAAAAGGTTTTGTTTCACAATTAATTTAAAACAATTGCTTTCCAGAGTTCTTTAACAAAGTGATGACATGAATGAAGATGGTTTGCCTTGGGTAGAAAAATACAGGCCAAAAAAACTAAATGAAGTTGTAGGCCAAGGAGAAATAACTAAAAGGCTTGAAAGTTATGTTCAAAAAAAGTCTCTGCCTAATTTATTGTTTTCCGGTCCGGCAGGAATCGGAAAAACAAGTTCTGCTGTTTCTCTGGCAAACGAATTATATGACAAAGGATTTGAAAGAAATTTTTTAGAGCTAAACGCAAGCGATGAAAGAGGAATAGATGTAGTAAGAAAAACAATCAAAGATTTTGCCAGAACAATGGCTTTTGACACAGACTTTAAAATAATTTTTTTAGATGAATCAGATGCATTAACTGCTGACGCACAACAGGCTTTAAGGAGAACAATGGAAAAATTCACTAAAACCTGCAGGTTTGTTTTAAGCTGTAATTATTCTTCAAGGCTGATTGAACCACTGCAAAGCAGATGTGTTATTTTCAGATTTAAGCCATTAAATTCAAAAGACATCGAAAACAGGTTAATAGAAATAGCAAAAATTGAAGGACTGGAATTAGAAAAAGATTCATTAAAAGCAATAACTTATGTTGCTCAAGGAGATTTAAGAAAAGCAATTAATGTATTGCAGGCAAGCTCTGCAGTTGACTCAAAAATAAAATCCAATACAATTTTTACTGTGAGTTCCAAAGCAAAACCAGAAGAAATAAAAGAATTAATTAAACTGTCTTTAGCAAAAAAGTTTTTGGAAGCAAGAGAAAAACTTGATGTATTGCTTTATGAATATGGAATGAGCGGAGAAGATTTAGTATTACAGTTATACAGGGAATTAATTGACATGCCTGAAGAAGAATTAAGTGGTAAAACAAAAATTGAATTGCTTGACAAAATAGGCGAAACAAATTTCAGAATAGTTGAAGGAGCAAACGAAAGAATCCAATTAGAAGCATTAATTGCTCAGTTCATGAAATACACTAAATAATTAAAACAGCTGGGCTGAAAGCCCTGCACCGGCACTCGCGGACGGAACCACGAAAGCTCAGTTCATGAAATACACTAAATAAATTTAATCAGTACGGCTTTACGCCGTACGTTTTGGCAACTTGCCTTTTGGAAAAGGCAGTTTATGAAATATACTAAATAAAACCAAAACCAAAAAAATAAATAACACTAGTTCTATTATATTCAGTAGTATGAGTTTACCGGCAGCATTAATGAGCATACTTGTTCCTGGAACAGGGCAGGTTTACCACAGAAAATATGTTGAAGGCGCAATAATATTTTTTTTGTGGGGGGTGTGGATTATTTTAACAACTTATTTCATTAAACTTGAATTAGTTTTTGTTTTAGTTGGCTGGCTGTTTTTTGTTGCATTCAGTTCAATTGATGCAATACTGTTTGAAAGCAAAAAAGTAAGAGAAGAAGACATCCAAATAAAAGAATTTGAAGAAATGGAAGAATCCACAGAAAAAAGAAAAAAATTCAAGGAAATAGATGACAAAGTCAGAGAAGCATTAAATGACTAAAAATAATCAGAAATTTTCTTTTGATTTAACGAGTCGAGCAGTTTGCTTTCTCTTTTAAATAAATTTATGGGTGTTTCAAGCTTTCTTCCAATGTAAGTTAATGCCAAGTCTAAATCAAAAAATCTTAATGGTTTCTTTTTTAGAGCATTTCTGACAGTCTCACGAATAAGCCAAACTCCTAAACTTAAAGAATATTCTTGACCAATTTCCCTGAAAACAATTACTTTTGACTGCCTTCTTTTTTCAAACAAAAATTCAGTTACAGCTAAACGCGAGGCATAATATGCTCCTGAAACATCTGAAGCATAATTTTTTCTTCCTTTAAAGGATTCAAAATCGGCCATAATTTTTGTTTCTTTTCCCTGCACCCAAACCGAATCAGCTTTCCATGCTTCAAGCTGTTCAAAAGACCAAGAGCCAGGCAAAAGCAAAACAAAAAAATGATTATCCAGATAATTTGCCTGAAATAACTGAATAAAATCTGTTTCCTTAAAATACTTTATTTTTTCAATTAATTTTTTTGAAATAGTGTCATCAACTGCAGTAATGCTCCATCTGGTTGGAACTAACTTTCTTTTCTTTTTTAATCCAAGCAGGCCGGCAGACAAAATTTTTTGAAGAGAATTAACTGAAACATTTGAGTCATATAATTCTTCTAATCCTTTAGTTGAAAGCAAATCAGTGTCAGAAGTAATATAATCAACTTTTTTTGGAATCTTTGGGTTTTCGTTTAAAGAAAACTTTTTTAATTCAGCTTTAGGGCCAGAAGGAACAGAAAGAAAATCAAAAGAAATCTTGTCAGACAAAATTTTGTTTAATTCAACTGAAACATTTAAAGGAGAAACAGCCATAACAGATTCCTGAATTTCAGATAATTCTCTTGAAGGATTTAAAGCAGAAAAAACATCAGTTTTTTTTCCTGACTGAATTAATGATTCACGCATTTCAATTATTTTCTCTGAAGAAAAACCAAACCATTTTTCTGGTTCATCGAAAAACTCTATTTCCTGAGAAAAAAAAGGAGAAGACAAAGGAGCAATAGAAACATTTGGATAATTATTCCAAGAAACAAATAAACCAGGGGGAGAACTTCCTTCAAAAGAATTGTTTTTTATTTCAGAAAAAATTTTTGATTTCCGTTTATGACTGTCTAAAATTTTGCAGGAAGTTAAACCGCATAAAAGACGGCCTTTGCATGAAATGCATTCAATTCCATTTACTTTCATAGTAAAGAAGAGACAAATAAGGGTTATAAAAAGTTTGAATGAACTTCTTGTTATGAGTAAAAGAGCAGCATTAATCTGCAATGGAAGCATTAACACAAAATTCTTGTATTCATTTATTTCAGAAAACGATTTTATTATTGCAGTGGACGGCGGAGCAAACAAACTGGCAAAAACAAAATTTACGCCAAATCTGATTATAGGAGACATGGATTCAATTTCAAAGAATTCATTAAAAAAATTCAGGAAAATAAAACAAATAAAGTTTCCGGTAGAAAAAAATGAAATTGATTTAGAGTTAGCAATAGATTACTGTATTAAAAAAAAATTCAAAGAAATAATTATTCTTGGAGCAATCGGAACAAGAGCAGACATGACTTTAACAAATGTTTTTTTGCTTGCACAAATTCCAAAAAAAATCAAGACAAAAATCATTCACGAAAACCAGGAAATTTATTTGATTCCCAAAAAAAAGTTTTTAATTCAGGGAATACCAGGAGAAAAAATTTCTTTGTTTCCAATTAAAGGAAATGTAAAAGGATTGAATTTAAAAGGATTCAAATATGAACTAAAAAACCATGAATTAAAGTTTGGATTAGGAATTGGTTTAAGCAATGAATTTAAAAACAAAAAAGCTTGGATTACGACAAAAGACGGATTATTGCTGTGCGTTCACTTTAGGAAATGGTTCTGAATTTAAATCCTCTATTCCTGTTTTTATCAGGAGGGCATCTGATGGAGAAAAAAATTGTTTTATTTATTGCTTTAATTTTAGTTTTATTTTTGTTTGGCTGTACTGAACAGAAACAAAATGAAACAGGAAAAAAAGAATTAACTATTTATACTTATGATTCAATGATATCAGAATATGGTTTAATGCCAAAAATTATTCCAAAATTTGAAGAACAATGCAACTGCAAAGTTAATTTGATTTCAAAAGGAGACTCAGGACAGGTTTTAACTACACTTGTACTGGAAAAAGAAAACCCTAAAGCAGATGTGGTAATTGGAATAGATAATAGTTTGATTCACAACGCAATAGAAAATAATGTACTGGAAAAATTTACTCCAAAAAACATTGATAAAATAAAAAAAGGAATTGAATTCAATGAAAAAGGTTTTTTGACTCCGTTTGATTTTGGGTTTATCGCTTTTGTTTTTGATTCACAAAAAGTTGAAATAGAATTAAACAATTTTAATTCATTGCTTGATTCAAGCCTTAGAAAAAAAATTGTAATTGAAAATCCCAGAACTTCTTCACCTGGGCTGGCCTTATTACTTTGGACAATAAAAGTTTACGGAGATCCAGGATACAAGGATTACTGGAAAAAATTAAAGCCAAATATTCTGGTTGTAACTGACGGCTGGGATGAAGCAGCAGGATTATTCAAAGCAGGAGAAGCACCAATTTATTTGAGTTATGCGACTTCTCCTCCGTATTACGCTGAATTTGAAGAAATAAATTATTTTTTGGCAGCAGAATTTGAAGAAGGCCATTATATTCAAATTGAAGGAATAGGAATAGTTAAAGGCACAAAAAACAGGGAGTTAGCAGAACAATTCATTGAATTTATGTTAACAGAAGAAGCCCAAAAAGAAATTCCTTTCACCCAGTTTATGTTTCCGGTAAATGAAAAAGTTGAGTTACCAAAAGCATTTGACTATGCATTAATTCCTTCAAAAAACCTGGAAGTAGACCCAAAATTAGTTGAAGAAAAACAAGAGGAATGGATTTCAGAATGGGAAAAAATAATGTCTTCATAGCAATGAAAATTCTTTTTCTTGGATTCTTTTTTATTTTCTTTTTTTTTCCTTTAATTACAGTTATTTTAAAAGTGCTTGAATCAGATTTCAGTTCTTTTCTCAGTGTTTTGATTTCAAACCAAAAATTAATCTGGAATTCTTTTTTTCAGGCAGGAGTTTCAACTTTTTTTTGTTTATTAATCGGGATTCCAGCAGCATTTATTGTTGCCAGAAGGAATTTTAAAGGAAAAAAATTTATTAAAGCATTAAGCTTGATTCCGTTTGTTTTTCCTTCAATTTTAATAGTAATTTCTTTTGTAATTGTTTTTGGAAACAATGGCTGGATAAATCATTTCTTAAAAAATGTTTTTGGATTAAAAGAACACATCCAATTTTTGTATGGATTTAGCGGAATAATTTTGGCTCACACGTTTTATAATTTTCCTTTGGTTATGCGGTTTGTTTCAGATGCATGGGAAAAACTTGATATAACAATGAAAGAATCAGCTAAAAGCCTGGGCGCAGATAAATTCCAGGTATTCTGGAATGTGACTTTAAGGCAGTTAATGCCGTCAATTATTGCTTCTGCTTCACTTGTATTTATTTTTTGTTTCATGAGTTTTGCAATAGTAATAACTTTAGGAGGCATTCAGTTTTCAACTTTAGAAACAGAAATTTACAGGCAGATAACAAGAAACATTAATTTTTCTTTAGGAGCATTTCTTGCTTTATTCCAGTTCATTGTTTTAGGGTTAATCGGATTAATTTATTTTTATTTTTCAAAAAAATTTCAGATTAAAGAAAAAGCTGTTTTAGAACAGCCAAAAAAAATTAATTTTTTTGAAAAAGCATTTCTTTTAATTTTGGTTTGCTTTATTTTGCTTCCAATAATTGCCTTAATTGTTTTTTCTTTTTTTAATCAAGGAACTGGAGAAATTTCTTTTAAGGCATTTGAAAAAATCTTTTTTTCCGGAAACACTAATTTGCTTGGAACCACTGCATTAAGTTCAATTGGATTCAGCTTAATTATTGCTTTAATTGCTTCAGTTATTGCCAGCTTAATGGGATTAATTGCTTCATTAAAGCAGACAAAAATTTCTTTGATTAATGTTTTTGTTGCTTCATCTTTAGCTGTATCAGTTATAACTCTTGCTTTTGGTTATTTGATTGGATTAAAATCAGGAAATTTATTGATTATTGCTTTAGGTCATTCAATTCTTGCTTTTCCTTTTTCGTTCAGAGTAATAAATAATGCTTTAAATAAAATTGATGAAGAAAGTCTGGATTCAGCCAAAACTTTAGGGGCAAATGAATTAGAAGTCTTCAAAGAAGTGCAGTTTCCAAGAATAAAAAATGCTTTAATGGTTTCATTATCTTTTTGTTTTGCTGTTTCTTTAGGAGAGTTAGGATTTATTTTGGTTTTATATGACGGAATATACGCTACAATGCCAGTGTATATTTACAGGTTATTAGGAACGTTTGATTTGGTTGCTGCGTCAGCAATGGGATTAATTTTAATTTTAATTTCTTTTATTGCTTTTTATGCAATAGAAATTTATTCAAAAAATGAACAGGTGTTTTAATGAAAGTCAAAATAGAAAAAATAGAAAAAAGTTTTCCTGAACTCAAAATAGATTTTTCCCTGGAAGTTGAATCAGGAAGCTTTACTTCAATTGTAGGACCATCAGGATGCGGAAAAACAACTTTACTGAAATTGATTTCAGGCTTGCTTGAAACAGAAAAAGGAAAAATTTTTTTCGGAGAAAAAGAAGTAACTAAAATTCCTCCTGAAAAAAGAAATACTGGCTTGGTGTTTCAAAATGACACATTGTTTTCTCATTTAAATGTATTTGATAACATTGGTTTTGGATTAAAAATGAGAAAAAAATCAAAAAAAGAAATTGAAAAAAAGGTTTTAAATGCACTTGAATTAGTTCATTTACAAGGATTTGAAAACCGGGAAGTAAACAATTTAAGCGGGGGAGAAAAAAGAAGAACAGCAATTGCCAGAGCAATTTCATTTGAACCTGATTTGCTTTTGTTGGATGAACCATTAAATGGCTTGGATGCAAAACTAAAAGAAAAAATGAAATTGTTTTTAAAAGAGTTAAGCGAGAAAACCAGTTTGACTGTTTTAATGGTCACTCACGATATTGATGAAGCATTTTTTTTAAGCGATAAAATTGTTGTAATGAATAATGGAAGAGTTGAACAAGAAGGAAAGCCTGAAGAAATTTTTTTGAATCCAATAAATGCTTTTGTAAAAAACTTTGTTTCAGATTATGTTTTGATTGAAGGAAAACCCAGAATTGTGAATGGAAAAAAAATGATTGAAGGAAAATTTTTGCTTCCGGCAAAAGGCAAAGGAAAAGCTTTAATCAATTTCAAGAAAACAAACTACAAGTTTTTGGATTAGTTAAGTTCCAAGTTTCTCAAAACCAACTTTTCCAAACTTCTTTTCCAGCAGCTCAATCCAGTTTCTTAAAATAAAAAAGTTTTCTTTTAAATCGTGTCTAATGTTTTTCACTTTTCCTTTTCCTAAAACTTTCTCTAATTCTAAAGATTCAATAAAAATAAAATTATACGCGGATTTCATTTCTCTTATTGAAAAATTAATTTCTTTAACCTCTGATAAAGAAGGCACTCTTTTAGTTTCGTAAAAGTCACTAAATTTAAGTATGAGTTTATTATAAATCTTAAATGTTTTTTTAGCGTTTAAGGAAAACCCGCTTTTAATCATTAAATTTGTTTCAAGTTTTTTTTTCTTAGTTTTCTTCTTTCTTTGCTGATTAATTTGAAATCTTCTTTTCTTTGGGGAAGGCATACTTAATTAAGTTTCTTAAACATTTAAAAAAACACGCTTTAGTATATATTTCATGGCTGACATTGAATTGACTTTGCCTGACAATTCCAAACTAAAAGTGAAAAAAGGAATTAAAGGAATTGAAGCAGCAAAAAAAATCGGAAGCAAATTAGCTAAAGATGCATTAGCAATAAAAGTAAACGGAGAATTAAAGACATTAGATTATAAAATAGAAAAAAATTCTGGTTTTAGTGTTATTACAAGAAATTCAAAAGACGGATTAGAAGTATTAAGGCATTCCTGTTCTCATGTAATGGCTGAAGCAGTAAAAGAATTATGGCCTTCAGTCAAATTAGGAATAGGGCCTGCAATAGAAGACGGATTTTATTATGATTTCTTTAAAAAAGAGCCTTTCTTAAACGAAGACCTGGAAAAAATAGAAGAAAAAATGAAGGAAATAATAAAAGAAGACAAGGAATTCAAGAAAAAAGAAAAAAGAAAAGAAGAAGCAGAAACCTTTTTCTCAAAAAAAGGAGAAAAATTCAAAGTAGAATTAATTAAAGAATTAACTGAAAGAATTTCTTTTTATGAGTCAGGAAAATTCATTGATTTATGCAAAGGACCTCATGTAAAAAAAACAGGAGAAATAAAGGCATTCAAATTATTAAGCACTGGCGGAGCATACTGGAAAGGAAACGAAAAAAACGAAATGCTTCAAAGAATTTATGGAACAGCATTTTTTTCACAAAAAGACTTAGATGAATTTTTAAAGAAAAAAGAAGAAGCAGAAAAAAGGGACCACAGAAAAATCGGAAAACAATTAGACTTGTTTTCAATTAATGAAGTTGTTGGAAGCGGATTTATTTTATGGCACCCAAAAGGAACTGCTTTAAGAAACCAAATAATGAAATTTGATGAACAAGAGCATTTGAAAAGAGATTACGAGTTCGTAACTACTCCACATATATTCAAAGGAGACACATGGGATATTTCAGGGCATTCAGGGTATTACAGAGACAACATGTATTTTTTGAAAATAGATGAACAAGAATATGGAGTAAAACCAATGAATTGTCCTGCACACATAATGATTTACAAAAGCAACCAGCATTCTTACAGAGAACTGCCAATAAAATACTTTGAATTTGGAACAGTTTACAGATATGAAAAGTCTGGTGTATTAGGAGGATTGTTCAGAGTAAGAGGCTTTACACAAGATGATGCGCATATTTTCTGCACTCCAGAGCAATTAGAAAACGAAATAAAAAAAGTAATTGAATTTTGTTTGCATATATACAAAGTTTTTGGTTTTGAAGAGGTTTCAGTAAAACTTTCAACCAAACCAGACAAAGCAATTGGAACAGAAGAACAATGGGAAAAAGCAACCAATGCATTAAGAAAATCATTAGATGAAACAGGATTAAAATACGAAGTTGATGAAGGAGAAGGAGTATTTTATGGTCCAAAAATTGATTTCAAAGTAAAAGATTCAATTAAAAGAGAATGGCAGTTAAGCACTATTCAAGTGGATTTTAATTTGCCGGAAAGATTTGATGCAGTTTATGTAGGGGATGACTCAAAAAAGCACAGAACAATAATGATTCACAGAGCAATATTTGGGTCATTAGAAAGATTTATTGGAATCTTAATAGAACATTTTGAAGGAAAATTTCCTTTATGGCTGGCTCCGGTTCAGTTCAAAGTATTAAATGTCGGAGAAAAATTTGAAGATTACGCAAAAAAAATCAATGAAAAATTAAAGGAAAATGGTTTTAGAGCAGAATTAGATTTAAGAGCAGAAACTGTTTCATACAAAATAAGAGAAGGGCAAATGCAGAAAATTCCTTATCTTATTGTTGTAGGAGAAAGAGAAAAAGAAAACAATTCAGTAACAGTAAGAGACAGAGAAGGAAAACAAAAAACAAGTTCATTAGAAGAATTCATTGAACAGGCAAAAAAAGAAGTACAGGAAAAAAAGTAAAGAAAAGGAAAAAAGTTATAATAAAATAAAACAAATTAAAACAAAAACTAATTAAAAAAAAGAAATCACAAAAAAACAAAAAAAACACGAAAAAAACTTAAAACAAAAAAAACTGATTCAAAAAAAAAGAAAACACAAAAAAACACACAAAAATAGCAAAAAAGAAAATAAACAAAAAAAACTAAAATAAAAAAAACTCAAAAAAAACTGATTCAAAAAAATTAAATTTGTTTTTTTCTTTAGATAAATTTAAATAAACTAAAGGGGTTGTGTTATAGGAGAATATGGCTGACTACTTAAAGGATTTAGTTAAAAAAGCTAAACGAATTAAAACAGAAGAAGAAGCAGTTAAACCTAAACCAAAAGAAATTACAGTGGATACAGAAGAACTGAGAAAAAAACTTATTTTAGAGAAAAGACAAAAAGAAAAACTAAGAAAACAGTCATTAGAAGATGAATTAAGACAAAAAGTTCCTCCAAAAAAAGAAATAGAAGAAGAAACTGAAAACCCGGAAGAAAAAGAAAAAAGAGATGTTTCAAAAGTAGAAAAAGAATTAGAGTCACTGGAAAAAAAAGAAATTGATTCTTATGGAGAAGTAAAAATATACAAGGTTTCGGGAAAAAGTCTGCCTTATTATGTTATTCCAGTAACAAAACCGACTTTAGGGGAAAGAACTGTTATTAACACAATCAAAGAAGCCGCAACAAGATTGATTTCAATTGCACCTTACAGAATAAGGGACCCTGAACAAAGAAGAACTGTTTACAAGCAAAGAATAATTGAAATACTTCAGGCTTCAACTGAACTAAATATTCCTGAAAGAAGATTTAATTTTTATGCTGAATCAGTTGTAAGAGAAATGGTTGGATATGGATTAATTGATCCATTAATCAGAGACGACAAACTAGAAGAAATAATGGTTATTGGGCCAAAAAAACCTGTTTATGTTTTTCACAGACAATACGAAATGATGATGACAAACATAGAGTTTTTTGGCGACAACGAAATAGAAGACTTAATTAACAAAATTGGAAGAGAAGTCGGAAGAAGAGTTGATATTTCTACTCCATTACTGGATGCAAGATTAGCTGATGGTTCAAGAGTAAATGCCACTATTCCTCCTGCATCAATTTCTGGTTCAAGTTTAACAATCAGAAAATTCAGGGCAGACCCTTACTCAATAGTTGACTTAATAAATTATGGTTCATTTGACACTAAAAGTGCTGCATTTCTATGGTTATGTGTTGAAGGTTTAGGAGTAAAGCCGGCAAACATTTTGATTACAGGAGGAACAGGATCAGGAAAAACAACTACACTAAATGTTCTGGCTTCATTTATTCCTGAAAGAGAAAGAATTGTAACAATAGAAGACACAGCAGAATTACATTTACCTTTAGAACACATAATTAGTTTGGAGTCAAGACCTCCAGGATTAGAAGGAACAGGAGAAATAACAATAGATATTTTAACAAAAAATTCTTTGAGAATGCGTCCAGACAGAGTAATAGTAGGAGAAGTAAGACATGACGAAGCATTCACACTTTTTACAGCTATGAACACAGGGCATGATGGTATGGTAGTAGGAAAAACTTTAATCCAGTTAAGTGAAGGAAACAAAATTAAGATTGAAGAAATTGCAAAAAAAGCGTTTAATGGAAGAACTACAAAAAAAGAAAAAGACTATGAAACAATTGAACTGAAAGAAAAAATTATGGTACCTTCTTTCAATAAAAATACATTAAAAATTGAAGAAAAAAAAATAACTCATGTTTTTAAGAGGAAAAAAAAGCAAAAAATAATGAAAATTAAGTTGTTGAATGGAAAAGAACTTCATTTAACAAAAGACCATCCTATTTACAGGATTGAAAATGGAATAAAAGAAATTAATTCTGAACAGGCAAGAAAAGAGGATTGTATTTTAGTTAAGCCAGAAACAAACCATAATTATTTAAGTAATTTAATTCAAGGGCAAACAACAAACCAAATTCAGATTTTAGTTGAATCAGATTTAAGGTTTGAAAAAATAGTTTCAGTTGAAGAAGAAGAATTTGGTGGATGGATGTATGATTTGACTGTAGAAGACAATCACAACTACATTGCAAATGGAGTGATTATTTCAAATTGTTTGGGTACAATTCACGCTAACTCTCCGCAAGAAACCCTTGTAAGGGTTACCAGTCCTCCGATGAATGTTCCTGAAGTAATGCTTTCAGGATTAGATTTAATTGTAGTTGAACACAGAATTCATGACAAAAAGAAAGGAACCATCAGAAGAATAACTGAAATTGCAGAAGTAACAGGAGTATTAGAAAACAAAACATCTACACAGACATTATTTGAAAGAGATGCTTTAAGGGATAAATTAACCAGAAGCAATGCTGAAAGCAGTTATGTTAAAAATTTAATGAAGTTCACTGGATATAATGCAAAACAAATAGAAAAAGAATTAACTGACAGAGAAAATTTTTTGAAAAAATTAATTGACAAAAAAATTCATAATATGGATGAAGTGGCTGAAGCAATGAGAGATTTTTTGAATAGAAGAACGTGATTAAATGGCAGAAAAAATTGAAAAGCTAAGAAAAATAATTGAAGAAAAAAAAGAGAAAAAAGACAATAAAAAACATTCAGTGGACATGGAAGAAGTAGAAAAAATTGTTGACAGAATGAAGAGAAGGTATTCAGATGAAGGCATGGAAATGGAAGAAGTCGGAGGAAGACTAAAAGAATTAAGAGGAATTATTGCAGAAGGAAAACAAAAAGAAATAGAAGTCCAGACAGTAGAAGACTTAAAAGTATTTAATTCTCCAATGGTAAGAAGTTTAGGAAAATTTTATTTAGCTTTAAAAGGAATAACCAAACCGATTGAAAGCATGATTAGCAGATTACCTCAGGTAAAACAACTGAGTTTTTATCTGTATAGCGCAAACATGAGTATTTCAGCAAAACAATTTTTAGCAATACTTACTTCAGTTGCATTAATTGTTTTTGTTATTTCAGCTGTACTGCTTACAACAATAGTTTTCATGTTTTTTTCTGATGCATCAATAATAAGCAAAAGCTTGTTGGTTTTAATGGTTAGTTTAATGTTTACTTTTATGACAATTATTATTGGTTTTTTGATTCCACGAAGAAAAGCAATGGCCAGAGGAGACGAAGTATCAAAAGAACTCCCTTTTGCATTAAGGCACATGGCAACAGAATTAAAATCAGGTTTAGGTTTATACAGAACAATCCAGACAATTGCTTTAGCTGATTACGGGGCATTAAGCGAAGAATTCTCCAGAACAATAAATGAAATAGAAGAAGGAACAGATACAAAACTGGCTTTAAGGCATTTAGCATTAAGAACTCAGTCAAAAGCTTTAAGAAATTCATTAATTCACGTAATAAGAGCTTTAAGAACAGGAGGAAACTTATCAATTATAATGAATGATATTGCAGACGACGTATCTTTTTCTTTAAGAATGAAAATAAAAGATTTTGCCCAGAAAATGAATTTTTTTGCAACAATATTTATTTATTTTGCAATTGTTATTCCAGTGTTTATGTCAATTTTAGGAGGCATAAGAATTACTCCAATTCAGTCAGGAAGCGTATTTGAATCACTTCCATTAGATATTCCAATGCTGGCAGTATTCTTTTTGATTTTTATGCCAATGCTTTTAATTTACTTAATAGTATTTATTTCAATGAGCCAGCCAAAGGTGTAATGTTATGTCAAGAGTTAGATTATATCAAAAAATTGGTTTTTTGAAGAACTCAAAATTCCTGAAAAAATACGAAAAATATTTGTCTGAAATAAACCTTAAAGTAGATCCATTGCTTTGGATGACTTTGAGTTTATTAATTGCATTAATTATTGGGTTACTGACTTTCTTTGTATTGAGTTTTTTGTCTCCGGTAACTGACCCTGCTTTAGTTGCAATAGGAGACCAAAACCCGCCTTTAAGCGAATCAATGATAATAATGGTTTTCATTTTATTTTTTGTTACACTGGATTTAATGCTTGGATATCCATACATTAAAGGAATCGGAAGAATAAACAAAATAGAAGAAGAACTGCCTGAAGCATTAAAACAAATGGCAGACATTTTAAAAGCAGGCGGAACATATGAATATGCTTTAAGAGAAATAAGCCACGCAGACTTCGGGCCATTAACAACAGAACTAGAAAATGTTTTAAGGAAACTGGAAGAAGGAGAAAACTTTGAAGATTCTCTTTCAACTTTATCTTATAACATTGATTCAAGATTAGTTAAAAGAAGTGTAACAATAATAATCGATTCAGTTAAAGCAGGAGCAGGCTTAGCTGATATCTTAGACGAAATTGCAGAAGACATCAGAGACACAAACAGGCTTAACCACGAAAGAAGAAGCCAGACATTAATGCAGGTATTATTTATGGTTACTGCAGGAGCATTAGTCACTCCATTTATTTTTGGTTTGATTTCAACTATAGTTGATTTCTTAATTGGAAGTTCATCTAAACTGGCAACCCTTCCAACTGAAATCAGATTAGAAGCAACCCAGTCAAAATATATTTTATTGTATTTGCTTCAAATTTATGTTTTCATTGAAATCACTACATCAAGTGTAATGATTTCTTTGATGAGAGAAGGAAAGAAAAACAAAAGTATTATATACTTACCAATCCTTTTATTTATCGGTTATGTTGTTTACTTCCTGTCAGGAATTATTTCAAGATCTCTAATCGCAGGAATTGGAGGAGTATAAAAATGGATAAAAAAGCACAAACATCAATTGAAACACTCTTAATTATTGCAGCAGCAGTAGTCATTGCAGTAGTTGTAGGAGCATTCTTAAAAGGACTTGTAACAGGCCCAATAGCACACAAAACAGGAGAATTAGCAAACTAAAAAGAAAATATTTATAAACAAAAGTAGAGTTATTAAATAAAGAAATAAATTTTTTTAAAAAAAAGGAGGGAAAAAAGAATGGACAACAAAGCACAAGGAGCATTAGAATACCTGTTGTTAATCGGAGGAGCAGTGTTAATC
>PFAI01000011.1:0-401 GCA_002763225.1 Candidatus Diapherotrites archaeon CG10_big_fil_rev_8_21_14_0_10_31_34
AAAAATAAGAAAAAGCGGCAAAAATTTGCCGGTTAAATTATTTTCATTTTGCTTTTTCTGCGATTCTTCCAATCCAGATTGTGGCTAAAACAGCAATTATTGTTACAACCACTGCATAAACTATCATTGGAATCAGTGATTCAGCTGAACCAAAAAGTTCTTTGAAGATTGCCTGAATTGCTCCGTTCCATGCTAAAGCTGCAACCAAACCAAAAGCTGCGGTAAGCAATGCCGCAATTTTTTCAATTACTTCTGATTTCATTAAATGCCTCCTTTAATTAATCTTAAACTAAAAATTTAAAATAGGCATACTTAACTTTACTTTATTTTCTTAAAACCGGCAATTTGATGATAAGTTGAACAATATTTAGTTGCTTCGTTGTGGTTATGACACAAGTATT
>PFAI01000011.1:412-4813 GCA_002763225.1 Candidatus Diapherotrites archaeon CG10_big_fil_rev_8_21_14_0_10_31_34
TGCATTCAACTCTTTCAACCATTTTAATCCACTCATATTTACATTCATTTATATCGCCCGCTTTAAATTTGACTTAAATTTTAAAATATGAAACCAAAAAAAAGCGGGTTTAAATCAGCAATAACCATGCTTAAAGTTTGGTGTGAACAACAACCATTTATGGAATCTAAAAATAGGTTTAGCTAAAAGAAAAAGTTCAAAAAATTAAATTTTTAGCTGTGTTCATAAATTAATAAAGAAAGTTAAAGTATTTAAAAAGGGAAGTTAATTGCTGTTCTGTAAGTTAAGGTTAAATAAAAAAATAAAAAAGAAAAAAATAGGTTAAAACTTTGTTGAATGCACTAAAAAAATTAGTTCTGTCTTTTATTTCTATAGCATTCTTTGCAAAAAACTGGCTTGCCTTCAATTGGTTTAAAAGGAACTTCACATTCCTGACCGCACTCAGAACAAGTTGCTTTATGCATTTCTCTTGGACCAAAATCTCTTCTAGGTGGTCCTCTTCTATTGAAATCCATATTTTCTAACTCCTGTTATATTATACTAATAATAACACAAATAAACAATACAAAAAAAAGTTTCTAATATGTTAAATGCGCCATTATCACTGTAATACTTAAGATAAAGATGAGTTTATAAATTTAATTAATCGCATTTAAAACAAATTCTTCTTGTATGCAACAGTTCTTTTGCAGTCTCTGAACCAGGGTTCTTCAAAAAAGATTTATACAGTTCTTTTACTTCAGGATTATCAGAAGAAACTCTCACTTTTTCTTTTGAATCAATTTTTCTTAAAGCCTGAATTCTTTTTTCTCTTATCTCAGGAGTTGAAACCGGCTGGCCTCCCCCTCCAATGCAGCCTCCAGGGCAAGCCATCATCTCAATTACCTGAAAAGAATCAAACTCGTTTTTGTCTAAAATCAAATTATTCAGGTTCTGTAGTCCGTGAACTATTGCAATCTTTAGTTTTTTTCCAGCAATACTTAATTCAATTTCTCTTCTTCCTTCTTTTCCCCTTAATTTTTTGAATTCAATCTTCTTTTTTTCTGGTTCAAGTTTATGTGAAACAAATCTTAAAAGAGATTCTGATACTCCTCCTGTAACCCCAAAAATCTGCCCTGCCCCAGATGCATTTTCAAGCAGGCTGTCAAAATCATTTTCTTTTACATTGTTTAAATCAATTTTCAGGTTCTTCAACAATACTGCAATATCTTTTGTGGTTAAAACTGCATCAACATGATGGATTCCATTAAAATCCATTTCAGGTCTTCTGGATTCAAACTTTTTTACTGCACAAGGCATGATTGAAACAACAAAAATTTTTTCTTGAGGAATATTCATTTTTTTTGCATAATATGTTTTAATTAATGCACCCATTGTCTGCTGAGGGGATTTAACAGTGCAAAAATGATAAACCAATTCAGAGTGTTTGTTTTCAATAAAAGCCATTGAACCAGGACAACAAGAAGTAAACAAAGGGAGATTTTCTTTTTTTTCTAATCTGGAAATAAATTCAATTCCTTCTTCTACTGTAACAACATCAGCTGCAACAGAAGTGTCAAACACTTTCTGGAATCCAGCCTGCTTTAATGCACCAACAAATTTTTTGGTTAAAATTTTTCCCACAGGAAAACCAAATTCTTCTCCTATTGAAACCCTTAAAGCAGGAGCAATCTGAGCGACAACAATTTTTTCTTTATATTCCAGCACTTCATGAACTCTTTCAATTTCATCCATACAATTAGATAAGAAAAATAAGTTTAAAAGTCTTTGGGCATTCTTTTCTTTAATGAAATTTAATTTCAATTTTAAAGAAACAAATAAAACAAAATATAAAGCATTATTTAAATCCGAAAACAAATTGCTTTTGGTTTTGGCTTTTAGTGCATTAATCATTCCAATAGTTTTAGCTCATGCTCAATTTACAAACCAGTTAATTATTGGAAGCATAGTTAATTTTTTGCTTGCATCAAGTGCAATGTATTTGACATTAAAAAAAGCTCTTCCGGTTATTTTGATTCCTGCAATAGCAGCAGTTTTATCCGGAATAATTTTTGGAGAATTCACAATGTTTTTGGTTTATTTAGTTCCAGTCATTTGGATTGGAAACGCAGTATATGTTTATTTCATAAAAAACTTTAATTTAGTAAACAAAATGAATTATTTTGCTTCAGTTTTAGGAGCATCAATAATCAAATCAATTATTATATTTAGCGCAACCTTTGTTCTAGTATTAGCAGGAATTGTTCCTGAAATTTTTTTGATTCCAATGAGTTTAATGCAGTTTGTCACTGGAGTAACCGGGGGAAGCCTTGCATTTACAGCAAAAGTGCTAAAAAAATAGTTTTTTTTAACCAGTGGTTTAGGCATAAATTATTTAAAGAGTTTCACAGCCAAGTTTATCCTAATCACTATATAATTTAAGGTGAATTAATGGGAACTAGAAGTAAAGATACAAGCAGATTCAAAAAAACCAAAGCCAGAGAAAGATGGAAATGGAAAAAAAAGAAGATGCGAAAAGAACAAAGAAAAAAAAGATACTTAAAGAAACGTAAAACCACATAACCGCTTTCGCGCGGTTGTAACGATGTGCTATCTGACGATAGCACTGCCCTAATTTTTTTCTAAATTCAATTTTCTTTTTTCAATCTAATTAATAAAAAACAACAGAATAAACCCAAAAATAAAAATGATGTTATGATAATACATTATTTTATGCATTCTCTTAATGTCCATTTTCTGCGGTTCATTTAATGCCTGCAAATACAATGGCAGTAAAATAATGCTTAACACTACTAACCATAAAAACTTTGAAGGCAAAGTTCCCAAAAAAACCAGTTCAGGAAAAAAACGGAAAGACAAAGTCATTAATACAAAAGAAAGAGTTGCAATTAAGCCAACTGCATAAGCAACAAACAATAATTTTTTTTCACCAAAAACAACAATAGAACTTTTATATCCTAACTCTTTTTCATGTTCCAAAGCATTTAGCCTGTATAAAGCAAACCCCGCAAACTGAATTCCTGTAACAAAAATCAAAATAAGTAAAGGAGCATTCAAAAAAGGAATAACCAAAACCCAGCCGGAATAAAATCTAAAAAAAGGATTAATTACAGAACCAGAAATTAAATCCAGAAAAGGCTTTGATTTAAAATGAAAAGGCTTTAAAGTATACAAAATCTGATTTAAAAGCATTGCAGTTAAACAAAAAAGAAAAAGAAAATTATCTAAAACAAGAAAAAAATAAACTCCAATAAGCAAAGCCAAAACAATTAATGCAAGAGAAAAAATCAAAGCATTTTTTTCTGAGATTTTTCCTGAAGGCAAAGGCCTTGAAGATTTAATTTTATGAAGTTTATCATTATGAAAATCAGTTACATCATTTAATGCATATAATCCACTCCACAACAAAGGGCCGACTGAGATAAACGCAAAAAAGAAAAACAAAAAATCAAAGTTTTCAAAAGAAACAAAACCAAAAGAAATAAATAATGCAATCAAATAACCAAAAATCATGTTGCCAAAACTTTTGCTCCATTCTAATGGACGGGTTAATTCAAAATAATCTTTTAAACTCATTTGATCACATTAAATAAAATACAAATTAAACAAAAAACAAAGTCATAGAAAGCTTTATAAATCTCATGAAACAAATATATATAGGCATAAAAATCAGATTTTTTTCTGATTAGATTTTTTTGCCAAACAAATTTTTTATCGCCTCCTTTATGTGCGTAAAGAGGAATTCATTTTTTGGGTTCCAATGACATTGATGCAATACACACATATGTGTCTACCGTGATTTTTTTCACGAAGACAAAAAAATGAGGATTCAAGTTTTTTTGAATCTGATGTGGTGAAATGAAAACCAACCTTTTTACAAAAAGGTTGAACAAAAAAATTGTCAGCTTCGCTGACGTACACAACTTCGTTGTGTTTTTTTTTGATCAACTTTTAAAAAGGATAAAAGGTAAAAAAACATTACTTTGTTAAAAGTGCAAAAAACTTTTAAAAAAAGTTTTATCAAAACCAATTCAAAAAAAGTTTTTATGCGACAAGAAAAAAGGATATATTAGACACAGATACCAGCTGATCCTGCTGGCGGACACTGCTATTGAAATCCGACTCAAACATGCAAGTCTAACAGTTCAAGTTATGATGGACTGTGGCACACGGCTCAGTAACACGTAGTCAACCTACCTTTAAGAAGAGTAAAACCCGGGAAACTGGGATTAATGCTCTATAGGCAATTTATACTGCAATGTTTAATTGCTTAAACGAACTGCATTCATGCTTGTAGTTTGCTTGAAGACGGGACTGCGGTGGATTAGGTTGTTGGCGGGGTAACTGCCCACCAAGCCGAAGATCCATACGGGCCTTGAGAGAGGGAGCCCGGAGAAGGGA
>PFAI01000060.1 GCA_002763225.1 Candidatus Diapherotrites archaeon CG10_big_fil_rev_8_21_14_0_10_31_34
TTGAATTCATTCAGAAAAATATTGTTGTCTGCATTAAAATAGTTTTGCTTTTTGGCTGTTACATTACATCTCCTTCAAACAGGCTTTGAAGTAATTTGTATTCCTGATCTGAAACAGTTTTGTATTTTTCTATTACTTCTTTTAATGGAAAAGGCTTTATTTCTCCTCCCTGAACTGCAGTCATAAACCCGAACTTTTTTTCTTTAATGAAATCAACTGCCGAGCTTCCAACTCTTGAAGCCATTACTCTGTCAAAAGCAGTTGGTGTTCCCCCTCTAAGCATATGACCCATAACCATTACTCTTGAATCAATTCTGCATTCTTCATCAATTAATTCTTTGAATGCATAAGCTAGTCCTCTGTTGGTTAATAAGACATGGTCAAAGCCATCTTTTTTTTCATTTAATTGTTTTGGTGGGTCAACTCCTTCAGAAACAGCAATTAAAGTGTATTTTCCTTCTTTTTCTCTTTTCTTTATTGTTTCAAAAACTTTTTTTAGGTCATAAGGTTTTTCAGGAATCAAAATTATGTGTGCTCCTCCTGCAATCCCTGATCTTAAAGTAAGCCAGCCTGCATGCCTTCCCATTATTTCAATAATAAAAACCGTTTTATGCGATTTTGCGGTTGTATGCAGTCTGTCAATTACTTCTGTGGCTGAATTAACTGCTGTATCAAATCCAATAGTGTATTCTGTTCCAACAACATCATGGTCAATTGTTTTTGGAACCCCAACAACAGGGATTTTATAATCTTCAAATAATTTTCCTGCCACACCTAAAGTGTCTTCGCCACCAATAGCAATCAATGCATCTAATTTATTTTCCTTGAATTTTTTTATTACTTGTTTTGGTCCTTCAGGAAAATTATATGGATTGGTTCTGGATGAACCTAATATTGTTCCTCCTTTATCAAAAATGCTTTCAACTTCTTCTTCTGTTAACTCCTTGCTTTTTCCTTTTTCAGTCAGTCCTTTCCAGCCGTCATGGATTCCAATTGTTTTCCATCCATATTCTTTTGCCCTAAAATAAATTGACCTAATGCATGCATTTAATCCAGGAGAGTCTCCTCCTCCGGTTAAAATCCCTATTCTCATTTAAATCACTTTTATTAGCTCCTAAAAATATTGTTGTTGAAAAAGAATTAAATATACTCTTTTCTTAAACTAATTCTTTAAATTTGATTAATTCAGCAGACAGGATGCTTTTTAATGTCTTTAATGATTGAAACTGCTTTCAACAGCAATGCAATTGCCACTAATGCAACTAAAAACATTCCATGTCTTGTGGAAAAGAAAATGCTTTGCGGGATATACAATGCATGCATTATTCCCAAAAACAATGCAATATAACCAATTCGATGTAAACACTTCCATTTTCTGATTCCAAGCTTTTGCATTGATTTTGCATTAGAAGTCAAAGTCATTAAAATAAATACAACAAAAGAAATTACTGCCATTGTAAAAGCAAAACCAAAAGGATTATCAAAGTTAAATAAAGCTGAAAAACTCCATCTATAATGAAAGTTCATTGCCAGCAAAAAATGAATTAAAATAAATATTGCACCCCATAAACCAATCCATTTTCTGTACTTCAAATATTTTGCCAAGTCTGGCTTAAAGCTTCTGATTGGTCCAAGCAAAAAAGAAACTGAAAGTAAAACTGTTCCTGCAAAAGCAAGTAGTCTTGTTGCAAATTTTATTTCATCTATTCCTTGTGATGCACTACTAAAATAATAAATTCCAAAAGACACAATCAAAACAATTAATGCAATCAAATGCACTTTAAAATCATTTAACTTCATTTTTTTCTCCTCCGAAAAACAAACGACTTTTGAATATAAAAACTTTTTTATTCTCTTTTAATCAAATTATGTCATGAAGATTCCAAAAAACATTGTTGTTTTGTCTGTTGTTTCTTTTATCAATGATATTTCAAGTAAAATAATTCTTCCTTTAATGCCTTTTTTTATTTTGTCTTTAGGAGGAACAGGATTAGCAGTTGGATTAATTTCAGGCTTAAGCGAAAGCATTGTAAGCTTTATGAAAATCGGTTCAGGTTATCTTTCAGACAGAATAAAACACAAAAGATTTCTTGTTGCTTTAGGCTATTTTGTTTCTGCTTTCTCAAAACTATTGTTTGCTTTTGCTTCTTCATGGCAGCATGTATTAATTTTTCGTTCAGGAGAAAGAACAGGAAAAGGAATCCGTTCTGCGCCAGTAGATGTATTAATTTCAAAGTCCTCTGAAAAAGGAAAAAAAGGAGCAGGATTTGGTTTTCATCGTGCGTTTGATTCAGCAGGAGCAGTTTTAGGCTCATTGATTGCATTGCTGTTGTTTTTTTATTTTCATTTAAGTTTTCAGCAGATTTTTTTGATAGCAGGAATACTTGCATTTTTTTCTATTATCCCGATTTTTTTTGTAAAAGAATCAGATGAACCAGTAAAAAAAATCAGTTTTAAAAAAGGGATTTCAAGTTTATCTAATCCATTAAAGTTATTTGTTTTGTCTTCAGCTGTTTTTGCTTTAGGAAATTTTGGCTATATGTTTTTTGTTTTAAGGAGCCAGGAAGCATTTTCTTTGGGTTTGGCTATTGCAATGCCAATAGTTCTTTATACTGTTTTCCAGCTTTCTTCTTCATTGATTTCTTTTCCTGCAGGAAAACTCTCTGATTCAGTCGGACAAAAAAAACTTTTGCTGTTCTCATATTTTTTATATATTTTAACTAACCTTGGATTTATTTATTTCAAAAGTTTTTTTGCATTAATTTTGTTGTTTATTGTTTTTGGAATAGTTTATTCTTTAAGCGATTCAATGCAAAGAACTTTTGTTTCAAATCTTTCTTCAGAAAAATTCAAGGGAACTTCTCTTGGGTTTTATCATTCAGCAATTGCTTTAACTGCCTTGCCTGGAGGCCTAATAGCAGGGTTTTTATGGGATTTCTCACAAGAATACACTTTTTGGTTTGGCATTGCAACAACAATTCTTGCTATTGTTTTGCTTTTAGCAGTGAAAGAACAGATTGAGTTAAAATAAAAACTTTTTGTATTTCATTTAATGAGATGAAACCAGATTTAAAAATAAAAAACAAAGTATTTGATTTTAGGAATCCAACTGTTTTGCCTTCAGGTTTTTATGGAGAAAAATTTGAAGAAATGCAGGAGATTTATAATTATGGTGCAGGCGCAGTGACTTTGAAAAGTATTGGTCCTCGCGAAAAAAAAGGTCATCCTCATCCAATTATTGCAAAAACAGAACACGGTTTTTTGAATGCAGTCGGCCTTCCAAGTCCAGGTTACAAAAACATGGAAGAACTCTGGCAAAAAATGAGTAAAAGAAAGTTTCCGCTTATAGCAAGCATTTATGGAACCACAATAAATGAATTTGCTGAAGTAGCAGAATTTGTTGCTTCAAAGAAACCAGAAATAATTGAGTTAAATATTTCTTGTCCTAATGTAGAAAAATTTGGAATGCCTTTTGGCTGTGATTCAAAAATCGCAGCACAAATAACAGAAAAAGTAAAAAATGTTTCTGGAAAAATTCCTGTAATGCCAAAGCTTACTCCTCAGGCAAATGATATTGCAGGCATAGCAAAAGCTTGCGAGGAAGCAGGAGCAGATGCATTAACTGCAATTAATTCTGTTGGGCCTGGAATGAAGCTTGACTTGAAAACAGGAAAGCCATTGCTTTCATTCAAAAAAGGAGGTTATACTGGAGCAGCAATAAAACCAATTGCCGTAAGATGCATTTATGATGTTTTTGATGCAACAGAAATTCCAATTCTTGGAGTTGGAGGGGTTTCAAACGGAAAAGATGCAGTTGAATTAATGATGGCAGGCGCTTCAGCAGTCGGAGTCGGAAGCGTTACCTACACAAGAGGAAAACAATGCTTTAGTGAAATAACAAAAGAAATAGAAGACTGGATGATTCAAAATAATGTAAAAAAATTAGATGAAATTATCGGAAAAGCACACAAATAACTTCTACATAAACGTGTTTCTCTTTAACTCTTAAAACCCTTGATTTTCCTTGTTTTTTGGCTGTTTTCAGCTTTTTTTCCCTTTTTTTGACTGTCTCATTTAAATATCTTTTTTTTCTATTTCTTTTGAAAAGCATTGAATAAATGCTTTTTTTGTTATTTTTAGGGGGTAATAATAAATGGCAGATATATTAATTGTTAGAAGTAAAGTCGGGGATTATGTTAAATCAAAGAACATGCAGATGGGTTCTGACACTTATGATGCTTTAAGTTCCAGAGTTATGGCTGATATTGATAATGCAATCAAGAGATGCACTGACAACGGAAGAAAAACATTAAAGCCATATGATTTGTGAATAACCCAATAATC
>PFAI01000020.1:0-19250 GCA_002763225.1 Candidatus Diapherotrites archaeon CG10_big_fil_rev_8_21_14_0_10_31_34
CAACAATTCCATTTGATGTATTAGATAAAATGATTAAACACCCATTAACAGACAAAGGAATAGAAAAATTCTTAGAAGACTGGAAAAAAACAAAAAAGTAAACTTTTACGAAAAGCAACTTTTCAAAAAAGTTGCATCAAAACAAACTTTTAATAAAAGTTTGATCAAAATTTGGTTCAACCCTTTTCCAAAGGGTTGTTTTGTTTAACCTTTTTCCAAAAAGTTAGTTTAATCAAAAAAAATTTATTTTTCCACTAATTTTATTTTTTTTATTTCTAAGTAACCTGAATCTTTTTGCCAGTGATTTACAGAATCAATTACTTCAATCTTTTTTTTGAAGAACGGAGCATCCAAAACAAAAGTTTCATATTCCCCTCCTTCTCCTGCAACATTTAAACCAATTTTTTTGTCTAATTCAATTAAACGATTTAAAATGCTTTCATCTAATTTTCTTCCAAGCCAGTTTTCTCCCAAACCCTGGGCTGCAACTCCAACAATCAAAACCTCAAAGCCATTAGAAATCAATTCCTGAACATACTCTGTTTGATTTTTCTGCCATAACGGAGAAAAACATTTTAAACCCAAATCAGAACAAATTGATTCAACCCTGTTTTTCTGGTAAGAAGAAGCTAATGCACCAGTAGTAATTCCTTTAACTGAAAAATTTTCTTTTGCTTCAGCTAAAGCATGCTTTAATTCCTTTAATTCTTTTTCTGCTATTCCGGGAGTTGTTTTATACATTACAGGAATTTCTGCTGCTAACCCCTGAAAAGAAGTCAATTTAATGTTTGGAGTATGAAACATATAACTGTAAGGGTTTTCTGAAACAATTGAAACCAAAACATTTACTTTATGGTTTTGATTTAAAGCCCAGTCTACTGCATAACACGAGTCTTTGCCTCCAGAAAACAATCCAGCTAATTTCATAAGAGAATTTATTTAGGAAAAGAATAAATACTAATATTTCCTTGTTATTATTATAGGCGTTTATTTGAAGAAAACAATTATTACAGGAACAATTTTAGCTAAATTGATTTTTGCTTCAGCAATTCAAGCACAAGATGTTGGCGCTCCATTGCATACAGACTCAAACGTCAAAATACTGAAGATTGTTAAAACACCAGAGCAAATGCATTCAGTTAAAGTAACAGGAAAAAAATTTTCAGGAAGCAAGACAACAATTTCTATTCCGTTTATAACAATTATTCAAGGAGTAAAATCTGCTGGATATATAAGTGTTGATTCAAAATCAGGAGTAAAACCTTCTCTTGCTTTAGGAGCTGCGGCAGAAAAAGCAGGAGTTAAAGCAGGATTAAGCTTTAAAGGTTTAAACATCAGAACAGGGTCAACTCATGATCCTGGAAGAGTTGTTGTTACTGTTGTGCCTGGAGTATCAATAAATTTTGGAAAAGGATGGGAAGGAACTTTTTCAAAAGAACCAGGAAAGCCTTCAACATTTGGATTTAATCGTGTTGTTGAATTAAGTCCTGAATTAAGAAAACAAGTTTTTGGTAAACTGTCAATTAAAGAAATAGCTTTTGGATTGAAAACTGAACTAACCAAAAGAAATAATCCTAATACAGTTTTTGGAGTTCAGGTTAAAGCAAAAAAAACTACAATAGGAGTTTCAATGTCTTCCACAAAAGAAGGCCGTGCAAAAGGAGCAATACAATTAAGACAAGCTTTTAAAGACGGTTCAATTCAGATTTCATGGAGAGCTAACCTGCAAAAAGGTTCTCTGCCAACTAATTGGCTATCAGTTAATCTTCCATTAAAACTTATTTCAAAGAAACCAGATACTAAAAAACAATACCAATATCGTAAAAGAAGACGTTAAACAAAAGCTATTAATTCATTTTCCTTTTTCTTTTATTGCATGAACACAGAACTGGTTTTTTTAAAAGACTGCTATGCAAAAGAATTGCAGGCAAAAGTAGTTGAAAGCAATCCAGAAGAAAAATGGGTTGAATTAAACAAAACAATTTTTTATGCTGAATCAGGCGGACAGCCAACAGACAAAGGAAAAATTGAATGGAAAGGAACTACTTCAAACATAAGAGAAGTAAAAAAAAGAGACGGAAAAATACTTCATTTTTTGGAAGGAAAAATTCCAGAAAAAGAAACTGAAGTGAAATTGATTTTGAACTGGGATTTACGTTTAAAATATATGAGAATGCATTCAGCCCAACATCTTTTATCAGCACTCATTTTAGACAAGCATGGAGCAAGCACTGTTGGAAACCAGATTGGAGAAGAAAAAAGCAGAATGGATTTTCATCCAATAAAATTTTCTCAGGAAATGCTGAAAGAATTTGAAGACAAATTTAATGAAATCGTTGAAAAAGGGGTTCCAATTGAAATTTCTTTTAAAGACAGAAAAACTGTGTTAGAGGAAGTAGATGAAAAAAGAAGAGTATTGTTTTCAAGACTGCCTGAAGCAATTCAGGAAATAAGAGTAATTGAAATTCCTGGAATAGATAAATGCCCTTGCGGAGGAACACATGTCTCTAACACAAAAGAAATAGGAAAAATAAAAATAACTGAAAGAAAAAACAAAGGAAAACAAAGAGACAGAATTACATTTGAATTAGTGGATTAGAATTGAAGAAAACCAAAACCAAAGTAAATAATCTGCTTAAATACTTTTTTGTCTTTTATTTAACTGATTTAAATGAATTTAAGTGAGCTAAAAAACAGGTTTTCAGTGAAAGAACTGGATGAAATAAAAGTTTTTACTGACAACGAAGAATACACAGGAATAATTCTGCCTTCAACAAACGAAAAAACTTTGACTTTAAAGCTTAAATCAGGGTATAATATTGGAGTAGGAACAGAAAGAATCACTAAAATAGAAAAAACAGGGGAAATAAAAAAAGAAATTCCAGCAGAAGAAAAAAAAATAATGCAAATTGACGGATTACCATTAATTTCAATTTTGAATACAGGAGGAACAATTGCTTCAAGAGTTGATTACAGAACCGGAGCAGTAAGCCCTGCATTAGAACAAGAAAAGCTTATTTCAAACATTCCTGAATTAATGGAAATAGCAAACATTAAAACAAAAATAATTGAAGAAATGTTTTCAGAAAACATGCGTTTTTTTAACTACAAAAAAATAGCTGAAGAAATAGAAAAAGAAATAAAAGAAAACAATCCAAAAGGAATAATTATTGGACATGGAACAGACACAATGCATTACACTTCAGCAGCATTAAGTTTTATGCTGGAAGGAATAAATATTCCTGTTATTTTAGTTGGCTCGCAGAGAAGCTCTGACAGAGGTTCTTCTGATGCAGCAATGAACTTAATTTGTGCAACAGAATTCATTTCAAGAACAGATTTTGCCGGAATAGGTTTATGCATGCATGAAAGCTCTTCTGATGACAACTGTGTGATTTTAAGCGGAACAAAAAGCAGGAAAATGCATTCAAGCAGAAGAGATGCATTCAAAAGCATTAATGATGTTCCAATAGCAAGAATTAATTTTGAATCAAAAAAAATAACATACTTAAAAACCGATTATCAGAGAAAAAAAGAAGAAACTGAATTAGCTTTAAAAGAAAAAATGGAAGAAAAAACTGTTTTAATTAAATTGTATCCAAACTTTCATTCAAAACAATTAGAGTTCTATGAAAAAGAAAACTATAAAGGAATAGTTTTAGAGGGAACAGGATTAGGTCATGCTTCAATCGGAACAAAAGCACAAGGAACCGAAGAAAACGGAAAATTGTTTGAAGCAATAAAAAAATTAAGTGAAAAAGCAGTTGTAGTAATGGCTTCACAGGCTTTTTTCGGAAGAATTAACATGAATGTTTATTCAACCGGAAAAGATTTATTGAACGCAGGAGTAATTCCTGCAGAAGACATGACTCCGGAAACAGCTTTTATTAAACTTGCATGGCTTTTAGGAAATTATTCAAAAGAAGAAACAAAAAAACTGATTACAAAAAATTTACGGGGAGAAATAACTGAAAGAAGCGATATAAGAGGATTTAAAGTTGATTGAGGTGGAAAAATGGGTTTTGTTTCAAAAGTAGAACAGCACATTAAAACAGAATTTGAGCCAATAAAACTGCAGCATGCATATAAAGTGAGAATGAATGCATTGCAGTTAATGGAAAAAATTGATGCAGACCAAGAAGTAGTGGAAATATCTGCTTTAATGCATGAAGCAGGAACAACTCCAATGCAAAGCTCTCTTAAAGCACTGGCTTTGTTAAGCGAATTAAATTACAATGAACACAAAAAACACAAAGTAGCAAAATTAATCAATAATCATCCGTTTGATTCATTTATTTTAGAACAAAATATTTTGTTCAGAGCAGACAATTCAGAGCATAAACAAGAAAAAAGTTTTTTAGATAAAATGAAATCGTTTTTAGGAATATGATTTCCATCAAAAGAAAATCAAAGATTTTGGGTTGCAAATGATTGAAATAGAAGTAAAACACAAAATTAAAGGAAAAAAAGAATTAAAAAAAATAAAAAATAAATTAAATCAAATTGCTCAATTCAAAAAAAAAGAAAAAGAATTAAACCTTGTATTTGATTCAGCTGATTCTTCTTTTAAAAAAAAAGGTTTTTTGTTAAGGCTAAGAAAAGCATCAAAAAACACTTTAACATTCAAAAGCAAAATTAAAGGAAAAGGAAAATTCAAGGAAAGAAAAGAAACTGAAATGCAAATTAAGGATTTTTACAGAACAAAAAAAACTCTGGAAAAAATGAATTTTGAGCCAAAATTTATTTATGAAAAAAAAAGGGAAACATTTGAATTAAATCAAACAGAAATTTTATTGGATGAACTTCCTTTTATTGGATTTTATCTGGAAATAGAAGGAAACAAAAAAAGCATTAAAGAAGTTGAAGAAAAACTCGGGTTAAAAGAAAAAAACCGCATTACAAAAAATTATCTGCAGTTGTTTTTGGATTACAAGAAAAAGAAAAGATTAAAAGCAGAAAACATGTTATTTTATAGTATTAAGGAGGGAAGTTTATGTTTGGATTTGGAAAAGGAAAAATTGAAGTAATACTGGAAAAATTTAATTTCAAGCCCGGAGAAACAATTAAAGGAAAAGTTAAAGTTAAAATGAATAAGCCGACTAAAGCAAGGCAGTTAAAAGTGGTTTTTGCCGGAACCAAAACAACTTCTTCTGGAATGATGGTTGGAAATTCTAGTTTTAGTGTTGGAATAGGATCAAGAAACCACGACAAAAGAAAAACAACAACTGAATTTGTACACAAATTTGAAATGCCTTTAGACGGAGAAAAAGAGTACACTGAAGGAGAATATGATTTAGAAATACTTGTTCCTGCAGACATCATGCAAAGAGGAAGTGGTCCAGGCGGGGAAGTGGGAGCAGCATTAAAAGCAGTTCAGTTTCTTTCTGGAAACTCAAGCAGAATCGAATGGTATATTCAGGCAACACTAGATGTAGATAAAGGACTGGATGTAAACAAAAAAGTGCAGATAAACGTCGGATGAAAAAAAAACAGTTAAAAGCAATATTTTAAATGGTTAATCAGTTATAAAATATTATTTCAGGTGGATAAATGAATTTAGATTTTTTGTATCAGACTTTTTTTGGATACACTATACAAGATCTTTTGATTGCAATAGGACTGCTTGTTGCAGGATATGTTGTAGGAAAAATAGTTTATTATTTATTTAAAACAGTAGGAAGAAAATTAACAGCAAAAACCAAAACAGACTTGGATGATGTTTTACTTGATGTAATTGAAGAACCAATTGTTGTAATCATTTTTTTGACTGGAGCATATAGCGCTGCAATATACTTAAAAATGCAGGATAGATTTTTTAGTGTAATACTAAAAATGGCAGTAATCATTCTTTTGTCTTGGACTGCAATAAGATTAGTTAATGCAATAATAGAAAAAATATTGATTCCTTTAACAAAAAAAACTAAATCTGATTTTGATGACCAAATAATTCCATTGTTTTCAAAAGGAAGCAAAACAGTAATAGTAATCCTTGCATTAATAATGTTATTAGATGTAGTGGGATTTGATGTAACTGCATTGGTTGCAGGAGCAGGAATTATCGGATTGGCTTTGGCTTTTGCAGCACAAGAAACTGTTTCAAACCTGTTTGGAGGAGTATCTCTTTTATTGGATAAATCAATCAGGTTAGGAGACAAAATAAAGCTGGAATCAGGCGAAGTAGGAATAGTAGATGAAGTTGGGTTAAGAAGCACCAGAATAAGAACTTACTCAAATGAAACAATACTTGTTCCAAATTCTATTATGGCTAACAGCAAAATAGTCAATTTTGCCCAGCCAAATTCTTTTGGAAGAGGAGAAATAAAATTCGGGGCAGTTTATGGAAGCGACCCGGAAAAAGTAATTAAAATAATAACAGATTTAATGAAAAGAAACCCAAATACATCTAAACACAAGGACAGAGAACCAAAAGTGGAAATGCTTTCAATGGGAGACTTTTCATTAAATTTTACTGCAAAATTCTGGTGTGATGACTACACACAAATATGGCCAACAGAAAGAGAATTAACCATAGAAATTTATAATGGATTAAACAAAAACAAAATTGGAATTCCTTTCCCAACCCAAACAGTTTACCTGAAAAAATAATTTCGCGGTTTCGATCGCGAGTACCGATGTATGGGATAAACTCGTACTGCTTTTTTCTTTTTTTTAATTTAAAAATAGAATACAATTTATAGTCGACTTTTGTTTTAAAGCCATTTCTTTTTTCTGAAAAACAAGAACATTGAAAAAGCAACTGAAATCATTATAATCCAAAGAATTGGATAAGACCATTCCCAATCTAATTCAGGCATATACTTGAAGTTCATTCCATAAACTCCTGCAATAAAAGTTAAGGGAATAAAAATAGTTGCAATTATTGTCAAAACTTTCATTACTTCATTCATTTTATTGCTTATGCTTGAAAGATATACGTCAAGCATTCCTGCAACCATATCCCTGAAAGTCTCAATTGTATCAATTACCTGAATTGTGTGATCATAGACATCCCTTAAAAAAAACAGTGTCTGCTTTGAAATTAATTTTGAGTCTCCTCTCTGCATGGCGCTAATTACTTCTCTTAAAGGCCAGACAGACCTCCTCAAAAAAATCAAGTTATGTTTTAGCCTGTAAATCGTATTTAATTCTTCTTTTGAAGGATTTTCCATTACTTTTTCTTCTAACAATTCAATTTCTTCCCCTATTTTTTCTAAAACAGAAAAATAACTGTCAACTATTGCGTCAACCAAAGCATAAACAAGGTAATCTGTTCCCATTTTCCTTATTTTTCCTTTTGCATTCCTGATTCTTTCCCTTACTCCGTCAAAAACATCTCCTTCTCTTTCCTGAAAAGAAAAAACAAAAGTTTTTCCCACAACAAAACTAATCTGTTCTATTTCCATTTTTTTTTTTCCGCCGTTAAAATAAACCATTTTCAAAACCAAAAACAAATAAGATTCAAAATCCTCTAATTTAGGTCTCTGGTTTGTGTTAACAATATCCTCTAAAACCAATGGATGAAACTCAAAATGAGAACCAATTTTTTCAATTAAATTAAGGTCATGCAATCCAATTATATTAAACCAGGAAACACTTGATTTGTCTTTGAAAGGAAAACAATCCTCTATTTTATCTATTTTTTTTTCTTCAAAAGTTTTTTCAGTATAATCAATTAATTCAATTTTAGAATTCTCTAACTGTTTTTTTCCTACATGAACTAAAGTTCCAGGAGAAATTCCAGGTTTAGCAGAAGATTTTTTGATATATTTTGAAAGAGGCATGCACTAATAAATATCCTTTCAGGTTATTATTTTTAACTGGAGAGAAAAAAACCAAAAAAAATCTCTTTAAATTAATTTATTGTTTCTTTATATTAAAGGTTTTTATTAGGAATGATTATGGAATTAAATTATCAAGAACTGGGAATGAAAGCAGGATTAGAAGTTCATCAGCAGTTAAATACAAAAAAACTTTTTTGCTGTTGCCCTTCAATAATGAGAGAAGATTCATCAGACTTTGAATTCAAAAGAAAATTACGGGCAGTTGCATCAGAACTGGGAAAATTTGATCCGGCAGCATTAGAAGCATTCAAAAAAAAACAAAGTTATTTATACAAATTTTATTCTGATTCAAACTGCTTGATTGAATTAGATGAAGAGCCGCCAAAACCAATTAATTTAAATGCATTAAAAACAATTTTAGAGGTCTGCCTGATGACTGAATCAAATATTGTGGATGAACTGCATGTAATGAGAAAAACCGTAATAGACGGAAGCAATACATCAGGTTTCCAGAGAACAGTTTTAGTCGGCTTAGGAGGAAAAATCAAATTAAAAGAAAAAGAAATAAAAGTACAGACCATAGTGTTAGAAGAAGATGCAGCAAAAAAAATTGAAGAAAAAGACAAAGAAATAATTTATTCTTTAGACAGATTAGGAATTCCATTAATAGAGTTAGCAACAGAACCGGATATTAAAACTCCAAAAGAAGCAAAAGAAACAGCACTAAAAATAGGAGAACTGTTAAGAAGAACAGGAAAAACAAAAAGAGGATTAGGAAGCATAAGGCAAGACGTAAATATTTCTATTGCAGAAGGCGCAAGAGTTGAAATAAAAGGAGTGCAGGAACTGGAAATGATTGATGTTTTTGTGGAAAAAGAAGTTGAAAGACAGGTAAAATTAATTGAACTAAAAAACGAATTACAAAAAAGAAATTCAACAAAAGAAGAACTGGAACAAGAATCAATGAAAGAAGTAAGCGGAATTTTTTCTGACAGCAAATGCAAAATGATTAAAGGAAAAAAAGTTTTTGGAATCAGGCTAAAAAAATTTAATGGATTAACAGGAAAAGAATTACAGGAAGGAAAAAGATTTGGAACAGAACTGGCAAAATACGTCAAAGCAAGAACAGGATTAAAAGGAATATTTCATTCAGATGAACTGCCAAAATATGATATAAGCAAAGAAGAAGTTGAAAAAACAAAAGAAAAACTTGTCTGTGAAAAACAAGATGCTTTTGTTTTGGTTGCAACTGAAAACCAAAAAACTGCAGAAAAAGCATTGAAAACAGTGATTCAAAGAAGTGTTATGGCGTTAAAAGGAGTTCCTGAAGAAACAAGAAATGCATTAGAAGATGGAACAACAGAATATTCAAGGCCTTTAGCGGGAAACGCAAGAATGTATCCTGAAACAGACATTCCGGCTAGAAAAATAAGCAGAAAATTATTAGAAGAATTAAAACAAAATCTTCCTTTAACTTCAGAGCAAAGAAAAATAAAATACATAAACAAATACAGGATTTCAGAACAATTAGCAGAAAAAATGAAGCTAAACAATTACGCAAGATTTTTTGAAGAACTAATTGAAAAAGGATTCAAGGCAACCGGCACAGCAGTATTATTGCTTGAAGGAATAACAACATTAAAAAGACAGGGAACAAAAACAGAAAATTTAACTGAAAAAATGATTGAAGAAACACTGAATGCAGTAAAAAAAGGAAAACTAGTGAAAGACAATCAATTAAAAGCATTAGATTTATGGAGCAAAGAACCGGAAAAACCAATTGAATCAGTAATCAACTCATTGCAGGAAACACGGTTCTCTGAAGAAGATTTAAGAAAGTTAGTTAAAGAAACAATAGAAAAAAATTCTGCAATCATTAATACTGAAGGAACAAATGTTTTTTCTGCTTTAATGGGAGAAGTAATGATTAAAATAAAAGGAAAAGCCTCAGGAAAAGAAGCAAGCAAAATTTTAAGAGAAGAACTAAACAAAAAAGGGATAAAAGAATAACAAAAACAAAGATTAAATAACCAAAAAAAAAGAAATAAAAGAATAACAAAAAAAAGGAACAAAATTACTAAAACTGAAAAAAAAACAAATAAAAAGAAAGAAAAGAAAAATAACAAAAAAGAATAAATAAACAAAAAAAAGAAAACAACAAAAAAAACAAAAAGGAAAAAAGAAAGAAAATTAAAGAAAAATAAACAAAAAAAAGAAAGAAAACAAATAAAAGAAACAAAAAAAATTAAAGAAAAATAAACAAAAAGAATTAAAATGAAAATAAAAAAAAGAATAACAGGGAAAAAAATTAAACAATTAAGAAAAAAATAAGAGTTAAAAAAGATTTTTATGAAAAAAGAGTTTGTTTCAAAAAAAATCCTTAAAAAAGTGCTGAAAAAAAGAAAGCCTGATGACTTTAAAGGAAAAAACGGAAAAGTGCTGGTTATAGGAGGAAGCATTGAATACATTGGTTCTCCGGCGCTTGCAGCTTTAGCGGCATTAAAATTCTGCGACATAGTTGAAATTTTTGCCCCGGAAAAGCCTGCTTTATCAATGAACTGTTTTTCCCCTGACTTAATTACAAAAAAATTTTCTGGAAATTACTTTGAAAAAAAACACGTAAAAGAAATCTCAGAAAAAGCAGAAAACTTTGATGTTGTTTTAATCGGAAACGGCATGGGAAACAACAACAAAACAAAAGAATTTGTTAATGAGTTAATTCCAAAAATTTCTGTTCCAAAAATAATTGATGCAGATGCAATCAAATTATTAAGCGGAAAAGCCAAAAACGCGGTTTTTTTGCCGCAGAAAATTGAATTTGAAAAAAAGTTCGGGGAAAAGCCTTCAATGAAACCAGATGAAAGAATTAAGCTGACTGAAAAAAAAGCAAAAGAATTCCGGACAACAATTTTATTAAAAGGAAGAATTGATGTAATTTCAAACGGGAAAAAAACCTTGCTGAATAAAACAGGCAACCCAAGAATGGCTGTAATCGGAACAGGAGATGTTTTGGCAGGAATTACTGCAGGAATAGCCTCAAAAAACAATTTATTTGATTCAGCTTGCGCTGGCGCATATATTAACGGATTATTAGGAGAAAAAGCATTTAAAGAAAAAGGAGATTATTTTACTGCAATGGATTTAATTGAATTAATTCCTGAAATGTTAAAAGGTGAATAAATGAATGAAATGAATAAATACGATGAAAAAAATTATTTTGATTTACTGGAAAATTTTCCCCAGCAAATAAGCGAAGCAATGTGGATTGGAAAAAAAATCAGGTTAAAAAAAAGAAAATTTGAAAACATTACAGTTCAGGGAATGGGCGGGTCAGGAATAACAGGAAAAATTCTGGAAAACTTATTCAAAAATGAATTAAAAATCCCTGTTCAGACAGTAAACGATTATGAAATTCCTGAATATGTTTCAAATAAAACTCTTTTCATTGCAGTAAGCTATTCAGGGAAAACAGAAGAAACTTTATCAGGACTGCATCACGCAAAAAAAAAGAAAGCATTTATTTTAGGAATCAGTTCAGGAAAAAAATTCAATGAAAGCAGTTATTTCATTAAAATACCGGAAAATTATCCTCCAAGAGCTGCAACAGCTTTTTTGGTTGTTCCATTAATTTTTGCCCTGCAAAAACTCGGATTAATTACAAAAAAAGAAAAAAACATAATTGAATTCATTAAACTGGCAGAAAAAGAAAAAAACAGAATTAAAAAAAATGCGTTTGATTTGGCTGAAAAAATGCATAACAAAACAATTTTTGTTTATTCAGCCAAAACAATTGAAGTTTGTTCTTCTAGATGGATGACACAAATAAATGAAAATTCTAAAGGATTTTGTCACGCAAATATTCTGCCTGAAATGAACCACAATGAAATAAACATGAATTATTCAAATGGATTATTTGTTTTCCTTAAAACAGCAAAAGAAAGCAGTCAAATGCAGAAAAGAATTAAATTTACTAAAAAAGTTTTTTCTAAAGAAAACACTGTAACTGAATTTACCTCAAAAGGAAAATCATTGTTTGCACAATTATTTTACTTGATTTATTTAGGGGATTTTACTTCTTATTACCTTGCTTTACTGAAAAAAGTTGACCCTTCCCCTGTCCCGATAATTGAAGGATTAAAAAAAGCATTAAAGTGATTAAATGAAAGCAATTGGAATAGACATTGGAGGAACAGAAATCAAAGCAGGAATAATAACAGAAAAAGGAAAAATACTAAAACAAATTAACATTGAAACAGAATCAAATCAGGGCAAAAAAAAATTAATTCAAAACCTTGAAAGAATAATAGAAAAATTAGATTCAAAAGAAATAAAAGGAATTGGAATAGGTTTTGCAGGAGATGTTGATTCAGTTGCCGGAAAAATAATTCAAAGCCCTAATATTTCATGCATGAACAAAGTAAATTTAGTTAAAGAACTGAAAAAAAAGTTTAAGAAAAAAATTTTACTTCAAAATGATGCAACTTTAATGACTTTTGCTGAAGCAATTCTGGGAGCAGGAAAAAAATTTAATTTTGTTGTCGGATTAACTGCAGGGACAGGAATTGGTTCAGGAATAATTTTAAATAAAAAAATCTATTCAGGTAAAAGCAATTTAACTGAAATAGGGCATACAACAATCAATTTTAACGGTCCAAAATGTTCTTGCGGAAACTACGGCTGTTTAGAATTATATGTCGGAATAAAACCTTTAATGCGTTTAACTGAAATGAAACTAGAAGTATTTAAGTCAAAACTAAGTGAAATGTGGCCTTTAACCCCAAAAAAAGTTGATGAAGCAGCAAGAAAAAAAGACAAAATTGCAATTTCAATTCTAAAAGAACAAGGAAGATATTTGGGAATCGGTTTAACAAATATAGTGAATTTCTTTAATCCTGATACAATAGTTTTAGGAGGAGGATTAAGCAATTCAGACATTCTCATTAATGAAGCAAAAAAAGAAATGAAATTAAGGGCATTCAAAAGAGTTTCCAATACAAAAATACTTAAAGCAAAATTCAAAAACCACGCAGGGATGATTGGCGGAGCATTAATGATATTCAAATCAAATTAAAATCTTTTGCAAACAATAATTTAATGTGATTTAAATGAAAGAAAAACAAAAAGAAAATTCAGCAATAGAAGCATTAAAATATGTAAAAAAAGGAATGACTCTTGGATTAGGAAGCGGAAGCACAGCAGAAATTTTTGTAAAAAAATTAGCTGAAAAAAACAAAAAAGAAAAACTGGATTTGACTTGTGTTGCTACCTCAAATAAAACAATGAGAATAGCAATTGATTCAGGCTTAAAAGTAGTGGGAATAGATTTAGTTGAAAAAATTGATTTAGCGGTAGACGGAGCAGACCAAGTCAACAGCAAAAAAGAGTTATTAAAAGGAATGGGAGGCTATGCTTTCTTAAAAGAAAAACAAGTGGATTACAAAGCAAAAAAATTCATTGTAATAATAGATGAAAGCAAACTAACCAAAGAATTAACTGAAGAAATTTTAGTTGAAGTTGAACCGGCAAAAGCAATTGAAGTGATAAAAAATTTAAGTGAAAAATTTGACGGAGAAATAGTTCATGCTTCAAATAAATGCATGCCGGTTGAAACAGACAACAATAATTATGTTATTTCAGTTCAACTGCATTCACCAATAAAAAACGCAAAAGAATTAGAAAAAAAAATCAACAAAATTGACGGAGTAAAAGAAAACGGATTGTTTACAAGAGAATGCACTGTAATTGTCGGAACAGATAAAGGGACAAAAACAATTTAAAAAAAATTTATCAAAAAAATAAAAGTTGAATAAAAAAACAAATGGGAAAATTTTATGGACGAGAAAATAAAATTTACTTATTCTGATGCAGGAGTAAACCTTTTGAAAGGAGAAGAAGTAGTTCAAAGAATTAAAAAACACGTTAAAGACACTTTTACTCCGGAAGTATTACTTGATTCAGGCTTGTTTGCAGGAGCAATAGACTTAAAAAAAATAAAAAAATTTTTTAACCCAGTACTACTTTCAAGCATTGACGGAGTTGGAACCAAAACAATTATTGCAAGGCAAATGGATAAATGGGATTCAGTCGGACAGGATTTAGTTAATCATTCAGTTAATGATATTTTATGCCATGGAGCAACTCCAATAGCTTTTCTTGATTATATTGCTTCATCAAAATTAAATCCTGTAATAATAGAAGAAATAGTTAAAGGAATGTCAATTGCATGCAAAGAAAACGGAGTTGCTTTAATTGGAGGAGAAACAGCTGAAATGCCCGGAACATATAACGAAGGAGAAATAGATATAGCCGGAACAATAATCGGAGTAGCAGAAAAAAACAAATTAATTACAGGAAACAAAATAAAAGAAAAAGATGTTTTAATCGGCCTTCCATCAAATGGATTACATACAAATGGTTTTTCTCTTGCAAGAAAAGTACTGGAAAAAACCGGCAGAAGCCTGAAAGAACAATTTGTAGTTGAAAAAGAAGATTTTACTTTAGGAGACTTGCTTTTAAAAATACATAAAAGCTATTTAAATGAAGTAAGTTATTTAATGAAAAAATTTGAGTTAAAAGGAATAGCCCATATTACCGGCGGAGGACTAATAGGAAATTTACCAAGAATTTTTCCTTCAGGAATCGGCGCAGTAATAAACCAAAACAAAATCAAAATACCATTTATCTTCAAATTTTTGCAGGAAAACGGAAACATTCCAGAAAAAGAAATGTTTAAAGCATTTAACATGGGAATCGGCATGGTTTTAATTGTTTCACAAAAAGATTCAGAGAAAATTGTTTTAGAACTAAAAAAACAGTTTTCAATGGATGCAGTAATTTTAGGGGAAACAATAAAAGGAAAAGGAATCAAACTAGAAAAACCATTCTTCAAAGAAAAATAACTAGAACATTAATTTTTCTTCATAATACAAAGGCTTTTGATTATAGTGAATCCAAGCATTTATTTTGTAAAAATATTTTTTAGGCAATTCAAGTTTTTTGAATATTTTTCTTCTGCCTAACCCTTGAGAATGCATTTGCATTACTTTTTCATATAACTTCCATTCATTATTCAAATGTTCAGAATTTTTTAAAAATTTGTCAACCTCCTTTGTAAACCTTTCTTGTTTTTCTTTTGCATACATAAATGGAATTTCTTTAAATAAACGCAAAATGTTTGGGCTGTGAGAATCAATACTAAAATAAATTTTCATTGAACGATTTCCATCTTTTTTTATCGTTCTAGATTTTTCAAAAGTTATTGGAGAAGTAGAAATTTCAAACTCTTTCAACAAAATTTTTATTTGATTAAGAAAAAATTCTAAATCCTTTTTATTGAATTTTTTCTAGCTTTTGAAGAAAACAAGGAAAGAAACTTGCTTTTATCAACAATTATTTTGTTCACATAAAAATTTGTTTTTAGTTATTTAAAAGCAGTTTGAAACCCGTAACTGCCGATGATTAAAAATAATCAAAACATCCCTTTTGCAGATTTTCTCGCTTTTCTTGCACAACGTTTATGCCAGTATTGCCCTGCCCACTTTTTTTCGCTTCCTCCGCCACCGCACAAAGCACAAGATTCATCATATTTTCCTTCTAATTGAACTTCTTGTTTTTTTTGTTCTTTTACTTCTCCTATTTTTTTCTTTAATATATCCCCTAAACCCATTTCAATTCCCTCAAAACAAAAAAAGCAGGAAAAGTTTTAAAATAGCATTTAACAGAAAAAAACAACAAATAAATACAAGAAAAACATTATAGTAATGAATGAATAAAAAAATTCTTTTTATAACATTATTGCTTTTTTCAGTTAATGCTTATGCAGCACTAGGAGAAATTGGAGGGAAACCTCCTCTTGTTTCAATCAACAATTTAGAAGAAGATTCAAGTCCGCCTTACATTGATGAATTAAATAACCTGAAAACTGATTTAGTGTTAAGAATTACATCAAATAATGCAACAGAATGCAGGTATTCAACTATTCAAGGATTTAATCCTTTAACACAAGGAAATTTATGCAGTTTAGCAGACCCTTCAAATGCAACATGCGAATTTGGAAAACTATTAAACGGGGATTACACTTATTATTATGCATGCAAAAACTCTTCTAGCACTTGGTCTTCTTCTAATTCAAAAATTGATTTTGAAGTTAATCCAAGCATTACAGTTTTTGTTTCAATTATTTCTCCTTTAGATGGAAACCAATATTATATCGGAAAAGAAATATTATTTGAAGCTGAAATTATTTGCGCAAATGAACCATGCACTTTTAGATGGGATTCAAACAAAGACACTGGGTGGCATTCAACAGACCAAAACATTTCATACAATGGGCTAAGTATCGGAGACCATAATATCAGTCTGACTGTAACAGATTTTTTTGGAGGGGTTGAAAAAGGTTATACAATAATTTCAATTAATCCAATCCCAACAGATGTATTATCAATCTCAGATTTTCAAATAACAAAATTAGAGCCAGCAGACAGATATGCAGTAAACAGCAAAATAAGAGTTCAGGCAAAAGTAAACTATTTCTTGTTTGAATCAATTAATGCAAAAGCATTCATCATAATCAGCGACCCAAGAACCGGACAAGCATTATACGGCCCAGAACCATTTTACTTAAATTTTTCAGTTCCTGCTTTTGAAGAATATGATTTAAACATTGATTTAGGAAACTATGGTTTTGAAGAAAGACAAAACTATAAAATAGAATTTTTGGTTGTAAGCAATTTCGTTGAATCTTCTCCTGAATACTTTGTTGACCCAATGGATGAATACAGTGATTACTGGGCAGACGGACAAATATATTTTATTCCGGAAACACAAATCCCAGAACAAAACAAGGCAAACAATTCAGGATATGAAATAATTGAATTAGGCCCTGAAGTATTAAGAGACATAAGCAATCTCCCTGAAACAAACTCAACAATAATTTTACTGATTGTTTTTGCAGTTTTAATCCTACTTAAAAAATAAAAAAAAGCAGTGCTATCGAACGAAGTGAGGATAGCACGTTCACGATTCCGATCGTGAGTGCCAGTGCACGACGTAAAGTCGTGCTAGCACGAGTGAAACTCGTGCCTCGTCACAGCCGAACGAAATCAGCTCGCGCGAGCAGGCGCGAAAAGAGAAAATAATTCTTTTTACTTGTTTTCCATTAGTTTTTTCAGGATTGGAGGGGTAACTAAAGTTGTTAGCATTATCACTACAACAAGAATTGAGTACATTCCTTCTCCAATAAAGGCATGAGCTAAACCAAAAGTAGCAAAAATCAGTCCTACTTCTCCTCTTGGAATCATTCCGACTCCAACAGAGCTAGTTTAGATGCTTTTGTTCCAATTGCACCAACCCCTGCAATAATCTTTCCCACTAAAGCAATAATCAGCAATACTGCCCCTAAAGGAAGCAAATCAATGTTAACTGTATAGATGTTTACTGCTACTCCGGCCATAACAAAAAAAATTGGGGTAAACACATCTCCGATTACCTCAGTTTTTTTCATCATGTGTTCTTTGTGTTCTTCTCTTTCTAAAATCAATCCGGCTGCAAATGCCCCGACAATTGCCGCCAAGCCAATCATTTGCGCAAGATAACCTAAAGCCAAAGCAAAAATTACTGCTGAAACAATAAAAGTTCTTTGGACTTTAAGGTGTCTAATTAAATCTAAGATTGGCCCCTCTAATTTCATTCCAAGCACTACAGTAACTGCAAGGAATAAAACTGACATTACAATTGTCTGCAATACATTAAATACTTCAACTGAACCTGTTTCAGCTATTCCTGCTAACACAGATAAAATAATTAATCCAAGAACATCATCTATTACTGCTGCCCCTAAAATAATTTTTCCTTCCAATGAAGTAATTTTCTTCATTTCACTTAAAACTCTCATTGTTACCCCGACACTTGTTGCAGTAAGAGTTGCACCAATAAACAAGGCTGCATTAAAATCCAGTGCCTCAACATACAGCAAATAAGGCAGTGCAAGAATCACAGGAGAAATTACTCCGATTACTGCAACCATTAAAGCTGCCTTGCCGCTTTTCAATAATTCATGAATATTGGATTCTAATCCAACTAAAAACAATAAAATTATTACTCCGATTTCAGATAAAAACATTAAAATTTCTTCACTGCCGTCAATAAAACCAAACAAGCTTGGTCCCAGCAAAACACCTACAAGCAATTCACCTAAAACTCTTGGCTGTTTTATTCTGTCAAACAAAAACCCTGCAATTTTTGCAGCAAACAAAATTACAATTAGTTTTAGCATTATTTCAGTTATAATAGTAGTCTCAGACAATTTATCACCTTGATTCAATTCTAGAAAAAAAATAATAATTAAAAATGTTTAAAAAGTTATTTTAGAATTAAGCTGAAAAAAGAATAACAATACACTTAAATTTTTGTTTTACATATTAATAATAAATGATTTTTGAAAAAAAAAATAAATGGGAAACACGCGGAGAAATTTTTGGCTACTTATTTTCATACAGTGTTTTTACTTTAATTCTTTTTATTGCTTTAACTTTTTTTAAAAAAATGCCTGTTGGATGGAATTATATTCATGTAATTGCATTGACTTTGTTTATTGTTTTAATTGGAACAAGTTTAAAGGAATGGTTAAAATGAGTTTTAAATTTTTTTGGAAAGGCTGTAAAAAAGGAATGAAAAAATTCGGAGACACTATTTCAGCAATAGTTAACACTGTTTTATTGTTTATTGTTTATTTTTTTGGCGTTGGTTTAACCTGGTTTTTTTCAAGAATTGCCGGAAAAAAATTTCTTGAAACAAAGATTTCAAAAGAAAAAAGTTATTGGAATGACTTAAATTTAAAGGAAAAAAATATTGAAGAATATTACAGGCAATTTTGAGGAGGAAAATTAATGGATAAAGGAGAAAAAGTAAAAAAATTTTATGATAAAAATCCTTTTCCCGATTTTGAATTAAACAAATTTAATTCAAAAGAAGATTTAAAATTGGCTGCTTTTCCTTTTGCAAAAATTTTAGACAGAAGCATTCCTGAAAACGCTTCAATAATTGATATAGGAACAGGAACCGGACAGCTCTCTGCTTTTTTATCCTTAAAAAGAAAAAATGTTTTTGGAACAGATTTCTCTGAAACTTCACTGAATAAAGCCAGAGCATTAAAAGAAAAACTTAAATTAGATTCTTTAACCCTGAAAAAAGTTGATTTAATGAATGAAAAGGAAATTGAAAACATTGAAATGAAATTTGATTGTCTTTTATGTTTAGGAGTATTACATCACACTGAAAACCCATACCAAGGATTCCAAAACATATTAAAACTACTTAAACCAAAAGGATTTCTTGCAATAGGATTATACAATAAATTTGGAAGAGTTCCTCTAAAAATAAGAAGAGTTCTGGCAAAAACAGTTTTCAAAAACAATACTAAAATGAAAGAAAAGTTTATCAAAATGCAGTTAGAAAACCTGAAAGACGAAA
>PFAI01000020.1:19263-26114 GCA_002763225.1 Candidatus Diapherotrites archaeon CG10_big_fil_rev_8_21_14_0_10_31_34
TGAATTGGTTCAAAAAAAATGATATTGAATTTTATCAAACAATTCCTTCTTCAAACCCGTTTAACCAGGAAAATACAGAAATTGCAGGCGTGTGGAATAAATTTAATGAAAGCTATCCATCTCTTCCGGTGCGCTTTTACAAGGAATTAACTTGGGTTTGGAGAACCCAAAAAGAAGGCGGTTATTGGATAACATTTGGGAGAAAAAGAAAATGACTTATGTTTTAGGGATAAGCTGTTACTACCATGATTCTTCTGCTGCTTTACTTAAAGACGGAACAATAGTTGCTGCAGCAGAAGAAGAAAGATTCACAAGAATAAAACATGACTCTTCTTTTCCAATGAATGCAATTGAATACTGCCTAAAACAAGAAAATATTACAATAAAAGAAATTAATTTTATTGGATTCTACGAAAAACCATTAATCAAATACGAAAGAATTCTTTCACAAATAATTGAAACATTTCCTTTAAGCCTGAAAATTTTTTTGAAAAATATGCCTTCCTGGCTTACAGAAAAACTAAAAGTTGTTGAAACAATCAAAAAAAAATTAAAATACAAAGGAAATATTTTTTTTATAGAACATCATTTAGCTCACGCTGCAAGCTGTTTTTTGGTCAGCCCATTTGAAAAAGCCGCAATATTTACAATTGATGGAGTAGGAGAATGGACTACAACATCTTATGGAACAGGAAACAAAAACCAGATTCATTTAATGAAAGAAATAAAATTTCCGAATTCAATTGGATTGCTTTACTCCACAATAACAGGTTATCTCGGATTTAAAGTAAACAATTCTGAATTCAAAGTAATGGGTTTATCGGCTTTTGGAAACACTGACAAAAAAACAAACCCTTACTACAAAAAACTAGAAAAAGTTATTGAAATAAAAGAAGACGGAAGCTATAAACTTAATTTAGATTATTTTAGTTTTCATTACGCTGACAAAATGCCTTCAAAAAAACTATGCAAACTGCTTGATGGAAAAATAAGAAAACCAGGAACTGAATTAACTGAAAAACATAAAGATATTGCTGCTGCACTACAATTAATTACAGAAGAAGTTATAACAAAAATTTTAAATCAGGTTTACAATGAAACAAAATGCGAAAACATTGTATTAGCAGGAGGAGTTGCATTAAACAGCGTTTCAAACGGAAAAATTTTAAAAAACACTCAATTCAAAAATATCTGGATTCAGCCCGCAGCATCAGATGCAGGAACAAGCATTGGAACAGCAAACTATATTTTTAATTCAATTTTAGGAAATAAAAGAAACTATGAAATGACAAACGCTTTTTTAGGCCCGGAATTTTCCACTCAAGAAATAAAAAACTTTTTTGAAGAAAACAAAATAAAATACTCTGAATTTAAAAACGAAAAAGAAATAATAAAAACAACTGCAAAACTGATTTATGAAAACAAAATTGTAAGCTGGTTTCAGGGAAGAATGGAATTTGGTCCAAGAGCTTTAGGAAACAGAAGCATTTTAGCAAACCCCTGCAATCCAGAAATGCAAAACATCTTAAATAAAAAAGTCAAACACAGGGAACCATTCAGGCCTTTTGCGCCTGCAGTTTGCAGTGAAGACGCATCAAAATATTTTGAAGTTGACAATCCAATCCCAAAACCAACAGATTTCATGTTAATGGTTTATCCGGTTAAAAAAGAATTCAAAAAAAAACTTCCTGCAGTAACTCACATAAACGGAACAGCAAGACCTCAGACAATAAACAGGGAACAAAATAATTTGTATTATGATTTAATAAAAGAATTTGGAAAACTCTCAGGAATTTCAGTTCTGGTGAATACTTCTTTTAATGTAAACGGAGAACCAATTGTCTGCACTCCATTAGATGCATTTAACTGCATGATGAGAACAGGAATAGATTTTCTGGTAATAGATAAATTTTTAGTTAAAAGAGAAGACAATATAGTAAAGTGAAAAAAATGAAAATAAAAGAAAAATTATTCAATAAAAGAAAAGAAATTTTATTACTGATAACAGTCATTTTTATTTTTCTTTTTTTATGCGAATTAAGTTTAATGGTTTTCCCCGGAATATTAGGGCCTGCAGTAAAAAACCAGTTTCTTACAAAATATAACACAACAGAAAAAGGAATTTACTTTACTGAAGAAAACACAGGAATGCGTTTAATGAAACCAAATTTTGAAACAACCGCATACTATAATGATTATTACTGGATTCATAAAACTGATTCAAGAGGTTTTAGAAACAACAAAGAATACCAACAAGCAGACATAATCCTTTTAGGAGACTCAATAATATACGGGCACGGAGTAAACTACGAACAAACAACTGGATATTTTTTAGAACAACAAACAGATTTCAAAGCATACAATATGGCAAGACAAGGAGACTCTGCTTTTGAAGAAAAATATTTATTAAAAAAATATGGAAAAGAATTAAATCCAAAATACGTTTTTTATTTCTTTTTTGAAAACGATATAACAGATTTAACTATTTTGTTAACCCCAAAAGAAATGGAGTACTTTGTTTTTGAACAGGATTTAAATGATTTTTCTTTTACTCAATCCAAGAAAAAACAAGGAATCAAAGAATTTCTTTTCAACAAACTTTTAGAGAAATCAAAAATAGCTCTTGCGTTATACACTATTTTTGTAATGCACAACCAAAACGTTGTTTATCCAGAAAAACCTGATGTAAATTCTTTGGAATGGCAGTATGAAGAAAAAGCAATAAAACAAATGAAAACATTCTCTGACTCAATCAACGCAGAATTTATAATAGTCCCATTAACAAAAGACGAAAAACAAACACAAAAACTAAACGAAATAGCCCAACAAAACCAAATCCCGATAATCCAAACAAAAGAATTAATGTTCAACGAACAATACAGGCTAAAAAACGACAGGCATTTAAACGAAGAAGGACACAAAAAACTAAGTGAAATACTCACAAACTACCTAAACAAAAAAACATAAACTATAGTAAACTATTTATACCAAAAACCAACTAATAACTACAATGACACAAAACAAACCATTCACAATAGAACTATGGGATTTCCTAAAAACAAGAAAAAAATACTGGCTTCTTCCGATTACAATAATGCTAATTTTGGCTGGAATAATAATTATTTTAAGCCAAAATTCAGTTATTTCTTCTTTTATTTATGCATTTGGTTAAAATGAAAAAAACTGAATTAATTAAAATATCAAAAAACATCGGGCTGCTATTAATTACTGTGATTTTAATGCTTGTTTTTTTTGAAATTACTTTAAGGAGTTTTCCAGGGATAGCAGGAAATGAAATACACAATAGTTTATTAAGCAAATTTTATATAGGCGGAGAAGGAATACTTTTGTTTGATGAAAAAACAGGGATATTTTTATTAAAGCCAAATATTCAAACAACTGTTTACAAAAACAATTATTACTGGAAACTAAAAACAGATTCAAAAGGGTTCAGAAATGAAAAAGAAATTAATCAGGCAGATATAATACTAGTAGGAGACTCAATAATTTATGGAACAGGATTAAATTATGAAAAAACAACTCCATTTTTTCTGCAAAAACAAACAGGATTAACTGTATTTAATTTATCAAGAGAAGGAGACAGTTCATTTGAACAAAAATTTTTGTTAAACAAATATGCTTCAGAATTAAAACCAAAATACATTTTATATTTTTTCTTTGAAAACGATATATATAATTTATCTGAATCATTAACAGAAAATGAAATGAATTATTTTGTTGAAAAACAAAAAATAGATGATTTTTCAGTTAAAAGAGGAAAAAATTTTGAATCAAATCCAGATAACCCTTATTATTCTCAGGTGCTTGAAAAAAATCATTTATTTATTTTTACAGCAATTAAAACTTTTATTAATTCAGCAAAAAATAGAGAGCACTATAAAAAAAATTTAAACAAAAGCTTTGATATTAATTCAGTTGAATGGAAATACCAGGAAAAAACAATAAAACAAATGAAAACATTCTCTGACTCAATCAATACAGAATTTATTTTAATTTCAATAACAAATAAAAAAATAATTTATGAGAAAATAAAACAAATAACAGAAGAAAATGAAATTCCTTTAATAGAAGTTGAAGAATTAATTGAATACAATAAAAATTCAATGTTTAAAGATGAATTTGTTCTAAAAGGCGACGGACACTTAAACGAAGAAGGACACAAAAAACTAACAGAAATACTCACAAACTACCTAAACAAAAAAACATAAACTACAGTAAACTATTTATATTAAAAACCAGTTAATGATTATAATGTCTCAAAATAAATCTTTTTTATTAGAGTTATGGGATTTCTTGAAAACAAGAAAAAAATACTGGCTAGCACCAATAATAATAATGCTAATTTTAACCGGAATAATGATTATTATTGGCCAAAGCACTGCGGCTTCTTCTTTTATTTACGCATTATTCTGATTTATTTTATCTCCGCTTAATTTATCACAAAAACTAATAACATCATTGTAAAAAAACTTACAGAAGAAAGTCCACTATCAGATGTTCTAATTGTTTGCTACACCCAAAAATAAAGACAATGCAAAAAACTATCAAAAAATTTTGAAGTTCAGTCTAACTATATCTTTTTTCTAATTAATAAAGTTAACTTTTTTTATTGTTCTTTGATTCTTTCGAGGTAAACATTTGTTTTATAGTATTATACCAGACAAACATTATCAATACAAAAAACCCAAAAAAGAACATCACAATATAAAATAAAAATTTTATGCCTACTGGAATTGGTTTTCCGTAAAAAATATATTCAATAAATGGATCAAAAAACATTGAAAAAAAAGAAAAAAACCCTTGAAGTATTCCAATAGCAACCATTAGCATAATAGCAATCCAGATTTTAACTGCTTTAGATTTTTTTTCTGCTTTCCTTAATTCATTAATCCATTCAGGCAACATAAAAACAATATGGTTTCTTTTATTATTAATTTTTTGTTTTTTGAATTAAAAAATAGCCCCGAGGAGATTCGAACAACACCTTTCCAAAGGTGTAACAAAAGCACAACATTCGCTTCGCTCAGTTGAGCTGACTAAAAAAAGACATTAATGCTCCATCGCAGATGGAACGATATATTCCGTCACATCCGAACGGAATCAAATAGTCCCGAGGAGATTCAAACACAGCTGAAACGTTAGCTGGCACCGGATACGTCGAGGGATTTCCAATCCCTCATAAATATTCCGCCCTATCGCAGGCATAACTATTGCATTGCTATCGAGCAAGAGGGATTTATCCCTCGTTTTCGCAAGCCTTTGCAAGCAAAGGCTTAAGCGAAGATAGCACATCGTGCTTAAACGGCGAAACGTTTAATAGCCCCGAGGAGATTCGAACTCCTGTCAACGGGTTGCTTCCCCCCCAAAAAAAAGAGGTATCGGAACCGCGAGGTTCTGATGTTCAAAGCCCGTCATCCTTGGCCACTAGACTACGGGGCTAGAACCGTAGTCTAAATTTTGTTAAACCTTTTTTTAAAAGGTTTCTAGACTACGGGGCTAACAAGAATACTAATTAATAAAAAAAAACTATTAAATACTAATAAGCTATTGAATGAAATGAAATAGATTGATGTATTCACGTGCCAACTTAGAGTGAAAGCTCTATCGAACGCAGCAAAGATAGTGCATGGGTGCCAGCTGACCGAAACAGCTGTTTCAATAAGTTTAAATTGTTTTACCTGAAGAACTTTTTATTACTGTTTGTTTACAGCTCGACTTAAAGCAGTGCTACTGAAAGTAGCACGCGTTACTCGCGAACGCAACCGCGAAAGTCGTGCATCGTGCTCAAACAGCGAAACGTTTGTTTTGGCAAAACTTTTTTCTAAAAAGTTTTTGGGAGAGTAGCTTAGTTTGGTGGAGCATTCGACTGATAATCGAAAGGTCGAGGGTTCAAATCCCTCCTTTCCCATTTATGAAATCTTTCACAGAATATTTAAAAATTAAAACAAAAAACAGAATTGAATTTATTAATATAACCGAAGAAGTTGAAAGAGTAATAAAAAAAAGCAAAATAAAAGAAGGACTTGTTTTAGTTAACCCAATGCATATTACTGCTTCAGTTTACATTAATGACGCTGAATCAGGACTAATTGAAGACTACAAAGAATGGCTGCGAAAACTAGTTCCAGACAAAGATTACAAACATAATCTTACAGGGGAAGACAATGCTTTTTCTCATTTAATGAGAACAATAATGGGAAGAGAAAGTACAATTGCAGTAACTAATGGAAAATTAGATTTTGGTGTATGGGAACAAATTTATTACGCTGAATTTGATGGACAAAGAGATAAAAAAATTTTAGTTAAAGTTTTAGGCGAGTAATTCAACAATTTTTTTTCCAAAGTCTCTTGCAGCACCAGGGCCATTAGCAGTAATAATTTTTCCATCTGATTCAACTGGTTTTCCAGTGTATTTTGCTCCTTTTTCTTTTAGGTTTGATTCTTCGCTTGGAAAAGAAGTAACTTTTTTTCCTTTTAATAACCATGCATTAGCTAAAATTGACGGGGCAATACAAATTGCACCAACAACTTTTTTTTCTTCAAAAAAAGTTCTTGCTAAACTCAAAGCAGTTTTATTATTAAAAAAAACTGAAGAACCAGAACCTCCGACAAAAACTATTGCATCAAATTCATCTGAATTAATTTCTTCCAAAGAAAGTTCGGCTTCAGCTGTTTCTCCTTTTGAACCCAAACAAGGCCCTTTTATAGTTGAAGCAATTTTTGTTTGAATTCCTTTTTTTTCTAATTCTTCTTTTGAATGAAATAATTCTTCATCCCTAAAATTTTGTTTTGCAATAACAAATACAGCTCTCATGAAAAAAACCCTTATA
>PFAI01000020.1:26136-26732 GCA_002763225.1 Candidatus Diapherotrites archaeon CG10_big_fil_rev_8_21_14_0_10_31_34
GAAGGCGAATTCAAGATCATACTCCCTTCAGACATAAAAACCTTGGAAAAAAAACAGAGATTACAAATCAGATTATCTAAATTGTTTAATCAAATTTCAAATGCATTATTTTTTTCAAGAAGCAGATTTATAGGCATAGCAAAAGGGGACAGATTAATTGCTTATGCATATTATTCTGGAAAAGATAAATCCTGTTATATAGATTATATTGAAACAAAAACTTCCCCAAGTTTTAGGAAAAAATATGGAGTTACTCCAGCACAATATTTAATGGAACGTTTTGTGAGAAAAGGAGTCAGAAAATTTAAGTATATATTCAAACACAAACCAGGAAAAACAATGGTTGTTAGATTAAAAAAAGAAGGACTAATAAAAAAACGCAGAATGCGTCTTATATATGAAGTAACTCAATTAGGAATTCAACAAGCAAACTCAAGAAAAAAACTTATTAAAGAACCTGTAATTCTCAAAAAGCCTCCAAAAGTATTATAGCTTACTCAAACAAACAAAGGCCAGACAAAATAAGCTAGTAAAGTAAGCAAAATTATTCCAATTAAAGCAATAATTATTCCTGGTTTAGCCATATCAGAAGTCTT
>PFAI01000020.1:26768-29135 GCA_002763225.1 Candidatus Diapherotrites archaeon CG10_big_fil_rev_8_21_14_0_10_31_34
TAATCATTACAGCAATTTCAACTGGAATTCCTAAACCTTGAGCTAAAGGAATTACTAATGGAATACTGATTGCTGCTGCAGCAGTATTGCTTGCAACCAAAGTAAAAATTACTGCAAAAACCGCTAATGCAAATAAAATGATTAACAAAGCCTGACCAGATAAAAAAGTAAATAATAACTTCGCAAAAACAACATCTAATCCAACTGTCTGAATTGCACTTCCCAAAGTTAATCCTCCCCCAAACAAAATCAATGCACTCCAATTTACTTTATTAATGTCTTTTGTTTCAAGCAAGCCAAAAACATACAATAAAATTACTGGAATTAAAGCTACAACAGAAGTATGCAATCCATGAAAGCCTGTTGTCAGCCACAAAAAAACAGTTATTCCAAAAATCAGCAAAACAAGCTTCTGGTTTTTTGTTAAAGGCTGAAAAGAAAAATCTGATTTAATAAAATGAATTTCGGAAGGAAAAAATTTAATTAAAACAAACCAAGCAATTGGAATCAATAAAATAGTTAATGGAAGCCCATACATTAACCAATCAGTAAAACCAAAAGAAATTCCTGCGTCATTTAAATAGCTTAAAGCCATTGCATTTGGAGGAGAACCAATCACTGTTCCAATACCTCCGATAGTAGCAGAAAAAGCAATGCCTAAAACCAATACTTTACCAAACTTTGAATTCAATGGCTTTAAATTATTTGCATTCAAAACCACTATTGCAATTGGAAGCAAAATAGCTGCTGCTGCAGTGTTTGACATCCAAAAAGAAAAAAAAGCTGCAAGACACATTAAACCAAACAAAAAATTTTTTGGTTTATGCCCAACTTTTTTTAGCAAATAAAAAGTCATAAGCTTGTCAAGGTTATGCTTTTGCAGGCCTAATGCAAGCACAAACCCTCCAAGCAATAACATTATTACAGGATCAAAAAAAGGCGAAAAAACTTCTTTTGGAGTGAAAACTGTTTTGTCAAAAAAACCTCCAACCACTATCAAAAGAAATGCTGCAATAAATGCTGTTATGTGCAGGGGAACTAATTCAGAAAACCATAAAATCATTGCAAGAAATAAAACAGCTAAAACAACTTTTTGCAATGGCTGAATTGCTAAAGGAAAAAAAAGAACTGCAAGAAAAGCAATAACAGCAAAAACTGCAATAATCAAACGAATTTTTTGAGTCATTTATAATAGAAAAGCAGTATACAATATAAAGCTTAGTCCAGATAAATAATATTCTTTATGAATAAAATTCTGATTGCTTTAGGGGGAAATGCTTTAATTAAAGAAGGAGAACAAGGGCACTTCAAAGAACAATTGGATAATGTAAACAAAACAACAAAAAAAATAGCTGAACTAATAAAAAAAGATTATTTTGTTGTAATAACTCATGGCAATGGTCCTCAAGTAGGCAATTTAGAGATTCAAATGAATTGCAATAAAGAAATCCCTAAAATGCCATTAGATGTAGAAGATGCAATGACTCAAGGGCAGATAGGATATTTTATTCAAAAATCTTTAAGAAATTTTTTGCCAGAAAAAGAAATTATTTCAGTTGTAACAGAAATAGAAGTAGATAGTAAAGACAAAGCATTTCAGAATCCTTCAAAACCCATCGGGCCATTTTATTCAAAAGAAAAAATCACTGAAATTGGAGTAAAACATTTTATTGAAGACTCTGGAAGAGGGTTTAGAAAAGTTGTTGCTTCGCCTGAACCAAAAAAAATTGTTCAGTTAAAAACAATCAAAGAATTAGTTGAAAAAAAAGAAATCGTAATTTGTTGCGGGGGAGGAGGAATTCCAGTAATAAAAGAAAAAGGAAAATGGAAAGGAGTTGAAGCAGTAATAGACAAAGACAAAGCATCCCAATTACTTGCAAACTCTTTGAATATAAAAGAAATGATTATTTTAACTGACGTAGAATTTGTTTACTCTAATTTTAATAAAAAAAACCAGAAAAAAATAAGAAAAATTTCAGTGAAAGAACTCAAAGAAATGCTTGAAAAAGGCGAATTTGGAAAAGGTTCAATGAAACCAAAAATTGAAGCATGCATTAAATTTATTGAATCAGGCGGAAAAAAAGCAGTAATAACTTCTCTGGAAAAATTGGCGGATGCAGTAAAAGGAAAAACAGGCACAAAAATAACCAAGTAAAAATTTAAAAACACTATTTAATAGAAAATAGATTAGTTTAGGTTTTTAAGGGGGCTGGATTAAATGAAAAAATATTTGTGTGTAGGTTGTTACAATGAATATAATAGCAGGGCTGAAGCAGAAACATGCTGTGGAGAAGAAGCAGAAGAAATGGATGAAGAAGAAAACCAAAACAACGAAGAATCAGAAGACAAAACAGAGTTAACTGAATA
>PFAI01000020.1:29147-39832 GCA_002763225.1 Candidatus Diapherotrites archaeon CG10_big_fil_rev_8_21_14_0_10_31_34
TTCAACAAAACTGTCAACTAAGTCATCAACAAACGAACCCTTGTGTTCAATCAACAAAGAAGCAACTTCGCTTGGCTTAACCACAAAAAACAAGCTTTCTCTCCCTCGTTTTTCTTTTCCTAAAACCTCTTCTTTAACTAACTGATCTAAATGCCATGAAGTAGTTGAAGGAGACAAAGAAACTGCTTTAGAAATACGTAAATTGTTTGCTTTCTTTTTTTCCAATAAAAACAAAATAATCTTTCTGGCACTTTCTTTCCTTAAAAAAGACATTACTGCTTTTTCTTTTACAACAGATTCTTTAACAGAATAATACCTTAAGAATTTTCCCTGCCTGAAAGTTTTAATTAAATGTTTTTTCTGCAAAAACTCTAAATGATATTGAAGACTTCCAACTGCAAGCCCTGTTCTTCTCTCTAATTCCCTGAAATGCAGTCCAGGGTTTTCTTCAATTAAATCATATAGTTTTCTTCTGGAATCTAAATTTAATGCCTGATCATCCATATTTCAATTCACTTTTTTGGCTTAAAAAACAATGCAACAAAAAACAAAGCTAAAATAATTAATTCAAAAACGTTTTCTGATGCATCACCTAAAAACCATCCGGGAGAAACAAACAAATCCAGTATCTTCAGAAACCCTTTAATGGCAAACAAAAAAAATGCTGTTCCAATCAGCAAAAATCTTTTTGACTTGGACTTAAAATAAGCTTTAACTGCAATAAAACACAAAACCAAAGAAACAACAAAAACCAGAAATTTTGTAATAGAATCAAATGAATAAGCCATTTCAGTTAAAGGCCTTAAAAAATCCCATGGCCCTGAAGCAAAAGCCAAAGGAATCAATAAAAATGAAACAAATAACAGTAAAATCTTTTTCATAGAATTACCCCCAAAATAATCAGCAACAAAAGCATTAAAAATAAACTTTTAGGAAAAGTTTAATCAAAAACAACTTTTAGAAAAAGTTGTATCAAAAAAAGTTTAAAAAAAAGAAGGAGGGAAAAAAAATCGTGAGGCGAAATTTTTTCCAGGGTGAAGGAAGATAAATTTTATTTCTAAAGTAATAGTAGTTTTGTCTTTATAAAGCCTTTTTGGTACAATACTTGCAGAATAATACAATAATCGAATCACACAATTATTGCCTTTTTTCAGCCTTTAATTCGTTTAATGTGTTTTCTGATTATTTCTGCTGAACCCTTTGAATGAAATGCCTCAAAAAACAATATTGCTTCAGCATAAGCACGGGATTCTAAAGCTAATTCAACTTCGTTTCTTAAAGAATAAATTCTGTTAAAAAACAAAAGTTTTCCATTTTCATCTTTTGCAGTGGTCGCAAACTTAATGTATTTTCCAATTATTTCTTCATCGCTTTTACAGCCTTTTTCCATTGCTTTTTCCCTAAAGTTTTCTAAAGTCCATTCAATCAAATCAGTGTATAATTCTGGTTCCATTACTTTTAACACTTCAAAAAAAATGTTCTGCCAGAAAGTCCCTACATTTCCTTTCAAAATATCTCCTGCAGGAAACTTTTTTTTGATTAATTCTCTCGGAGTTCCTGTTATTCCATGCTGGGCAAGCCTGACATTAAATCCTTCTTTTTTTAGTGCTTCAGCAACAGCCTTGGTTTGCTCTAAATTAATTGAAATCTGTGCAGTTGAATGACCTTTTTCATCATAAATGTTTCCATGAGTTGAACCATTAGCTATTCCAATTACATTAGGGAAAACTCCTTTTTTGTTTAATTCTCGGATAAAAACAACTGCTTCTTCAGGGGTAGTTAAAATCATTCCTTGTTCATTTTTTTTTCCAATTTCTCCTACTTCAACTTCTAATCCAAATTCTTTGTCAACCATTTTTTCTTTAATGTATTCAGCTAATTCAGCTGTAACATCAATGTTTTGTTTTAATTCTTCTTCAACAGTTTTTCCTTCAAAGTCAAACAAAAAAGATGCATCCAAGGCAAAAGAATTAAATCCGGCAGAAATCTGTGCATCAATTAATTTTTTTAGTTCCTGAATTTCTTCTTCTGTTCCTTTTTTGATTGTCATATGATCTGCATGCAATGACCAAATATCAAATCCAGTTTCTGATGCAGCTTCACGGCATTGTTCAGCAAAATCTTTTGGTTTTAATCCAGTATAGCCTCCGGTTAAATCTGATTCAGATTTAGCTAACTCCATTATTACAGCTGAATCAGTTTTTTTTGCTGCCTTAAAAATTCCTTTCAAAATCCCTTTTGTTATTCTTACATTGCAAGCCATTACAATTGCTTTTTCGTTTTTTAATGCATCAAACATTAAATTGCTTGGAATTGATTTAAAATTATTTGTCATTTTTTCCCTCTTTTTTAACTCACTTAAAAATCATTAATTAATAAAAAACACAAAACTTATTTAATCACTTTGTGCATTAAACTAAATTATGCCTGCGCCAAGAAGACTAATGAACAAAATGTCAAAAAACCATCAAAAATCACCATTCTCAAAATATTTTGCAAAAAAAATGAGAGAAAAAGCAAAAGAAAAATTTCTTGGAAGAATATTATCTAAAGAAGAGGCACTGGCAGAAAAAGGAATAAAACACCAAAAAAGAAATCCTGATGTGAATTTGCTTGGATTAAAATTAATGCCTCCTACTCAACTGGATATTGAAGCATTACAAAACGGAATGATTCCACCAAAGCTGGCTCATTTAGCAAAAAAAATGTCTTTACCCCAAATTCAAAGATTAATGAAATTATTATGGGAATATTACACTCAAGGAATGAGTGCAAGGTCAGCTGAATGGAAAGAATTAGAGCATATGCTAAACACTGCTTCAAAAGGGGCTGTAACAGCAAAAAAAGGGTTAAGGAGAACCGGGAATATCATTAGCATAAACAAATCCCACCCAATATTTTTCAGAAAAACAGGCTAAATTCAGTAAAAAGAAATTAGAAGAATTCTGGTTTAAGGATAACTTCTGTTCATTGTCCTTGGAAAAGGAATTGTTTCTTTGATTGAATCTAATTTGCAAATCCATCTCAATAATCTTTCTATTCCAATTCCAAAACCTGAATGAGGGACACTACCATATTTTCTTAAATCCAAATACCAGTTATAGTTCTCTAAAGGAATTTTTTCTTTCTTTAATTTCTTTAACATGTTTTCATTAACATCTTCTCTTTGGCCTCCGGTGCATAATTCTCCATAACCTTCTGGGCCAATTAAATCAAAAGAAAAACATTTTTTGGGGTCAGCCGTTTCTTTTGCATAAAACGCTTTAATTGCAGTTGGATAATCATAAATAAAAAACGGGATTTTTTCATCTTCAGATAAAATTTTTTCTTCTTTAATGCTTAAATCCGTTCCCCAAGGAATCTTTGTTTTATATTTTTTTTCTAATACATCTATTGCTTCATCATAAGAAATTCTTGAAAAAGGAACTCTGATTGCCTCCAAATCTTTTGGGTCTCTGCCTAACTGCTTTAATTCCACAGGATTTTCTTTAGCTATTTTTTGGCAGATAAAAGAAACCATTTTCTCTATTTCACCCATTTGGTCATCCATGTTCATCCAAGCACATTCTCCTTCCAAATGCCAGTACTCAGTTAAATGCCTTGCAGTCTTAGATTTTTCTGCTCTAAAAGAAGGAGTTAAACTAAAAACTTTTCCTAAAGCAAAAATCATTACCTCTAAATACATTTGACCTGACTGAGAAAGAAATCTTTGTTCTCCAAAATATTTTAATGGAAACAAAGTTGTTCCGCCTTCACAGGCATTTGGAGTGATTATTGCAGGACTGCATTCAAAATAATTTTCTTTTTTATAGAATTCTCTTACTGCATACAACATTGTTGAACGGATTTTCATTATTGAAGTCATTCTGGAACTTCTCATCCATAAATGTCTTACATCCAGTAAAAATTCTTCGCTTAAATCTTTTTGAATAGGAAAATTTTCGCTTGAACCAATTATTTTTGATTCATTTACCATTAATTCAAAATCATTTGGAGCCCTGGAATCCTCTTTTAGTTTTCCTTTTAATTCAATTGAAGCTTCAATAGAATTTTTCTGCAGTTCCTCAAAATCTTTTTTTTCAATTTTATCTGATTCAATAATGCACTGCATTTCTCCTGTTTCATCTCTTAATAAAACAAAAATTTTGTCTTTGAGTTCTCTTTTTCTTTTAATCCAGCCTCTAACCGAAATACTTCCTTTTTTTTCAAAAGCTTTTTTAATTGAAATAAATTCTGTCTTTTCTTTCATTAAACCACTTCAATAATTTTAACTGCATTAAGATTTTAAAGTAATTCAGTTATTATAAAACTATTTTTTCTCCTGGAATCCTTGGAAAAAGAGTGACTTCCCTGATGTGTTTTTTGCCGGTTAAAAATCTGATTAATCTTTCAACCCCAAAGCCTCCTCCTGCAGTAGGCTTTAACAACCCTTTTTCTGCTACAGCAAGATAAGATTCATAAGGAGCTAAATCCATTTTTCTTTCAAGAATTTTTCTTTTAATTATTTCAAATTCAAATTCTCTTTCCCCGCCGGATAAAGCTTCCCCAAATCCTTCAGGATAAACCAAATCATAGTTTACATGCTTTTTTGTTTCGGGATCCTGTTTGTCATAAAATTCCCTGTAATAATCTGTAATCCAAAAAGGCTGTTTTTCTTTTTCAGAAACAATTCTCTCAAAATCTTCCCCAAATTTTTCTTTTAATTCAGTGGAATCAAACACTTTAAATGGTTTAATTGGAACTGAAATTTTTCTGCCAAGTTTTTTTAGTTCTTGTTTGCATTCCTGTTTAACAAAAGAAAAAACATAAGAATAAAGCTCTTCAGTAAAATCCATAAACTCTCTTGAAGAAACTCTGGGCAATTCAATATCAACCTGAGAAAATTCAATTAAATGTTTTCCTGATTTCCCGCATTCTTCAAATTCTAATCTGATGTTTGGGGAAACAATATAAATTCCTTTAATTGAATCAGCCATCATAACCAATTGCTTGTGCAAAATCATGCTTTTAGTTAGCTCGAGTTTTTGGCCATAATAATCAATTGAAGCATCAAACACACTATGACATAAAGGATCAGTCACAGGTGAAAGCATCACAGGCATTAAATGCAATATTTCCCTTGAATACATAAAAGAATCAATTGCTTTTAGTGCAGCTGACTGAACTTTCATTATTTCTTTCATTTCCGGTTTCATTAAATGAGATATAGTTTTCTGCATAAAAAAATCACCTAAAATAATAGCAGCATAAAAACTATATAAAAAAAATCCCAAAAAAATGGAAAAATTTACAAAAAATACAATAATTTAAATACTTTTTGGGACATTTGTTCCAAAATGGAAGATAAAAGTGAACAAATACTTGAGTTTTTAAAGAAAAACAGCAAACTTTCCTTAAGGCAACTGGCAAAAAAAGCAGGAATTCCTTTAACTACTGCCCATAACAGAATAAAAAAAATGCAGGAAGAAGGAGTAATAAAAAATTATTCTGTTGAAGTTGACTACAACAAATTAGGGTTTGGTTTATGCGCTTATATTATGGCTTTAATCAAACATGATTCAACACATAAGTCACAGCAGGAAATTGCAAAAAAAATCTTAAAATTAAGTTTTGTTGAATCAATTGACATTATTACAGGAGAATTTGATTTATTAATTAAAGTCAGAGCCAAAAATATTCCGCAGTTAAACAAGCTGATTACAAAAGAACTAAGAAACATTGAAGGAATAGACAAAACCACTACACTGTTTGTATTAGAGGAGATGAATTAAACGATTTTTTTAAGTCAAAAACCATCAGTCAAAAACCAGTGGCACATGGTTTTTGACGTTACAAATTCCGCACAAAAATTAAACCACCATTTAAAAAATAGCGGAATTTGTTTGATTAAATCCTTTGCCAAAAGTTGTTAATTGTTTTTTTAACCTAATTCTTTTTTTCTTTTTTTAATTCAATATTCAGTTCGTTTAATTGTTCTTTTGTCACTTTGCTTGGCGCATCCTCAAGCAAAGAAACACTGTTTTTGTTTTTTGGAAAAGCAATTACTTCTCTTATTGATTCACTACCTGTTAAAATCATTATTAATCTGTCTAATCCGACTGCAAACCCTCCATGAGGAGGACAACCATATTCAAATGCATCCAGTAAAAAACCGAATTTTTGTTTTGCGTCTTCTTCTGTTATGCCCAAAAAATCAAATATCTTGTTTTGCTGTTTTCTGTCATGGATTCTGATTGAACCGCTTCCTAATTCAGTGCCGTTTAAAACCAAATCATATGAACGGCTTCTGATTGAAAGAAGGTCTTTTTTGTTTTTTGAATCAAACTTTTTTTCATCTTCTTTGTTGAATTGAGTAAAAGGATGATGACATGGAACAATTTGCCCTAAATCATTTTCTTCAAATAAAGGAAAATCTGTTACCCATACAAAAGAATACTTTAATTTTGTTTCTTTTCTTGTGTCAGGTTTATCTGATTTATATTTTTCTTTTGCTTCAGCGTGAGTCATCCTTGGAAAAGGAATCTTTATTTTTTCATTTAAAACTTTTTCAAAAACGTGTTTAATCATTTTTTCTATTACTGTATAAACATCTTCTTCTTCAACAAAACTCATCTCTAAATCCAGTTGAGTGAATTCCGGTTGCCTGTCTCCTCTTAAATCCTCGTCCCTAAAACATCTTGCTATCTGAAAATATTTATCTATTCCTGCAACCATTAACAATTGCTTGTATATCTGAGGGCTTTGAGGCAAAGCAAAAAATTTTCCTTTAAAAATCCTGCTAGGCACCAGATAATCTCTTGCTCCTTCAGGAGTGCTTTTAGATAATCCAGGAGTTTCAATTTCCAAAAAGTTTTCTGAATCAAATAAATCTCTTATTGATTTAATTACTTTGTGTCTTAAAAAAAGTTTATCATACATTGATTTTCTTCTTAAATCCAGATACCTGTATTTTAGTCTTGTGTCTTCATTTGCATTAACCTCGTCCTGAATCTGAAACGGAAGGGTTTTGCATTTATTTAATATTTCAATTCCTTGAGAAGTAACCTCTATTTCTCCTGTCGGAGTCTTTGGATTTGGATCAGGCCTTTTTTTTACTGTTCCATGAACTCTTAAAACAAACTCATTGCCTAATGAATCAACTATTTTTTCCATTTCTTTGTTTTTCTTTAAAACAAAAATCTGGGTAAAACCAGTTCTGTCCCCTAAATCAATAAAAGCAAATTTTTTTTGGTTTCTAATGGAACGAATCCAGCCCTCTAATACAACTTTTTTCCCAATATCTTTTTCAGTTAATTCACCGCAATAATTGGTTTTCTTCATTTAATCACTCTTCTTTAATTATATTAAAGTTCTATTTTAAAATTAACTGTTTCTTCCAAAAAGCCTTTCTTTTTAATCCATTATTCCAGGATATTTTTTCAAGTAATACTGTAAAGCCAAAGGAAAAGCAAGCGTAGTCAGAATAGTCATTAATACAATTGCAGTGTATAATTCATCTGGAAAACCAATTTTATGGTTTACAACTATTACAAGCATAACCAGTTCAATAAAACCTCTTGAATTCATTCCCCAGCCAACCAAAGTTAACTGATGCGCTGAAAGCCTGCTTTTAGGTTTAATAACCAAAACAGCAAACATTTTTCCGGCAAAAGCTATTGCCAAAACAGAAAAAATAATTAAGGGATTAAAAACAAGGCTGCCGGCAAAATGCAATCCAATATGCAAATGAAAGAAAGGAATGACTAAAGCAAAAGTCAAAACCCTTAAATGGTTTTCAATTGCGTGCTCTATTTTCTCTGACTTAAATGCTTTTCTTAAAAGCAGCCCTGCAATCAATGCCCCGATAATTGTTCCCAAAGAAAGCAAGGAAGCCAAAAAAGCTATTGCCAAAGCAATCAATAAAGCCAGAGAAAAATATTCATCTTCACTTTCCTGTTTAAACAAAGCAACAAATTTTGGGAGAAGCCTTAATGCAATAAAAACAGCTGCAAGAAATCCAATCACTTCAACCGGAAGAAACGCCAGATCATTTCCTGAAGTTTCTCCGACAAAAAAAAGCAGTAAAGACAAAAACACTAATTCAAAAATAATATTTATTGCTCCGGCCAGCATCATTATTTCCCCTAATTTTGTTTCCAGAACCCCTTTTTTCATTAAAGCAATAGATTTAGTTGCTTCAGAAGAAACAGATAAAGCTGCGCCTCCGATAAAAGCAAAAAGCAGGGAGCCATACATCAAAAAAACAAAAACAAAACCTAAAACAAACGGAATCAAAACAGACGAAAAAGAAATCAATAAAACTTCTTTAGAACAATTCTTTATTTTTTTTAAGTCAATTTCCAGCCCAGTTAAAATTAACAGGAAAATTATTCCCACTTCAGATAAAACCAAAACCATTGTATTATTCTGCAAAGGAAAAATTCCGGCCCAAAAAGGCAGCCCTAAAACTAATCCGGCAATAATCTGGCCGATTATTCTTGGAAGGTGAAACCTGGAAAAGATTTCTCCAAAAACAAATGCAAACAAGATTACAACAAAAAACAACAATAAATTAGGGTCAAGCATAACCTAATCATTACATCAAAGAAATACTTAATTATTTCGTTTAATACGGCGGCGTAGAAATCCTCTGAATTGAATTTTAAAATGCAGTCAATTAGCAAATAAAAGCATTTTATGAAACACTAAATTCAGGTTTATAAAGGATTTTTACAGAGCCGTTTAATACTCTTTGATTAAACCGCATTCTTCATTTAATTCAACGAAATGCTTTGCTTTCCCTTCCCTGAAAGCAGAACACTGGTTTTCAGCTTGATTATCAACTTCTTCTCTTGGATTATGCGCAATATCACAGACATAATCAGGGTTTTTTTCCAAGGGGTTTGCAATACAAGGTCCGCTGGAAAAATCAGTTTCAGCTTTAATTTCCTTGCATAAAGAAATGCATTCTTTTACTGCATCAGGAAAAGGAATTGGTTCAGGCTTAGGATAAAGGCAGCCAAAAAATAACACAGTTAAAGCCAGAAACAAAAAAACTTTTTTCACAGTAAATGATTAATTTAACTGTTATTTAAACTTTTTGAAATCAAAAATCCAGTAAATTGCTTTGGCTGGACTTATTTAAAGGCCTTGCATTAACCCCTAATTTTCTTCTGATAGAAGAAGCAAACTGCTCGGCAAAACCATGATTAGTTAAAACATTTTTTGCTCCGGATTCTTTAACGTATTTTAATAACTGATTAAAGTCAGCGTGATCAGATAAAGGAAAACTTTTTGTTCCACGAAAACCATTCCAGCCGGAAAAAACTGCAGAAGAAACTTTTCTTCCGGAAGAAATCTCTAAAGCAGTAATCAAATCAGGGTTAAGCAGATGAGGAGGAATAATCAAAACATTAAATTCTTTTAAATTGTGATTTAATAACTCAAATTTTCCTAATTTTGTTCCGCTTTTTTCATAAACTTTGTTTGGCTCAAAAATAGTCTGATGAACTAAAGGAATTTCATCCAAAAATTTATTGGAAAGTTTAGTTAATTCCTGTGCTTTGCCGATTGAATAGCCTCCTAAAACCAGTAATTTATTTTCTTTTAATTCTTGTTTCCCCCATTTCTCTATTTTTTCATAAATTTTTTTTCTTTCAGGAAAAACATATTCAGGAGAACCAAAAGTTGATTCAATAACCAGAGTTTCTGCCTGAAGAATTTCTGCTTTATCAAATAAAACTGAATCAGTTAACTTGAAGTCAGAAGTTAAAACTATTTCTCCTCCATTAACCCGAATTTGAGTGCTTCCAAGAATATGACCTGAATGAAAAAACTCAAATTCAGTTGAATCCAAAGAAAACTTTTTTTTAAAAGGAATTTCTTTTACATTGAATTCTTTTGTGTTTCTTGTTTTAATCAGATTTTTTGTTTCAGGAGTCATAAAAAAAGTTTTTTCTTTTGCCTTAGAAACTTTAGCATGATCTGAATGAGCATGAGTTATAATAAAATTCTTTTTTTTCGCTGAATTGTTATCCGGATCAATTACTGTGTCTTCAACCAAAACCCCTTTTTCGTGCTTTATTTTCGCCATAAAAAAGAGAAAATCAAATAAAAATATAAACTAAAAGGATGAAATAAATAACAGGGGGTATAAATGGAACATATTTTAGATAAATTAGTGTTTAAAGCAAACGAACTGCATGAAACAATTACATCAAATGAATGGAAAAGTTATACAAGAAAAAGTTTTGTTCATGCATTAAACAACACAATTACAAGACTTGAAGATTTATTAGAAATAATTGAAGAACTAAATAAAAGAATTGAAAGAGAGCCTTCAGTTGATTCACCTGATTTAAGCCCTTTAATTACTTCATACAATAAAACTTTGATTGCTTTAAGAAGAAACATTGTATTAGAAGAAGCAAAAAAAGAAATGCCTTTTGACTTAAAAGAAAAAACTGAAGTACCTGAATTATATGCTTTTATGGGACAAAAAATTATGTCCTTGTTATTGAAAACACGGTTTGCAGTAGAACGCGTTCATTTACATTCAATAAAAGAAAGGATTACCCCTGAACAGGAAAAAGCTACTGCAAAAAACATTTTTTCTTTGCTGCAGGCAAAAGAAAAAGAACTTGAAGAACTAAGAGAAAAATACGAGAAATTAAGGCAAAAAAATCTTTCAGCTAATTTAGGAGAAA
>PFAI01000049.1 GCA_002763225.1 Candidatus Diapherotrites archaeon CG10_big_fil_rev_8_21_14_0_10_31_34
TAATTTAATTCCATGGGGAATAGGAACAGCAATAATAATTGTTTCAACTGCATTAGCTTATGTTTTATTTACAGTTGATATTTAAAGGTGAAAAAATGTTTTTGAAAAATAAAAATAATATTCAGATAAGATTTACAGTTATTGCTTTAGTAATCGGGTTTATTGGAGGCTTTTTTTCTGTTGTGTATTTAGGAAGCACAGGAAACCTGATTTTAGAGTTAAATCAAAAGCCCTGCTTTAAATACATCGGAGAAGACCCGAATGCGTTTTGCGATGAAAAAGGAAGTTTGCATACTTTTTTTGAAGGAAACAATAAATTAGAAAAAGGATGGTATATTAACAGTGAATCAGATAAATGTGTTTCATGTAAAGAAGTTTTAGGAGGGAATTAAATGGATTTAAAAGAAAAAAGAATAGCAATGATTTTTGGAATGTTTTTTGTTGCAACATTAATTATAACTGTTACGTTTAATACCGGAGATGTTACAGGAGAAGCAGTAAAACAATTTAATTCAACTAAAGAAAAAAGTATTTACTGTGAAAGCTTTTGCGATGAAGAATTAAGCAAAACAGTTTCAGCTTTTAACAGCTGGACTAACTGCCATGAAGAATGCATGAAAAACTAATTATTTTTCTTCTTTTGGTTTTTCAACTGCTTCAATTTTCTTTTTTAGTTTATTCATTTTGTCTATTGAAATGTCTTCTTGTTTTTGAACTGTTTTAAGTCTTAATTCCATTGCTTCAACTTCTTCTGCTAATTCTTTTTTTACTTCAGTTACTGGAGTCTGAATCATAATGTTTCCCACTGCTTTCAAGACTTTTTCTTCTTTTGTTTTGCTTATTTCTTCTAATGCATCTTTCAGCATTTTAGTCTGAAACTGAAGCTGTTGTTTTTGTGAAGACAACTGCATTAATTGATTTCTTTGCCTTTCAAAATCAATTCTATCCTGTTGGTTTTCTAAATCCATTGTTTTACCTCCTATTTGCTTAAATTATTAAATAATATTAAGGGCTTCAAAACAGAGTTAAATGAAGCTCTTAAAGCAGTTTTATCTTTTGCTTTAATATTAATTAAAAAAACATTATTTTTAACTGTAATGCTTGTAACACTTCTTGCTTTAGAATCCATTACATCCATTGCTATTGCCTTTAACGCAGTTTCCGCTTTTTCTTTTGATTTAAATTCAATGCTTGCATCCAAAAAACAATTATAATTTTCTGTTCCTTCAATTGAATTTAAATCCATTAAAAAAACCTTATTCTGCTTTAACTTTCCTTAACACTGGCTGTTTTAGTTTGCTGATTATTTTGTATGCACATGAAGGGCATCTAAAAACTCCTTTAGGCATTTCATCAAATTTTTCCCCGCATTTTTCGCACTGGTATTTTCCTGAAGTAACTTCTTTTTTAGTCATTTTTTGTCCTCCTTTTTCTCTTCTTTTTTGTGTTCATGTTTTTGATCAAACTTTTTTGAAAAAGTTTGCATTCCTAAAACAGATTTTGCTTTGGTTAAAAGTTTTTCTTTTTTTGATTCTTTTTTTTCTTCACCTTTTTGTTCAACTTTTTCGGAAAAAGGTTGTTCTTTGATTTCGTTTAACTCTTCAATACCAGAAGAAAACTTTTTTTGTGAAACAATTTTTTTTATTAATGAACCAGTCATTGTTTCAGGAACATATGCTCCACCAGCAATTTGTTTATTGCATTTACTGCATTCATAAATTCCTGATGCTTTTCTTTTCAGTATTCCATGATTACAGTCAGGGCAGTTTTGTTTTTGTTTTTGCTGTAATTCAACTTTTAAAACTCTTTTTCTTATTCCTACCCCATATCTTGAACCAAATCTTCCTGTTGAATGAACTTTTTTTGTTTTGCTCATTTTTTTCTCCCCTATAACTTTTTTCTTTTTTTACATCCTTTTTCTTTTTTTAGTTACGCCGTTTTTCTTTTTTTGTTTATATCATTTTTCTTTTTTTATTTATGCTATTTTTCTTTTTTTATATCATTTTTCTTATTTCTTTTGCTGCTTTAAATGCAATATCAATTGCATTATCTATGTCATCTTTTTTTAATGAACCAGAAATTCCTTTTTGGAAAGCAGAAACAAAATTATCTTCTGTTGTTGCAACAGAAAATCTTGCCTGCATTGCAGTTTCTTCAGCCAAATCAGGATCTAAAACTAATGCATTTCCAATTTTAGCAAAAGTGCTAAGCAAAGGCTTTCTCTCTAATTTTAGTTTTCCTGAAAATTCTTCCTTAACAACTTTTCCGTCTTCTATTTTTGGAATTTTTGCTTGATTTAATGCAGAGATTGCTGCAATAGAACATGCATCAAATAAATTCCCATCATAGTTGATTGCATAAATATCAACAAAACCAATTAATACTACTTCTCCTTCTTTAACACATAATTTTTTGAAGTCAACTGCTTTTGATTCTCTAATGCCTCTGTCAACTACTCTGGCTAATTCAATTGAATCCATTGAAGGAGGCCCAGACTCAAAATAAGGTGAAGCCAAAGGAATTAATTCTGTTCCAACTGAAATTGTTCCTTCAGCAGGAGAATCAGGATACGGAGCTCCAGGAATAAATTTTACTCCTGCAATTACTTCAGTGTTTCCTAAAAAAACTTTTGCTGAGCCTTCAGCATTATGAAATAAATCTTTTTCTATTTTAATTTTCCTGTATTCATCTAATTTTCTTCCATCAGCTCTTTTTCCTTCTTTTAAATTATTTAAAATTTTGTCTGATTTTAATTCTAATAATACATCTTTTTGCATTTTATTGCACCTCTGATTTAATTTCTTTTTCTTCAGTTTTAACTACTTTTTTTTCTGAAGAATGTTTTTCTTTTTTTGTTTCGTCCGAAGGACTGTTTTTGCTCAAGCTTTTGGAAAAAACTTGATTATCTTCTTTTTTTTCTGTAGTTTTTGTTTCTATTGGTTCCTTGAATTGCTGTTTTAATGCATTAATCTGGTGTTTTTTTACATCTTCTAATGCCTTTAAAGACATCTCATATGCTTCTTCCCATTCTTTTTTTGAAAAAAGCCCATCCATTTGCAATAAAACTATTTCTTGAGAGTTAGTCATCATTGCAATAGGCATGTCAACTGCATCAGGAGCATCTTCTTCTTCTTTATTTAAATCAACAATTATTTTTCCGTCTGCTCTTCCAACTGCTACTGCTGTAACTAAATCTTTCATTGGGATCCCTGCATCAGCTAAAGCAACTGAAGCAGCAGTTAAAACTGCAACTCTTGAACCAGCATTACTGTCTAATACCTGCGCCCAAACTTCTATTTGGGTATTAGGATATTTTTCCAGTAAAATTGCTTTTTCAAGTGCTTCCCCACAAACTTTAGATATTTCTATGTCTCTTCTTCCTGGTCTAGGGTTTTTTCTGTCTGGAACAGAAAAAGCAGCCATTCTATAAGTAAATTTTACTATTGCTTTTAAAGGGTTAGCCATGTGTTTTGGCAAAACTTCTCTTGGCCCTTGAACTGAAACCAAAACTTTGTTTATTCCCCACTCCAAATAACAAGAACCTTTTGCATTTTTTAATACTCCTGCAGTAATTTTTATTGGTCTTGTTTCATCTACTTTTCTTCCATCTAATCTTAATCCTTTTTTATTTACATATTCTTTTTTTTCCTCTTTTTTCACTTTTTTTCACCTTTTTTGTTTTGACAAAAATTCTGTCACTTTATTTGTTAGATTTGGCAAGTGCGCTTCTTCTTCAATAATTTTAATTGCTTTAAACAATAATTCAGTGTTTCCACCCTTAGCCCAAATTCTTCCGTTTCTGCCTATAATTAAATTGCAGTTTGTTCCTCGCCTTAATACTTCAAGCATTGAACCGTTTTTTCCAATCATTCTTGGAACTTTAACTGGAGAAATTTTTTCAATTTCCCCTCCATAAAAAACTCTTGGTTCAGCTAAATCTGCTTCATTTAATTCATTTACCCGTAAAACTTTAACTGAAACAACTGAACCTCTTTTTAGTGGTTCACGAATTCCTTCTTTTGACATAAACGACCAATGAAATGCCCCAATGTCAACTAAAAAACCTGAAAATAATTCTGATACAACTAAGCCAATCACAATATCATTTTGTTTTGGCATATAAAATCCTTTTAATGCAACAACTGAAGCCATAGTGGATTCATTATCTGTTATTCCAATTACTTCTGAATAAATTTTTCCGTTTAAACTATAAACATTGTCTCCCATTTTTTTTCTTTGTTCTGTTACTACTTCACCTGGCGCAACAATTTTCTTCATTTTTTCACTCCTTAATCCATTATTTTTGACTCAATGTTTCCTTTAGTTAAATGATTTAAGTCATTCAATAAATCTTCTTTTGCTCCTGCAGGCAATTCAAGCACTGCAACTAAGCTTCCATCTGACTGCCATTCTTCCTGCTTTAAACCATATTTGTGTAAAACATGTGTGGCTTTTCCTGCGTGTTCTGCAGGAATCTTAAAAGCAATTTTAATTTTTTCCATTGAAATCGGAATTAATTTCTTTATTTTACCCATTATTTCTGGAAGCTGCTCTTGAACTGTTTTCATTGGATCAACATGAATTTTTGCTTCCTCTAAAATATTTTCAATTCGCTTAGGAGGATGAGGGGTTTTAGTCTGAGGATTAATTGCATTTCTTGAAATAAAATCAATTAACTCTTTTCTTCTTTGCTCTAACATCTTTTTTCTTTGATCTGTGGTTAACTGAACTCTTCCGTCTCTGATTATTTTTTCTGCAACTTTTTCTATTTCAGTTGTGCCAAAAACTTTTGTTATTGTTTCAGGAGAAGCTTCAGTTCCTTTATTTGAATCCTTAAAAATTGTATCTATTGCCATTAATTGATTGAAATCAACTGTTTTTCCTTTCTTTAAATCCATAGATAAATCTGGGTCAACAAGGATTTCAAATTTTTCCCCTTCTTTTTCATATCTTGCAATTACTGCATCACTAACTTTTACCATAAAAAAACCATTTATAAAAGATAAATTTCTTTAAAAAAAATTATTTTTTGTTTGAAGTGAAATTTACTAATTCTTCTTTTGCTAATCTCTTTAAGCTTGTTCCTTGCTCAATAAAAGCAAAATCAACTTTGTTTAAATCAAATTTTTCGTTTTCAGTAGCACTTGCTTTTAAAGCTGTAACCATTAAATGAACTGCTTCTTTTTTTGACATATTATCTTTGAATCCTGCTTCAAGTATTTTCATTGCTTCTTTTTTGTTTTTTCCAATTGCAACTGCCTTGTATTCAGCTAAAGCGCCTGAAGGTTCAGTTTCAAACAATCTTTTTTCTCCTGTAGGATCAATGCCCCCAAAAATAAAACTTACTCCAAACGGTCTCATTCCCCCGTATTGAGTAAAAATCTGCATTATTGCAGCAATTTTTTTCACTAAAGTTTCAACATGAATTTGTTCTCCATAATAAGACTGGTTTTCCTGGCTTTCCTGTCTTGCAATCTGAACTAATCTTCTTGCATCTCCAACTAAACCAGAAGAGATAGCAGAAATATGATCATCAATTAAAAACAATTTTTCAACTGAAGCAGGCATAATCAAAGGACTTGAAACCCTTTTATCTGCTCCAAACAAAATCCCTTTATCATAAATAAAACCAATTCCTAAAGTACCTTGTTCTACAATTTTTGACGCGTACTCTACTTGATATAATCTCCCGTCAGGAGAAAACATTGTTGCCGCTCTATCATAAGCTGCTGTTGAGGCTTTAGAACCAGGATACATTAAATCACCTATATTCTTTTTTTTTCTCTCTACTTAATTATTTAAATACAAATACTTTTATAAAAGGAACTTTAAAGGAAAGTTTTAGCTTTCTTTACAGTTCCAGAAGTCTTCAAAGTTCTGGGCAAAATCTTTACTCCATTTACTTCTTTTAACAAAAGAATTCCGGCTTTTAAATCTTCAACTGCAGTATGCCTGCATTTTAAAATTCCTTTCCTTGATTTTTCATCAAACCCAATAAACTGATAATTCATTTTGCTTAAACCTAGTTCTCCAAACAATTTCAATAAAAGATTTTTCAAATCAAAAGAAACATCTCTTTCAAATAAAGTTTGTTCACTAATTAATTCAAACACTAAATACCTTTTTTTGTCTCTCAGAGAAAGAGGAATTGGATTCATTGATTTTTTTTGATTCATTTTATCATCTCACGCTTTCAAATTTTTTATCTAAAAAACTTTTAAAGGCTTCCAAATCTTTTACTGAACGCAGTTCATTAACTTCTTTTGCAAAAGAAACAACTCTTGAGTTTAATTTAAATTTATTGCTTAATTTCAGCATAAAAACATAATTTTTTGTTAAAACAACTCTTTTAGAAAACTGTACATTCAGAAACTGTGAAAAAGGAATTAATATTTCTGTTTTATTTTCTTTTGCTGTTCTTGCAATAGCAGTATCAAAAGTTAATCTTCCTTCATTGCATGGGCTTATTAAAAAATCAATTTGTTTGTTTGAAACAGCAAACTTATTTATTGAAACATTTCCCCCGAAAACACCAATAAACTCTGTTTTGTTTTTGAATTTATTTAATTCCTTTGAATTCTGATTGTAAAGCAAGTGACAGGTAAAAAAGTTAACCGGAAAATTTTCTTTTTTTATTGTTTCCTTTAAATCAGTTAATTCTTTTTCAGAAAAATTTCTGCATAAAACTACTTCATTGTTTCCAAGCTGTTTTTCAGTTTTAGCTAATTCATTCAATTCAAATGCTTTTGAATACAAAACAAAGTCTTTCATTGAATTAATTCTGATAGAAAAAGATTTTAAATATAAAATTCAGCCTTGTCTTTGGTTTGCTCTTCTGCTTGGCCTTACTTTGTGAGTTGTTTTTTTCTTGGATTTATGGCCTCTGGATTTTTTTCCTTCTGAAGTTAATCCTCTTTCTGCTCTTCCTCTGCTGTTTTTTTCTGTTAACCAATTTAAATCTTTGTCTGACTTGATTTCAGGAGCATTAACATCTACAAGAATTACTTCAAAGTACTTGTGTTTTCCGTCTTCTGCAATCCAATAAGAATTCAATACTTCACAATTAGAATATTTTTTTGAAGCCCTTTGCTCTGCAATTAATTGAATGCTTTTTCTTCTTGTAAGTTTTTTTAATCCCATTCTTTTAGGTCTTCTGGCTCTGTTTGGTCTTGTTTTTGTTCCTGAACCTTTTCTTACTCTGACTCTTACAACAATAATTCCTTTTTTTGCTTTATAACCCAAAGTTCTTGCTCTGGGCAGATTAGTTGGCCTGTCTAATTTTACTACAGACTGTTTTTCTTTTCTGAAACCAATTAACCTGTCTTTATACAGTTTATTATAGTCATACTCTGAGACTTCTCCAGAGAATTCTTTTTGAAAGGTTTCTTTTACTAATTTACCGTAAGACATAAAATCACTTTAAAACTCTAAAAAATAAGTTAAAATGTAATAATAATTTTTCAACACAAGAGATTTTAAAGGTTATGTTAAGGCCTTCAAAAGACATAAAAAAACAAAGTGGTAAAATTATTAAATGACTTTATGCGATAAATGCAGTAAAAAAAGCAAATTCAGGTTAAATTATGGCCCAATGAACTTTTGCTCTGAACACTTTAATTCTTTTTTTGAACAAAGATTTAAGAAAACAATAAGAAAATATAACTTGCTTAAAAAAAAGGATGTTGTGGTTTTAGGGGTTTCAGGCGGAAAAGACTCAATGACTGCATTGCATTTATTAAACAAGTTTTTTTCTAAAGAACAAACAATTAAAGCATTAATGATTGATGAAGGAATTCCAAATTACAGGGATAAAGCATTAAAGTTAGCAAAAAAAGAAGTGAAAAAATTAGGAATAGAATTCAAAGAAATCTCTTTTAAGGAAAGGCTTGGAAAAACAATGATTGATGTAATGAAAAAAACCGGAAGAAAAAAATTAGTTGGATCTACTTGTGCTTTTTGCGGTCCATTCAGAAGAAAATTATTAAATGAAGGAACAATTGAATTGCATGGAACAAAAATGGCTACAGGGCATAACTTGGATGATGAAATTCAAAGTATTACAATGAATTTTTTTGACAATGACTTAAAAAGAATGTCAGGATTAGGCCCAATAACCCAAGGAACAAAACAATTAATCCAAAGAATAAAACCATTATATCTTTCTCCAGAAAAAGAAATTATTGCTTTTGCTGAATTAAATGAAATCAATTACTTTAAAGAACACTGCTGTCCTTTTTCCTGGCAGGCAAAAAGAAATGAATTCAGAGGAATGCTAAACCAAATGGAAAACAAGTTTCCCGGCACTTTTTACTCAATTTTATCTGCTTTTGAAAACATGAACCCATTGCTTAAAGACAAATTCAAAGAAGAAAATTACTGTCAGAAATGCGGTTCTTCGAGTTCAGGAAAAATTTGTGCTGCCTGCATGAAACTTAAAAAACTATCCTAACAGGATATTTTATTGGTTTAAAACACAGCGAAGCTGTGTAAGGCGTAAGCCACTTTTTTTGAAAAAGAGTTTTTGATTAAACTTTTTTCTGAAACAAAGGTTTTTGTTCAACCTTTTTTTGAAAAAGGTTGTGGGCCTGTGGTCTAGTGGTATGACGTCTGCTTGACGTGCAGAAGACTGCCGGTTCGATTCCGGCCAGGCCCATCCGAGCTGCTCCTCGGAAGGGAGCGTGCTACTTTCAGTAGCACTGCTTTAAAACGCGAGTAACGCGTGCTATCTAAAGATAGCACTGCAATAAGGGTTTCGCCCCTTAACAACAATGCAGGACATTCGCTGCGCTCAGTCCAGCTGCTCCTCAGTCACGATTCCGATCGTGAGTCACGGTGCACGGCTCAAAGCCGTGCTAGCGCTGCTTTATGCAGCGCACAAGCGCCAGCCGATTGAACGGCTGAGAGCGTGCTATCTAAAGATAGCACTGCAATAATTGTCACGCCCAGTTAACATTTGTACACTATCTTCGCTTGGACTCAATAGAACTGCTTTTTGATAAAACTTTTCGGCTGGACTGAAAGCCCAATTTTTTGTTCAACCTTTTTTCTAAAAAGGTTGTGTTAAACCTTTTGAAAAAGGTTTATCTTGTTCCTTTGACTCCGGAAAAAGTTTTTCCTTTTTTGTTTTTAAATGAAACAGTGGTTGCTTTAATTTTTTTTTCTTTTATAACAGTTTTTTGTTCTTTAACTTTTGGCTTGCTTTCTTCTCTTTCCACTATTTCTTGTTTCAGTGTTTTTGCTTTTGTTAATTCCTGTATTTTTACACCCATTTCTTTTGCAAAAGCTTTTTCAAATTCATTTAATTCTTTTATTTTAGTGTCAATTATTTCAATTCTTTTATCTATCTCTTTTTCTTTTTCTTCAATCATCACTTCTAGTTCTTCTTTATCTGTTTTCATTTCATCCAAATTTTTTCTGATAGTATTAACAAACTGCCCTTTGAATTCATCTAATTCCTCTACTTTTTGATTTATGTCCTTTAAATTTGTTGCTTTAAGAACTTTGTTTTGAAATCCTTCTAATTCTTTTTTTCTTTGTTCAAATAAGTCATTTAACTGGCTTTCAGAGTTTGTGGATGATTCAGCTAACTGCACAGCAATGAATTTTTTTAATTCAACTTTAGTGTTTTCCAGTTCCTGAACTGCATCATCAATTTCTTTCCGTAAACTTATTCTAAATGCTTCCAGTTTCATATTAACTTCTTCAGCTAATTTTTTTGCAGGAGAATCCTGTTCAATTTTAATTTTAATTAATTCAATTTCTTTTATTTTTTCCATAATAACTTCATCTATTTCTTTTTCTTTTTCCATTATTGTGTTGGAAATTTTTACTTCAAAATCAGAGGAAATTTTTCTTATATTTTCTTCTGTTTTTTTCGGGTTCATTCTTTTGGTTAATTCCTCAAAAGCAGCAAGTTTTTTTGTTAACTGAATTGACAGAGATTCTGTATGGGTTTTGCTTATTTCTTCAATTTTTTTTTCTGCATTAGTTATCAATCCTTCAGTTATCTTTGATTCTAATTCTAATGCCTTGTTTACCCTTTCATCTAATTCTTCTATTTGTTTTGTTGAATCAAACATAAACTGTTTTGACTCATTTTTCATTTCTTCTAGTTCATTTTTTAATGCTTTAGTCAAACCAAGTTTAGAGGATTCAATTTCTTTTAATTTGGTTTTAATTTCAGCTAAAACCTGTTCATCTTGTTTTTCTTTTTCTTCTGATTCCCTGCTTTTTTTTGAAACAGAAATCTTTAATTCTTTTAATGCCACAAGCTTTGCATCAAGAGTTGCTGTTATTTCTTTTGTTTTAGTCTCCAGAGAGGAATTAATTTTATCAACCATTAACTGTCTTTTGGATTCAATTCCTTCTTCCAGCTTTTTTGTTTCTTTTTTCAGTTCTTCTCTTATTTTTTCATTAATCACTTCATTAATATTATCCCTGATGTTTTCTATTTCATCTAATCTTTCATTCACTACAGTTAAAACTCCTTTTTCCCAGACTTCAGTTTCTCCTGCTTGAAGTTTTTTTGGGGGTTTAACTTCAACTGCTGATTTAACTTCATTTTTTTCTTCACTTGTTCCTCTGACTGCTTTCATTAATTCTTGTCTTGCTAGTTCTTCTTTTTCCTTTTTTTCTTCTGCTTCTTTTTTTCTTTCATCTTCTTCTGCTTTTCTTAATTCAAAATCCGGTTTTTTTTTCACTATTTTTGCTGATTTTATTTTTTCCGGAACTTTATCTTTTGCTTCTTTTAACAGCATTTTTGATTCTTCTTTGCTTATTCCAACTTCTTCTAAATTAGATATTATTTCTTCATCTGAAACATTTAATGAAATCAGTTTTTTAATGCTTGAAATCAAAGTAACTTTGTCTACCATTTAATCAACCTAAAAAATAACACAAATAGAAAATAAAAAGGTTTGTTTAATGGGATTTTAGCAGCTCGACTGAAAGTCGTACATTTTGATAAACCTTTTGAAAAAGGTTTATGGACTCTACGGGACTCGAACCCGTAACCTTCCGATTGCCAACCGAACGATCTACCATTGATCTAAGAGCCCGGCAACATATATAATTAAATTAAATAAAAAGATTAAAAAAAGGAATAAGTTAAAAAAAATGGATTAAGGGGAAATCAGAATTACTGTGTCACCGCGAATCATTAGTTTGCCGTACTTTTTTTTGGTTTCTCCGTTAACTAATTCTTCAGCGTTTTCTAATACAATGTTCATGTGAACATCAAAAGCTTTTAGTGTTCCTCTGAAATGTAAATCTCCTTTTGTTACAACTAAAACTTCTTTTCCTACTGCTTCGTTTAATAAATCAAATGGTCTACTCGACATAAAATCACTCTTCCATTTCAATATTGTCTTCGTTTATTTCAGGCAAAACTTCCTCATCAAAAGATTCTTCAATTTTTTCTTTAACCCTTTTTTTTCCGATTTTTTCTTCTAAAGGTTGTTTTGGTTTCCTTTTAAAGATAGAAAACAACTTGTTTAAAAATCTTGTTATAGGTCCTTTTTTCTTGATTTTAATTGTGGTTTGAACTCCGGTTAGTTTTTCTGCAATAATGTTTATTGCTGCAACTGCTTTAGAGTTTGGCTTGAATAAAATTGTTGGCATGATTTTTTCTCTCATAAAAGATTTTCTTATATCATTATCATAAGGAACCAAACCATAAATTGGCAGTTCAAGCATTTTCATTATATCTTCAGGCAAAACTTCTCCTTTTTCGTTTCTGACAAAATTAACTATTATTCCAATTGGTTTTGCCCCAAGTCTTTCGGCAACAATTTTTGTTTTTAACACATCTGCAATTGAAGGAGAAACAGGCATTGTAATTAACAAAACATTATCTGAAGCACTTAATGCAGACATTACATTTGTTTCAATTCCTGCCGGTGCATCCAGTAAAATATAATCAAACTGGTCTTTGACTGACGCAATTACTCCTGCAAGTCTTGCTGAATCAACTCTTCTGTAACTTTCAAAACTTAAACCTGAAGGAACAAAAAAAATTCCGCCTGGCCCGTCATAAATTGCATCCTGTAAAGAACTTTCTCCTAACAATACATCATGCAAAGTAATTGGAGAAGAATGCATTCCTAATAATAAACTTAAATTTGCCATTGCAATATCTGCATCAACTAATAAAACTTTTTTTCCTCTTTGAGCTAAAGAAATGCCTAAATTAGCAGTAATAGTTGTTTTTCCGACTCCACCTTTTCCTGAAGCCAAAGCATAAACTGTTCCCATTTTTTTCACTAAAATTAATTTTATTATAAGAAAGAAGAGTTATTTGTTATTAAAAGCTTTTTCCTTTTGAAAGCTTATCTTCTACCTCTTTTGCTAAAGCATTAAATTCAACTGTTGAAAGTGATGCCGGTGCCCTTACAATAAAAACCTTGTTTTTATAAGGCATCAGCATATACCATTCATTTGATTTAACTAAAACTGTTTCAGATTTAGGAATCTCGGAATTAATGTAATTAAACATTGCTGTTCCTGTTATTGCTTCTTTTAATCCATTTCCGTTTGCAGTTGAAGCAATCACTGAACCATTTCTTCCTGCAATGCAAATCATGTCAACTAAATGTTTTTTTTTCAAAATTTTTAGAAATCTTTTCAAATCAGTTGTATTTGTATTAAAAGTGTGCTTAGATAAGAGTTCTGAAACAGCATTTAATTGTTTTTGAGGAACCTGAGTATTATCCAAGCCTAAGACTCTTGAAGCAAAATTTTTAAGTAAATCCATTTATACCACTTTAAAGTAAAGAATTATTTATCAAGAAACGTTTTTATTGTATTGCTCTTTTAACCCATTTCTCCTAAACCGAGTTTTTTCATTATTTCTCCTCTGTGAGAAGAAGATTTCATTACCATGCTCAATACTTTTCTTGCATAAGCCGGATTAAATTTAGTTTTAGTTAATTTTTTTATGTCTCCGGCAGAAACATCCACATTTAATCTTATTTTTGGATTAACTGCAATAGTTAATTCTGCATCAGTTGGCCTAAAAGAAATTATATCAAATACTCCGTTTTCTGCTGCAGCCGAATTAAATGTCTGGGCTATTGCAGAATTTCCATTAACTGAAATCCCATACTTTAAATATTCATAACCTGAAGCAATAATTTTTCCTTCCCTGAAAATTAATGTTCCTTCTTCTAATCCGTCAAAACCCTGAATAGTTAAATTAACATAACCAGAAAATTTTGTTTTAATTAATTCAATCATTCTGTCACTAAAATCGTGTTCAGCTAAACTCATTCCCTGCTCCACTACTCTTCCTTCAACTAACTGCATTTTATCTCTTCCCTAAAACAATTACATGATCTGCAGTATTTTTTAAGGCTGCAGCAGAAGCTTCTTCTGCAAGAATAACTATTGTGTCTTTTCCATATCTTTTTGCTTTAACTAAAACCGGCAGAAAATCTGAATCCCTGGTAACAAAAGCAATTGATTGAATTGAATTATTAAAAATTGTTTCTGTTGCATCAACTGCCATATAAACATCTACATCCCCTACTGTAATAATTGGTTCAAATCCCTGGTTTACCACTGCTTCAACTAATTTATCTGAAGCATATTGATTCAAAAAAACTTTCCCTATTTTTACTTTACCAAACTTTCCCAAAGATTTTTTTACTTCATCCAAATCAATGTTTAATTCTTTTCTAAGAATATTTGGGCCGTCAACAAAAACAGCAATATTTTTTTCTGTTTCTTTTTTTGCCCCAAATAATCTGTCTAAAACCAAGAATAACACCAAAAATATATATTTATTTCTCTCTTAATTAACATGACAGGATAAAATTAATAAGATATCCATTGTAATCTATTTAGAACAAAAGAGGTGTTTTTTTGTCAGATAAAAAGTTTGTTAAAATAAGTCAGTTAAAAGAAAACGGTTATGTGTTGATTGACGATATTGTTTGCAGAATTAATTCAATTGATAAATCAAAGCCAGGGAAACATGGGGCAACTAAAGCAAGAATTGTTGCAACAGGATTATTTCAAAACACAAAAAAAGGAATTCTTCAGCCAACTTCAGCTGACGCTCAAGTTCCAATAATAGAAAAAGGAGTAGCACAAGTAGTAGCAGTAATCGGAGATTCACTGCAGTTAATGGATACAACCACTTATGCCACATTTAATGCTGATTTGCCATCAGAACTAAAAGGATTAAAGTCCGGAAACGAAGTCGAATTCATGAGATACAACGAAGATGCAAAAGTGATAAGAAAAAAGCCAACAGAATAATCAGTCAACTTTCACTCCTAAAAAATCAAAAATCATTTTTTTTATTTCAAAAGCTTTTTGATGATTAAGGGAAACATGCAAACCATAATCAACTGGTTTCTTAAACAAAAAATTTTCTTTAATTAATTCTTCAGCAACTTCATTAACTAAAAAATGATCATTTGGTTTAAAACCTTTCTTCAGATTATCAAAAGCTGTGTGGCTGTTACCCCAATTTCTTCTTCTTGCTAGTTTGAATAAAAGTTTTGCTTTAATCAAATCATGTTTGTCCATTTAAAAATACTTTGAAAGTATGGATTTATAAACCTTTATTTTCGTTTATTGTTGTATGGAAGAAGAAACAAATTTAGTGAAATTTTTTGGAGACAATCCTTTTGTTAGAATACTTGACTCTTTGATTGACAATATTGGAGAAGACTATTCTAAAAAAGAGATTCAGGAACTGGCTGGGATAAGCAAGGCTTCCTTGTTCAGTCACTGGGCAAAACTGGAAGGGCTGAATTTGGTTAAAGTCACAAGAGTTTTTGGAAAAACAAAATTATTTACTTTAAACACAAAAAGCCAGCTTATAAAAGACATCTTAAAATTTGAAGCAAGAATGATTGAAGAAACAATTCCAAAAGAAACTATTTCAGTGAAAGCTTAATCAGTTTTCTTTTTTTCTTCTTCTTTTGTTTCGCTTTCTTTTGTTTTTTCAAAAACAGGTTTTTCTGCTTCAACTTTCTGGAATAAAATTTCTGCTTTGCCTGTTTTAGTGTTTTCTTTTATTTGATTCCATTTTGTTGTTTCTTCAAAGTTAGTTGAAGTGATTCCTAATTGTTTCTGGATTTTTTCTGCGGTTTCAGGCATAAAAGGCAAAAGAAGAATGCTTGTAATTCTCAATGATTCTGATAAAGTATAAAGAATATTTCCTAGTTTTTCTTTTTCATTGTTTTTTGCTAGTTCCCAGGGCTTTTGGTCATTAATGTATTTGTTTGATGCATCAATGATTTCCCAAATGCAGGATAAAGCCTTATTGAATTCCAGTGAATCAATTAATTTTCCTGTTTCTTCTGCTTTTTTTAGTGTAATGTCCCTTAACTCTTTTTCTGGATTAGAAATATTAAATGCTTTAGGAATTTTTCCTTCAAAATACTTTTCAACCATTACAATAATTCTATTCAACAAGTTTCCCAAACCATCTGCTAACTCTGAATTAATTCTTTGAACTAAAGCTTTTTCAGAATAATCTCCATCAGAACCAAAAGGAATTTCTCTTAACATAAAATATCTTAATGCATCAACTGAATATTTTTCTGAAACTTCAATTGGGTCAACTACATTTCCTTTTGATTTAGACATTTTTTGTCCGTCAACTGTAAGCCAGCCATGACCAAACACCATTTTAGGCAGTTCTAAGCCGGCAGACAAAAGCATTGCAGGCCAAATTACTGCATGAAACCTGACAATTTCTTTTCCCATTAAATGAACATCTGCAGGCCAAATACTCTTAAACATTTTTGAATTGCTTCCATAACCAATTGCAGTAATATAATTCAGCAAAGCATCAAACCACACATAAATTACGTGGTTTTTGTTTAAAGGAACAGGAATACCCCATTTAATTGAAGTACGGGAAATTGATAAATCCTGTAATCCTTGTTTAATAAAATTAAGTATTTCGTTTTTTCTTGTTTCAGGCATTACAACATTATTGCTTTCAATATAGCCAATTAAAGCCTGTTGGTATTTGCTTAACTTAAAAAAATATGATTCTTCTCTCATTAACTGGGTTTTTTTTCCGCAGCTAACGCAATTTTTGTCTTCTTTTAATTGCAGTTCAGTGTAATAGGTTTCGCAGGGAACACAGTAATATCCTTCGTATTCTCCCAGATAAATGTCTCCGTTTTCATAAACTTTTTTGAAGAATTTTGTTACGGCTTTTTCATGCATTAAATCAGTTGTCCGAACAAAACCATCATAAGAAATATTCAGTTTTTTCCATGCTTTAGTAAAAGTCGGAATTAATTCATCCAAAAATTCTTTTGGCATTTTTCCTTTTTCTTCTGCTGCCTTAACAATTTTTTCTCCGTGTTCGTCTGTCCCTGTAAGAAAAAAGACTTTTTCTCCTTTACTTCGATGAAATCTGGCTAAAACATCCGCAGCTATAGTAGTATAAGCAGAACCAATATGTGGTTTATCATTCACATAATACACTGGTGTTGTAATATAATATGTATTTTTCATTCTCCCATCCTAAAATCAAAACAAAAAATCTAAAACTCAATAGAGAAAAAAGTATATAACTTAGAAAGTTAAAGCCTTAAAAAATGAATTGTTAGCTCACAAATTCTTTATTTCCACTTTATCAAAGAACTTTTCCAATATTATTTTTAGTTCATTTAACTCTCCAACAGAAAAAGGTTTTTTTTCTTTAAATGATTCATCAAATAAAGGAACATCATTTTGAAACTGCTGTAACACAAAAATTTTGCTGTCTTTCAGCCATTCACCGATTTTTAAAGCATCTTTTTTGGAAAAAAATTCAGGAATAACCGTGCAACGAAACTCGTATTCCAGACCGGAATTCTTTATTATTTCAGCGCTTTGTTTTATTTTCTCTGAATCAACTTTTACTCCGCATAACCCAGAATACTTTTCCAGAGAAGTTTTGATGTCCATTGCAATAAAATCCACTAATTTTTCTTTAATCAGTTTTTTCAGCGTTTCAGGGTTAGAGCCATTTGAATCTAATTTGACTTCAAAGCCCATTGATTTAATTTTTCTGCAGAATTCCGGAAGATCTTTTTGAAGAGTAGGTTCTCCGCCTGTAATGCATACTCCGTTAAGCCATTTTTTTCTTGACTCCAGAAAAGCAAAAATTTCTTTTTCCGGAATAACCGGAAGCCTTGGATTAGAAATAATTAAATCAGGGTTCTGGCAGAAACCACAGCGAAAATTGCATCCATCAGTAAATAAAGTGCATCCGACTCTTCCCGGAAAATCAATTAAAGTTGTTTTTTGCAGTCCTTTTATTATCATAAAAAATTCCTTTTAATATAAATACCAGAAAAAGAAAAACAAAAGAAAAAAAATCAGCAATCAATTTTTTTTTCTGTTTTAAAAGAATTAGACATTGTTTTTTGTTCATTATATTCTGTTCTGTCTTTGAATTCTTCTGTTTTTCCTTTATTCCAGTTCTGTACCGGCCTAAAATAACCTACTATTCTTGAATAGGTTTCACATTTTTCATTACATTCAGTCATTTCAAATCACCTCTTTTTGAATTAAAATTTTTTCTTCTTTTTGCAGCACAAGTTTATCCCCTTTATTGTGTTCAGCCGGCGGAACGGTTGCGGACGAAACCGCGAGCGGACAGTTAAAATGTTCTCCTTTAATATAGCCATGAACAGGACAAACACTAAAAGTCGGAGTAATAGTGTAATAAGGCAATTTAGTGTTTTCTGCAATTTTTTTCACTAATTGTTTGCAGGTTTCTCCACTGCTCATTCTTTCTCCTAAAAAAGTGTGAAAAATTGTCCCTCCAGTGTATAAATGCTGGATTTGATTTTGGTGTTCTATTGCTGTAATTGCATCTTCAGTATGGTTTACAGGCAATTGAGTTGAATTAGTTAAATAAGGTGTATCGGTTCCAGCAGTATAAATTTCTGGATGAACTTTTTTATCTAATCTGGCTAATCTATATGAAGCTGATTCAGCCGGAGTTGCCTCCAAATTATATAAATTATTTGTTTCTTTTTGGAACTCAAAACATTTGTTTCTCATAAAAGTTAATGTTTCAATTGCAAACGCTTTTCCTTCTTCAGAAGCAATGTTTTTACCTAAAAAATTCACACAAGCTTCATTCATTCCAATTAAACCAATAGTAGAAAAATGATTATTGAATGTTCCAAGATAAACTTTAGTAAAAGGCATTAAATTGTTTTTCAAATTCTTGTTAATTATTTCTCTTTTAATTTCCAAAGATTCTTTTCCTAAATTCATGTAATGCTCTAATTTCTGAAAAAACTCTTTCTTTGTTTTATTTTCATATGCTATCCTATTCAAATTAATTGTTATGACCCCAATGCTCCCTGTTGCATCCCCTGGCCCCCACATTCCTCCGGGGCGGTTAATTAATTGAGAAGTATCCATGTTTAGTCTGCAACACATTGCCCTAATACTTTTTGGATCTAAATCAGAGCCAACATAATTCTGGAAATAAGGAATACCATATTTTGCTGTAACATCAAACAATAATTTTGAGTTATCTGAATCCCAGTTAAAATCTTTAGTTAAATTATAAGTCGGGATAGGAAAAGTGAAAATTCTTCCGTTTGCATCTCCTTCTCTCATTACTTCCAAAAAAGCTTTATTAACCATGTCCATTTCTTTTTGCAAATCACCATAAGCAAACTCTTGTTCTTTTCCTCCAACAATAGCTTTTTCGTTTTTCATGTCTTCTGGAACAGTCCAATCAAAAGTTAAATTAGAAAAAGGATACTGTGAACCCCATCTGCTCGGAATATTCAAAGAATAAACTAATTCCTGCATACATTGTTTTGTTTGCCTGTAAGTTAAACTATCTGCTTTAATAAAA
>PFAI01000013.1:0-897 GCA_002763225.1 Candidatus Diapherotrites archaeon CG10_big_fil_rev_8_21_14_0_10_31_34
ATTTTAACATAGGAATTTTCTCTAATAAATGGCTGATTGGAGCAGTAATAACTTCAATTGCATTGCAGTTAGCAGTAATTTATTCTCCATTAAATGTTTTCTTCAAGACAGTTCCTTTGGGAATAACAGAATGGACTGCAATTATAGCAGTTTCAATAATTTTGTTTTTAGCTTCAATTGGATTTAACAAAATAATTAAAAACAAGTGATTAAAATAAATCAACTAAAGGCATGAAAATAAATCTTCTTTGCTTGTCTACTCCAAGCAAAATAAGGTTTCCTCTGTCAAGAGATGCTTCTTTTTGCACTTGCTCAGCTGCATCTTTAAGCTGTTTTTTGGCAAGTTTGTGTTTTTTGCTTAATTTCCTGAAAAATTCTATGCCTTTGATTGTAGGTGAAAGTCTGGAACAGCCAAAAATTTCCTCTAAACTTGGTTTGTTTGTTTTAGCCATTGCAACCAAACCATTACCTAAATCATATGCAATAGGTTCACGTAAAACATAATTTGCTTTAATTCCCTGATTTATTAAATTCTGGTTGTGAACTAAAACTTTTCGTTTAATTTCCTGTAATTCAGTAGTTGCTTTTTGGAATCTAAAATTATGGGTTTTTTTGATTACTAATTCAACTCCAGGATAATTCTTTGAAACATCAAATTGTCTTATTCTTCCTCCCCAAACACCAGCCACTTCTGGCGAAGTTTTTATCACTTTTCTTGCAGGATGATTTCTTCTGTGATCAATGTTTTTCATTCTTGCAAGAGATCTGTCGAGGGCTTCTGAAGCATTAGTTAATCTTGCAACCAGTTTTCTGGGCAAAGTTTTTGCAGGCATAATAAATAATAGTTTTCTTTATTTAAAAAAGCAAAGGTAAAAAAATAAGAAAAAAAAGAGAAAA
>PFAI01000013.1:936-4727 GCA_002763225.1 Candidatus Diapherotrites archaeon CG10_big_fil_rev_8_21_14_0_10_31_34
GAGAAAAAGCAGTGCTATCGAATGAAATGAGATAGCACGCGTTGCTCGCGGACGCAACCGCGAATTAGCAGGAACCACCAGTAGTTGTAGTAGTGGTTGTTGGAATGCTTCCTGCAAGTTCTGTGTCACAGCCTTCTAATCCGGCATTATAAAAACAAACAATGCTCTGGATTTCTTTTGGGGTATAAGTGAAAGTCTGGGAAGGCTTTAACAAAATTTGTCCGTTAAAAAGAAAGTTTGGTGAACCTCCTACTCCAAATTCGTCTGCAACCTTAATGTTTTCTTTGAATAAATTTATTCCTGTGTCTGTTGTTGAACAAGACTCAATTTTATCCACTGGAATTTCATTGGATATTGCGCAGGCTTTCCAGTTTCCTTCAACATTTGTAATGTCTTTGTTAACACATTCCTGATAATCTAATAGTTTTCCTTTGTAACTGTTTTGAATGCATGATTGTCTTATGTCTTCGTTTACTTCAACCTGGCCGTGCAATGAACTAAAACCTGTTTCTGTTTCTCCGGCAATAAAGTAAATGCTGTAAGTTAAATCAGGCATTGCTTCAGCCACTGCTTTCAGGTTTGCTTCTGCTTTAATTCCATAAGGACACTGGCTCATAACAAACAAATCCAAATGATTTGGTTTTTCTGTTCTTTTAAAGAATTTTGTTCCAGTGTAATTCAACTGATATAATCCTTCTTTTTCTGCAGTGTATAACTGAAAGTTAGCCCAATTATAGTGTTGTGTTATAGTTGAATCAAAATACAAAAAAGGAAGTGTTTCTGCCTGAAATTGATCTAAAACTTTTTTTCCTTCCTCTGAATCAAAGCTTATTTCTGTTACATTTAATTTTGGGAACCATGACTTTAATTGAGGAGAAATCCATGAAGCATCGCATTCCTTGCAGCTGGAATCATTTATAATAAAAAAGTTTACTTCAGTTTCAGGAGGCAAAGTACTGCAAACTTCTGCTGTAGTTAAAGTACATAAATATCTTGTTAGTTGTTGGGCAGTTCTTCCACCAGAATAAGGTGTATTGTTAATGTAATAAGAAGGAGAATTTGCAATCATTAATTCATTTGATTTTTTAATGTTTTCAGTTAAAAGGTTTTTTCCTTCTCCTGCAAAACATGATTCAATTGTTTGAGTATTAATTTTTGCCTGGTCTGCACAAGTTTTCCATTTTGTTTCAATATTTCCGATATCCTGGTTTGCACAGCTTAAATAATCAAAGAATTTTTCTTGAGAAACATTTTTCATAATGCATGCCTGCCTTATGTCTTCGTTTACTTCAGGGGTTCCATGCAATGAATTAAAACCTGTTTCCTGAGTTGAGTCTTCTGAAGCAATAAACTGTAATTTGAAATTAACTTTTTCTCCAAAAGCTTCAATTACAGGCATTAATGTGTCTTCTGCTATAGTTCCATAAGGACACTGGCTCATAACAAATAATTCAACCGGGATTCCATTACTTGAATCAATTGTTTTTTTTGAATCAGATAAAATTATTTTTCCGGTTGGATTTAATTCATTAAAACCATAAAAACCAAATCCAATTCCTACAATTAAAATTATTGCTAAAGATAAAATCAGGTTTTTTTCAGTCAAAAAACTCCTGGTTTTAGTTTGATTTGATTCGCTTACCACAGTTTGTTCTGCATCATTTTTTTCACTCAAATTAATACCCCCGACAAAAAGGCAGAAAGACCTTTATTTCTTACTTAAAAGTGATTGAAAAAGTATTTAAAAGATTTGATTTGATTAGCTGTAATGCTATTAGCCCCTGATTTGCTATCAACCCCTGATTTAATTATTAATCAATAAAATAAGCTTTTCTTTTTTTTTATAATTTTGATTTAATCTGGGATAAAGTTTCTTTTATTTCATGCAAATCTTTTTGCACATCTTCAATTTCTCTTTCTGCTTTCCTGTTAACCATATAATCTCTTTCTGATTTTGCTCTGTCTCTTTCAGTCTGCCTGTTCTGGCTCATTAAAATAATGGGGGCCTGAATTGCAGCTAATAAACTTAAACCTAAATTAAGTAAAATAAATGGATATGGATCCCATGTCTGGAAAAAAAACTGATACAAGTTTACTGCAATCCATACAACTACAATTAATAAAAAAATAATTATAAAAGTCCAGCTTCCGCCGAAAGAAGTTATTGTATCAGCTGCTTTCTGCCCTAAATTTCTTCTCTTGGGATAATAATGAGAATGAGCATCAGAATTATCAGCAGTGTTATTGGATTTCTTTTTTTCTTGTTGCATTTAAACCCAAAGAAAAAGGAAGAAGTAGTTTAAAAGAATTACTGTTTTGTTTTTTTCTTAAAGGCCTGAGCAGTTATATTTCCCTGCTGGTTAGAATTACTGTTTTGTTTTTTCTTAAATGACTGAGCCTTTCTATTCCCCTGAAGGTTAGAATTACTGTTTTGTTTTTTCTTAAATGACTGAGCCTTTCTATTCCCCTGAAGGTTAGAATTACTGTTTTGTTTTTTTCTTAAAGGCCTGAGCCTTTCTATTCCCCTGCTGGTTAGAATTACTGTTTTGTTTTTTTCTTAAAAGCCTGAGCAGTTATATTTCCCTGATGATTGTATTCTATTTCTCTTACAGGATTTCCTTGTGAATCAGTTACAATAATTTTTTTTCTCAAGCGTGTTTCAGGATCCCAGACTTTTTTTATGTCTCCTCTTCCAAAACACCTGCTTTTTCGTTTAACTAAATCTTTTGTTGCATCTTGAACAACTTTATTCAGTTTAGCTTTATTCTCCCTGATGTAATCTGGATTTTTTGCCCTTAAAGCAGTTTTAAGACTTAATCTTTTTTTAATAAAAGGCATAATACAAGAATAAGTTTTAGAGATTAATAATTGTTTCTATTTAGAGGGCAGTATAGAAATCCCCTAAAATGAATTTTAGAATGCTTTGATTGGCCGGATAAACGGGTTTTATGAACCCAGTTTTTGTTTTTTATAAAGGATTTCTGCAAAACAAGTTTTTCTAATTTTTGTTTTTTGATAAAAGCATGCCTGTGTTTCCGTCAAAAATTTTCCCGGAACTATTTTCAGTATAAGAATGAGTTTTAGGGTTATAATGAAATTGACTGCTTTTGTTATTGAATGCATTCATCATTTCTTCCGGGGTTAACTGGATTTTTTCTTTAGGCAAAAAATTTAATTTAGTCAAAGGAACCCTTTTTTTGCCGGATTGATTTCCCCAAAAACCGCTAAACAAATTTTTGATTCGGACAAAAGGGTTTCTGAATCTGGCTGGTTTTTTAATTATTTAAACACCTTAAACAAGCTTAATGAAAAAGTTTCCTTCAGTTATTTTTGTTGCATTGCAGACAGCCTTTAAGTCATCCAAAGCTTTTCCGATTTTTTGTATTCTGTCTTTTTCTAAAGTTAATTCAATTTCGGCTTTAACTGAAACCTGTTTTGATGCCTTAAATTTTCGCACAGAAGAAATAACTTTAACTGTTTCTTCTCCTGCAAGAAAAGCTTTTTCTGAAACAAGCTTTTTATCAAATTCAGGGAAGTCTGTTATGTGAATGCTTTTTTGTTTTTCTTTTTTTGAAAAATACAAGTGATAAATTTCTTCTGTTATAAAAGGCATTATCGGAGCAAAGCCTTTCAGAGTTCCAAACAAAACTTTTTCTAAAGCAAATTGAGCTGAAGCTTTAGCTGTTTTTCCTCTTTTATCAGGATTATAAATTCTGTCTTTAATTAACTCCAAGTAATTGTCTGTAAAATCCTGCCAGAAAAACAATTCTAATTCAGCTTTTGCTTTGCCG
>PFAI01000003.1:0-20343 GCA_002763225.1 Candidatus Diapherotrites archaeon CG10_big_fil_rev_8_21_14_0_10_31_34
GTATTGAAGAATCAGGATTAAAAGGAAAACCCAAATCAATTGAATCGATTTTAGTTCATGACGTAAATTTATTGGATGAAATAAGTTCTATTGGATTGATTAAAGAATCAGTTTTATTTAATCAAAAAAAGATTTCTTTGAAACAGTTTTTGAATGAACTTAAAACCAAGTCAATTTTGTTTAATCAGGCTTTTTTTTCTGTTAAAGCAAAAAAAGAAGCAGAAAAAGGAATTTCTCTTTTTGTTTCTTTTGTCGAATCCCTTGAAAATAATCTAAAATGAGTTAGTTTTCTTTTTTCTTATAAGAATATAGCTTACTGCAATTATTGCTGTTATAATTCCTGTGATTCCTGTTTCAGGCAAACTAACATCTCTTATTTGAGTTATAGTAAAAACAGTTCTTCTATTGTTATTGTAAAGGTATTTGTTTGTTTCAGGGTGCTCAGAATAAAGAGGATCTAAAGGGTCAACTATTACATCAGCATAAATATAATATATTTTGTATTCAGGCAAATCAACGGCATAAGATTGAATGAATTCTTTTATTGGTTCAACTGGATTCCCCTGAACATTCTTTGGAATCACTTGAGTTATTGGAGTAAAACTCTTAACAACAGTTCCTTCTTTGTCGGTTATTTCAAAAGTCAAGGTTGCCTTAACGTCTTCTTCTATCTGGTTTAAGACAAAAGCGCTGAAGTTAATTGTTTCGCCTTTTTTTGGTGATATTGGTTCTGCCCTGATATCAAACAATGAAAGAACATCTCCATAATAAACATTTATTTGGCATGTATCTGTTCTTACTTTTCCTTTATTGTCTTTTACCTGTAATGTTACAGTTTTTTGACCGTATTCTTTAAAATAATGAGAGATGTCTTTTGTTGTGTTCCAAGGAGTATTATAATTTACTCCGTCTGAGTCATCCCAATCCCATCTTACTTGCAAGTTTTCTGTTGGGGTCTGGTCATCTGAACTGTATTTTGCAGTGAATTCAAATCTTGTTTGAAAGTCTCCTTCTATTGGGTTTGCTTTGCACCATGCTTTTGGGGGGGCATTTGGGCCTGGCCTGGAAGAACAGTTATCACTCCAGTAAACCATCCAAATCTGTTCTTTTCCGCTTGTGCCAAGTTTTTGTCCCCATGCAATATAAGGGTTTCCTTGAAAATTCAATCTAATATTTGGATATAAAGCATCTTGTATCTCTGAAAGATTTTCTGGCCAGACAGGGTTTCCTAATTCTTTCCATGCGTTGCTTTCAGAATCCCATTCTTTGTAATAAATTCTTTTTTTGTTAGAAGGCGCAGGCATTGTTTCAGCCCAAACAATTTTTGGGTTTGCATCCTTGTCAACTGCAATTGAAGGATATAATGAGTCTTTTTCGCTGTTGCTAATGTTTGCTTGTGTGGGAGTTCCTCCGGCAGGTTTTGTATTCCAGTTTCCGCTATCAAGCATTTTATAATAAATTTCTGTGTTGCTTGCAATTGTTTTTGATTCATAACTAACATGAAGTCCTGCATCATTATCTGCAACACTAAAAGGATGGCTTGATTTTTGCTGGTCAACTTGATCTGGTGTGCTCCAAGTTGTTGAGTTGCCAACATCTTTTTGTGTGTGAACCAGTTTTTCGTCTGCTTTATTTTTCCATAAAATATGAATTGTATCCGGTGCGCAGGTTCCGCAGTCGCCACAGCAACTGGATGCAGTTTCACCTGGGTTGCATCCTGCTGCAATATTTTCGCAGACTCCATTACCACACACTCCATAACAAGGATCAGGAACTACTTCAAATTTAATTACACCTATTTTTTGCATTAAAGCTGAAAGTCTCATATCAATTGGTTTGCTTGGAACATTAGGTACTTTTTTTTTGTCTATAGTAATATAAATCGGATTAATTCTTCCTGTTCCTGTTTCATTTGCAGTTTCTCCTATGATTTCTGGGCTTTTCCACCCTGAACCATAATTTACTGTATAATAAACTTTTCTTGTTCCTCCACTTTCATAAAAAAATATTGTGTGAGGATGGCCATCTGAGTCAAGTGCAATAAAAGGAAATTTTGCGTTGTTTTTTGTTACAGAATTTAATTCATCTAATGAAATTGGCGCACTCCAGGGCTGACCAAATCCTTCTGAATGAGAATAATAAACTTTCAGTCCTGTTGAAGAATCAGTGCTCCAAACTAAATGCATTTCTCCGTTTCTTATGTCAATTGCAAGAATTGGATTGTTTGCTTTGTCGGTTTCTGTTTCACTGCTTATCATTACAGGCGGATTCCATTTAGTTCCATTCCAGTAAGTGAAAAAAATTCTTGTCCAATTGCTTCCTGTTTTTTGGCCAACATAAGTAATATATGGAACGTCTTCAAACACTACAATTGAAGGGCTTTCACTCCAATTGTTTGGTTGGTCGTAATCAGGTATTAATAAATCTACTGTAATGTCTGGTTTATGATCTGGTCTTAGAGGGCTTGCAGGACACCATTCAGCACTAACATTTGAAACAAAAACAATTACTGCAAGAAAAACAAGTAAACCAAAAATTTTCTTTTTGTTTTCTTTCATCTTCATTAATTATAATTATAGTTATTTATAATTGTTTTGTATTTTCTTTTTCATGCAGTTTTTTTTTAAAAGTTGTCATTAACTCTTTAAACCTTTTCAACCAATTCTTTTTCTATGATTAATCTGTCTAATCCCCAAAAAAAAATAGTGGAATTAAGAGTTTATGATACTGACCCAAGTCATGTTGGAAGAGGAATAATTACTTTAGATAGGCAATCCAAAGAACATTTAGGGGTTACTTCTGGGGATATAGTTGAATTAGAGGCAAACAAGAAAACTGCTGCAATAATCTGGCCTGCAAAATCAACTGACGAAGGGCAAGGCATTATTAGAATGGATTCTTTAATCAGACATTCTTGTGGAGCATCTTTAGGAGAAAAAGTTAAAGTCTCTAAAGCAGTTTATAGTGAAGCAAAAAAAGTCACTTTGGCGCCAACACAAGAAGTTAGAATTATTGCTTCTGGTTATGACAGAATTCTAAAAAAAAGTTTTATTGGTCGTCCATTAAATAAAGGAGATAATGTCTGGATTTCAGTTTTTGGTTCAGGTTTTATTTATACTGTTGTAGACACTAATCCAAAAGGGATAGTTAAAGTAAATGATTCAACTCAATTTGTTTTAAGAGAAGAACCTGCAAAAGAAGCCTTGCAAGGAGTCCCAAGCATTACTTATGATGCTGTAGGAGGCTTGGATGAACAAGTAAGAAAAGTAAGGGAAATGATTGAACTGCCTTTGCTTCATCCTGAATTATTCACTAAACTGGGAATTAATCCTCCTAAAGGAGTTTTATTGCATGGCCCTCCTGGAACAGGAAAAACTTTGCTGGCAAAAGCAGTTGCAAATGAAACTCAGGCTCATTTTATTTCTGTTTCTGCTCCAAGCATTATGAGCAAGTTTGTCGGGGAAGCAGAAGAAAGAATAAGACAAATTTTTAAGGACGCAGAAGAAAATTCGCCTAGCATTATTTTTATTGATGAAATTGATTCTATTGCTCCAAAAAGAGAAGAAGTAATCGGAGAAGTTGAAAGAAGAGTTGTAGCTCAATTACTTTCTGCAATGGATGGAATGGAAGCAAGAGGAAATGTAATTGTTATTGCAGCAACAAACAGAGTTAATTCTTTAGATGAAGCTTTAAGACGCCCTGGAAGATTTGACAGGGAAATCGAAATTGGTGTTCCAGATAAAAAAGGAAGAAAAAACATTTTGCAGATTCATACAAGAGGAATGCCTTTAACCCCTAAAGAAAAACTCAATGGAGTTGATTTAGATGCACTTGCAAATAAAACTCATGGTTTTGTCGGAGCAGATTTGGAGGCATTAGCAAAAGAAAGTGCAATGAAAGCCTTGAGAAGATATCTTCCTGACATTAATTTAGAAGATGAAAAAATTGATGCAAAACTTTTAGAAAAAATGGAAGTAAACAAACAAGATTTTGAGGATGCTTTAAAAGAAGCCCAGCCTTCTGCTTTAAGAGAAGTTTTGGTTGAAGTTCCAAATGTTAAATGGGAAGACATTGGTTCTTTAGAAGAAATAAAAGAAGAATTAAAACAAGTAGTTGACTGTCCTTTAAAGCATAAAGAAGCATTTGACAAAATGGGAATAACTGCGCCTAGAGGGGTCTTTTTATATGGTGCTCCTGGAACAGGAAAAACTCTTTTAGCTAAGGCAGTTGCAACTGAATCAGGTAAAAATTTTATTTCAATTAAAGGTCCTGAACTAATATCTAAATGGGTTGGAGAAACAGAAAGGGGAATAAGAAAAATTTTTAAGAAAGCAAGACAAGTTTCTCCTGTAATAGTTTTTTTTGATGAAATTGATTCTTTGGCAAGTTCGAGCAGGGATGGTTTTGAATCTGGCACTCAATCAGTTACTAGAAGTGCACTAAATCAGTTACTAACTGAATTAGATGGAATAGAAGAATTAAAGGATGTTATTTTTATTGCTGCAACTAACAGACCTGATTTAATTGATTCAAGTTTATTAAGGCCAGGAAGAATTGATAAAATGATTTTGGTTCCTGCTCCAGATGAAAAAGCAAGAAAAGAAATATTTAAAATTCATTTAAAAAAGATTCCAAAGGAAAAAGAAGTAAATATTGAAGAACTCGCAAAAAAAACTGAGGGATTTAGCGGAGCAGACATTGAAGGTCTGGTTAGAGAAACTGTTTTGATTGCTTTAAAAGAAAGTAATATGGAAAAGAATAATATTAGAATGAAACACTTTGAACAAGCATTAAAGAAAACTAAACCTTCAATTTCAAAAGAAACAATTGAAGCATACGAAGAATTCTCAGAACATTACTCTGTTTTTAAGCCAAGCTATGTTGAGTGAATTTAAGTTAAACTATTTTGACTAATTTTAGAAAAACCAGCCGTACATGACTAATCTCAAAGAAAAATACCAGTAAGCAAGTGGAATAAATAAGATCCCCCAAACTATTGGATTCCATTCCATAACTTTTTTTCCATCTAAAATCCAAAAAGGTAATAAATTAAAGCCTGCTAAAAAGAAATTAATTGAATAACCTAAATAACAAATTAAAGTAGCAACAAATTGGAAATTTGTTAATGAAGGTACAACAGTAAAAAATAAACCCAAAAAAATCAATCCTAAACTAATGTTAATTACTACTCCTGCAACAGAAATTAATCCTAGTTCATTCATTCCGTTTTTTTTGTATTCAGGATATTCTTTATCCCATCTGGTTTGTTCTTCCCAGCTTTTTTTTTGTTTTTTTGCTCCAATATAAACTGCTCCTGGTGCAGCAAAAATTGCTCCAACAAGAGCCGCAGCACCTAAAGCAAGTTTTAATCCAAAATCCCATTTTCTGAATTCAGCATGATAATTAAAATGCCTTGCAACATTTCTATGCCCTAATTCATGTAAAATAAATGATGTTCCTAAAACAAAAAAGGAAATTGGAAGCATTATAATAAAAGTTAAAAAATTTGGAAGAAACCCCAAAGCAATTATTCCTAACAAGTTAAACCCGCTGAGCGCTAAAGCAAAAGCTATACTTAAAACAGCCCAGGATATTGCAATATCTTTTGTCTCTCTTGAAACCATTTAAAACACAAAATTAGATTTTATAGATAACTTAACCAAGTAAAGCAATAAAACCATTTGCATTTGATTAGTTTTTTTCGTTGATTAACGTGAGAAATTCTTTTTATTTCTTTCCAAAGCCTTTTCAGGTATGGAAAATAAAGCTCAAGTGTCAGTTGAACTAATTGTATTGCTTGCAGCAGTGGTTGCAGTTGCATTAGTTCTTGTCAGCCAGCTGCAAAAAACAGGAACAAAAGGAGCAGAAGTAATAGACAAAAAAACAGAAAAAATCTTTGATGAAATCAGTGACATTAAATGAAATCAAAAGGACAAGTGTCTTTGGAATTAATTTTAGTAATGTCAGTTTTTTTCTCTGTATTGCTTTTATTTATTCCTTTAATTTCAAAAACATTTTTTTTAGGGAGTTATGTTTTGGATGTTTCAAGAGCAAAATCTTTTTCTGATTCACTTGAAATTTCAGTAAGAGAACTGAATTCAATGAGCAAAGATTCAAAAATAACTTTAACTGCAAATCCTTTGCTTGAATGGAAAATAAAGTCAGAAGAACAACAAACAACAATAACTGTTTTACTGAAAAAATATGCTAAAGAAAAGCCTTTTACTTCAAACACATTTAATTTAATTCCTTTTTCTGAACTTGAAATAACCAAAAAAACAGTTTTTGTTTTAACTAAAACAGATAAAGGGGTTTTAGCTGAAATTCAAAAAGCTTAAATTTTAAAACCAAGCAATTCTATTATGACAGTTTTATTAGATGGCTTTGATATTGGAAGAATTACATTTGATTTTTTTCAAGGATCAGAAATAAATTTTTTTTCCATGCCTAGAGAAAAACCTTTTTTGAATTCTTCAAGATATTGTTTTCCTTATCCTTTTTATCCTTTTATTAATTTTGTTTTTTACCCAAAAAAATTCCTTGAAAAAAACAACATAAACTTGATTTACTCTTTCAAGGTTTTTCCTTTAAATAAACTTCCATGGATTGCAGATGTAGAAGAAATTCATTACATTAATGCTTTTTGCACCAGATTTCCAAATTCAATGAACTCTATTGGGTTAAGTTTAATTAAAAAAGGATTAAAATCAGATTACTGCAAAAAAATAGTTTGTTTAAGTGAGTATTCAAAAAAAACAGTGGAATCATTTGGGGGAAAAAAGTTAGCCGAAAAAACAATTGTGTCTTTCCCTATATCAAAACCAGTTAAATCAAAAAACAAAAAACAAAAAGAAAAAATTTCACTGCTTTTTGTTGCAACTAACCCGAATTACAAGGGAACAGAATTTGTTTTTTCTGCCTTTAATGAACTAACTAAAAAATATGATGTTGAATTAAACTGTTTCGGGAATTTTCCTGAAGAAACAATTAAACAGTTTCCTGAAATAAATTTTAATTTGGTTTCGTCAACTGAATTCAAAGAAAAAGTTTTGCCTAACCAAGACATTCTTTTAATGCCTTCTTTAATGGAGTCATTTGGTTTTACTGCATTACAGGCTTTATCTAATTCAATTCCAGTTATCTCTTCTGATATAATGGCTTTGCCTGAAATAAACCATGAAAACAAAACAGGTTTTTTAATTAAATTTCCTGAATGGTATCATAAAAAACTTTTTTTTAATCCATTTCTTTTTTCCAGAGAATCAGTTAAATTAAATAAAAAAGAAATAATCAGTCAGTTAATAGAAAAAACTTCTTTGTTAATTGAAGATTCTTCTCTAAGAAAACAGTTTGGGAGAAACGGCTTAAGTGAAGTTGAAAAAGGAAAGTTTTCAGTTAAGTTCAAGCAAAAACAAATGAAAGAATTGTTTGGTGAATTAACTTAAATAAAAACTTTAACTGAAATTTCTTTTACTTGCTCTTTTTCAAAATAAAATCCATTGGTTTTCAGTTCATTTAATCCTTTTTCTCCGTTAATTTCAATTTTTTTTTCTTTAACTATAATTTCTCCTTTTTGAAAAAGAAACATTTTTTTGAAATCTTCTTTCATTTCTTTTTCATCAAATTTTTTTGTTTTAATCCAGACTTTAATTAAATCATTTTCTTTTTGCAAAACATAAATTTTTTCTAAATCAGCTGAGTTTTTTTCAATTGGAACAGAAATAACTGCAATTAAAATCATTAAACTGATTAAAGCCTCTAAAGTGAAATTAAATCCTTTTTCTTTAATTGCATGAGACAACAAAAACAACTCCTGTTTCTCCTGTTTGATGAATTAAAACAAATCTTCTTGCTTCAAAACAATCTGCTTTTTTTTCTCCAACAACTATCAGTTTTTCTCCTGCTGACTCAATTCTGATTTGCTTTAATTTTTCCGGAAAATTCTTTTCGTTTAATTTTTCAGCTAAACTTAAATCAATTACATTTTCTTCTATTCTTTTTTTTTCAGGGTTATAAAAAGCAATTCCTTTTTCTGGTTCCAGCTCATTACAATTTTTTATCAGCGAGTCTGCAAAAAACAAGGCTTTTGATTTCAAGTAATTTAATTCTTTTTCTTTTTCTTCTGTTATTATCTGGTTTAATGAATTAAACATTAAATAAATCATAAATAATAAGACAAACAATGAAATCATTGTGTCTGATTCAATTATTCCTTTACTTGTAATGTTCTTCAACCCCTATTCCAATTCCTTTATTTGAATTAGTGATATTTTCTGTTAAAGTTTTTTCTTCTGCTTTTTCTTTTCCTTTAATGCTTTTTATTTTTCCTTCTTCAAAAAAACAGTTTTCTTCTAATTTGATTTCTTCCCCTGAATTAGAGTAAATTGAATCTGCAATCAAAAAACATCTTGAAACACTTGATTTGGCCGAAAAAAGTTCTTTTTTTTCTTCCATTTTTTCATTTGCGTTTGAAAGAGAATTAATTAGCAATCCAATTAATGCAAGGTATACAAGCAAAAAAATTATTGCTTCAAAATTAATTATTCCTTTTATTAAATCACCCTGAAAGCAATTAATTTTACTGTATAATTAACCGGAATAAAGAATTTGCTTTTTGACTGGTTTTCTGTTATTTCTGCTCCAACCAGATTGTTTTTGTTTATTCCTCCGGTAAAATGAAATTCCACTAAAAAAATTTTTTCTTCTAATTTGATTACAATTGTTTTACTGTTTTCTTCAATGAATTCTTTTGTTATTTCTTTTCCTGTTATTTTAATTTTTTTGTATTCTTTGTTTGAGTTGATTTCTTTAACAAAAATTTCTTTTGCTTCTGTTTCAGAAAACACTTTAATCAGTTTTTCTGAAATTTTTTGGTTAATTTTTTTTCCTTCAGTTGAACCAAACAAAATTTCGTTTGAAATTGTTTCTTCTATAACTGAATCGACTGCATTTTCCAGTAAGTTTCTTTTAAAAGAAGTGTTTTCTATTTCAATTAATTCTGCTTCAGTTAAATTTTTCTTTGAATTAAACTCTCCGATTGAATAAACCAGATTAAAATAAATTAAAATAAAAATTAAAACCAGAACAAAACTCATTAAGCCTTTGTTTTTCATTCCAGAATTCTGTCTGAATTAAATTAAATAGTTTTTCTAACGTTGATTGCCGAATTAATCTGTTTTAAACAAAGAGTCTGCAACTAAACCAATTTTGATGTTTTTTAATTCTTTTGTCTGTAAAACTGAATTTCCGTTTATCTGGATTTCTTTTTCTGTTTTAACTGTAATTCCGTATTCTTCTGAAATCCATGCTTTGACTTTTTGTTCATTGAAAGTGTATTCAATTATTCTTGTATTTAATCCATTAATCACTTCTTTTCCTATTTCTTTTAGTTCTGGATCATTTAATGCCTGTTCTGTTGTTTTTTGGATTCCTGCAGGATCCTCAGTAACTGAAGGAATTGCATCTACAATAACTCCTAAACTTGTTTCTCCTTCTTTTGAATAACTTCCATAATAAAACAGATTGTCTCCATCAAAAATCTGCACTACTTTATTTTCTTGTGTTCCTGTTTCAGTTCTGTATTTTCCGTTTTTTAAATAATACTTTGAAGTTGTTGTATCTCCATTTGTTTGTTCAACTAAATCAAATTCAATGTTAGTTAACTCTTTTGATTTTCCCAGGATTTCCTGAATTGATTCTGTTGTTCTTTTATCTTCTTCTTTTTGTGCTCCTGAAATCAGTTCAGCATACTGGTTGTCATTAAAAGAAGTTTTTTCCGGTGCGCTCATTCCAGAGTTCATTACTAAATTTGTTCCAAAAATAATGTAAACCAAAAATAAACAGCCTATTATTGTTGCACTCAATAAAATCATTATATTATGGCTTTCCGGTTCACTTAATTTTTTTCCTTTTCTTGTGAGAGAATAGTATTTCCATTTTCTTCCTTCATCTTGTTGTTTAATTAAATCTGAATTAACCAGCAGTTCTAAATGCTGTTTTATGGTTGGAGAACTCATTTTTAATTTGCTTGATAACTCGCTTAAAGTATAATTTCTTTCATTTAACAGCTTAATTATTTCTATTCTGGTGTCTGAACTCAATGCTTTGAACTCTTCTTTCCCTATAGTTAATTCATCGGTTAATTCGGTCATTATTCATAAATTCGGTTTCAAGCACTTTAAATAGCTTTCATTTTGGTTAGGAAAAACATTTATTTACTTTAACTGTATGGTGTTTATGCTTTGGGTTATTTTTGCTGTTCTGGCTGCATTTCTTTTTGCGACAGCAAACATTATTGACAAATTTTTGATGTCTAACTGGATTGATAAACCAATAATTCCAATGCTTATTTTAGGGTTAATTTCTGTTCCAACAGTTTTATTTTTTTATTTTTTTTACGGGTTTATGTCTCTTTCTTTTTTTAATTTGTTTTTGGCTTTGCTTGCAGGAGCATTTTTTGGTTTTTCAAATTTGTTGTATTTCAAAATAATTAAAATGCAGGATATTTCTGTTGTAATTCCCTTGTTTTATTTTGAGCCATTGGTTGTGCTGATTATTGCGTTTATTTTTCTTGGAGAAGCCTTTACTTTTTCTACTTATTTAGGGATTTTTCTTCTGGTTTCCGGTGCAGTTTTGGTTTCCTTAAATGCCAGAATTAAATTTTATTCAGCAAAATTTCTGGTTTTATTGTTTGTTTCAATTCTTTTTTATTCGGTTGAAACTGTTATTGTAAAATATTTGCTTGAGTTTGCAGATTTCTGGACTGTTTTTTCTTTCGGCAGGATTGGAATGCTTTTAGTTTTAATTCCGTTTTATTTTATTTATTTTAAGAATTTAAAAGAATTGTTTGCACCGCATAATAGGAAAATTCTTGCAGTTATTTCTTTAAGTGAAGTGCTTGGTTTAACAGGATATTTTTCTTTTACTGTTGCTTTGTCTTTTGGTTTTGTTTCACTTGTAAGCGCTCTTGTTGCAGTACAGCCTTTTTTTGTCTTGTTTTTTGCTGTTTTGCTGAGTTTTTTTTGGCCGTCAGTTTTAAGAGAAAACACAAATCTAAAAACAATTGCATTAAAATTTATTGCAATTTTTTTAATGTTTGCAGGAGCAGTCCTTATAATCTGAATTTTTTCCAATAAAAAAAGTTAAATACTTTTGCCGTGTAAATGGATTATGGCGTTTTATTTTTCCAAGGCATTAATGTTGTTTTTCAGGACATTTTCTTTTGTTTTTGCAAGATTAATCATTAATGTTTATTTTGTATTGTTTTCCATGCTAATTGCTTTAGCTTTTATTTTAGCACCTTCTTTTTTGAATTTAGCCAGTCCTGCAGACACTGCTTTTTTGATTGCAGGATTACTTGTTTTTCTGCTTTACTGGCATCTTTTCAGAAAAATGTTTTTGTATGTTTTAAGGTCTTCCGGGGTAGTAGTTATTTCAGAGTATGTTTTCGGAAGAACTGTTCCTGTTTCAAAACAAAATTCTTTTGGATTTAATTTAATTAAAAAAAAGTTTTCTTCCCTTAAAAACTTCAGGGAATTTGAAGACAAATCAAAAAAAGTTATTGGAAGAATTTACGGAGTATTAGGTTTTGTTGCATTTATTCCAAATGTAACTCAGGCAATTTCTTCTGCAGTTCTTTCATATGTTTTTGCAGACAACAAAGTTGAATCAAATACTTCTTTAAGAGACGGCTTAATTTTGTTTTATCAAAAAAAAAACAGGATTTTATTTGAAGTTTTTGCAATGCAGATTTTTTCTTACATTATATTCTTTTTATCTTATCTTATTTTGTTTATTGCTTTAAGCCCGGTAACTTCAATTTTAGTTTATCCGTTTGATTTGATTTCTTTTGTAATGATTTTTTTGATTTTACTGCTGTTTTATTCGTCTTTTGTTTCTCATTTTCTTATCTGCTGGCAAAGCATTTATTTTATTGAAATGATTAGAAACGATGTTGCATCAAAAAAAATAAGAAGTTTATTGGAAAAACGTTCAAAAGATTTCAATGAAATTTCAGCTAAATCAAAAGTGTTTATTCCCCTGCAAACCATTACTTCAAGAAATTTAATGTATTCTTTTGATAAAACAGAAAAAGAAAAAAGAGCGTCTTTGCTGGTTTCATTAGATGGAACAATAAAAGACAAAGATATTTTAGAAGAAGAAACAAAAGGAGGAGAAGCCTTATCCAATCTTGTTTCAAAAGTAACAGAAATTAAATCCAGTGCAAAAAAAAAGGAAATAAACAAAAAAGAAGAAAAATACAAAGAAAGAATTTTCAAGAAATACAGAAAAGAAAAAGAATACAACAGAATCTTTAATTTGCTTTTAGAATTCCTTGGAAGTGAATTAGGGACAAAAAACAAATACCAAATAGTTTACTTGGAAAAAAAAGAAGAAAACTGGTTTGCAAAAGTTTTAATCAACCAAACTCCTTTTCATTTTAGTTTAGACAAAAACGGAAAAATACTTGATTTTGAAGAACAAGAACAATAATATATTTTATATATATTATTTATATACTTAATTTTTTGGCTAATTGTTTTTTTGATAAAAAAATTGGTGCAAGCATAACACAAACCCGTTTTTTCTTTTGATTCCTATTATTTTAATATTTTGTTGGGTGTAATTCTTTTTTGTTATGCCTAATATTTTTTCAAAGAAATCCATTAATGAGATTTTTAAGGATGAAAGAGTGTTGTATCCTGAATTTTTGCCTGAAAGGCTTCCTCACAGGGAAAAAGAAATTGAATCCTTGGCTTTTTGTTTTAAGCCTGTTATTTCAGGAAAAAAACCTGTTAATGCAGTTGTTTTGGGTTCTTCTGGCACAGGCAAAACTGTTTCATCTAAATTTGTTTTATCTCAGTTAGAAGAATTTTCTTCCAGAACAAAAAGCCTTTACATTAACTGTTTTGAATTTAACACAAGAAATTCTGTTTTAATCCAGATAGCTAATTTTGTTGGTGCAGCAATTCCCAGAAGAGGCCTTGCAACAGATGAAATTTATTCTAAAATGCTTGATTATGTTAAAAAATGTAATTTTTCTCCAATAATTATTTTGGATGAAGCCGATCAGTTAGTTTTGAAAGAAGATGGCTCAAAGCTTTTGTATGATTTATTGAGAATAATTGAATTTGAAAAAATTCATTTTGGATTGATTTTAATTTCCAATAACTTTTTGATTTTATCTAAACTTGATTCAAGAGTTAAAAGCAGTCTTGCTTCAGAAACAATTGTTTTTGAAAAGTACTCTCCAGGGCAATTAAAAGACATTTTAAATGAAAGAGCTGTTATGGCTTTTTTTGATTTAGTTTTAGATAAAGATGTAATTAATGTTGCTGCAGCACGTTCAGCTAAACTTGGAGGAGACGCAAGAATTGGAATTGAATCATTGCTTAAGGCAGGAAGAATAGCAGAAAAAGAAAACTCAAAAAAAGTTTCTCTTTCTCATTTAAAACAAGCTTTTTCTGATATGGATTCTGCGATTTTGTCTAAAACTTTTCCTTTTCTTTCAGACCAGGAAAAAATATTGTTAAATTTAATTTCTGTTTTTGACGGAGTTTTTTCCGGAGATTTGTTTGAAAAATATTCTAAAACCCAAGAGCATTTAGAGTTAAGGCAGTTCCGTGCAACTCTTTCAAAGTTTGAATCAATGAATTTGATTTCTGCTCCATTGCTTGACAAAAAACCTAAAGGCAAAAGCCGTTTTATTTCACTTAAAGTTCCAAAAGATTCTTTAATGAAGTTTGTCAAACAAAAAAATTAAACGTGCATTAAATTCATTAATTTTCCAAAAGAAAAGAATTAAATACCTCTATTTCTTTTATTTATTCAGGTGATGTGATGATAAAAAAGAAAGCAATTAAATCAAAGCCAGTTAAAACTGTTTTGAATGAAATTCCATTTAAACAGCAAATTGAAGCCAAATACAAAATAAGGTCTTTTGAGCTTGCAGATGAAGAAATAGCTTTTAGAATGGTCAAGCTTTATTTTGAAGAAGTAGCCAGATTAGGATTTAAAAGAACCTTGGATTTGGATGCAATAATTAATGCATATTTTTATTCTCTTGCAAGACTTAAAAGAAAAGACAAGGAAATGGAATTAATCAAAAAAAAAGTTTTAAGCGAAGAAGATGATTTATCAAAAGAATCCAAAACTGATTTATTTCCAGAACCAGGAAAAGGTTAATCCCTTTTTCTCTTTTTTTTATATTTCTATTTCAATCACTGAAACATTTGTCTCTAATCCAAACTCTTGCATAACTTTTTGATTTATTTCCCCTACAAAACCTTTTTTTCCGTCAGAGAATTCAATTAAAGCGCTTTTTCCTTCAGCTAAAAAACTTGTTTTTGCTTCTTTTAACTTAACTTTCATTTTTAATTCTCTTGCTATTGCTTCTAAAATTGATTTTACTTCATTAAAGTTTGTTTTTGAATGAGTAATTGAAACGCATAATTTCCATTTTTCTTCTACTCCTGTTTCTTTTTCTGAATTTAATTCAATTGTTCTTCCTACTTCAAAAATTTTTTGAGGATAACTTTTATTCTTGTTTTTGCTTAAAAAATCAAGTGACTCAGGCAGCAATTTTTTCCTGAATATTTCCCAGTTAGATGAAACAGGATTAGCTATTTCAACAAATTCTTCTTTTAAATTCATTTTCTTCATTTGAGTTTCTTTTGAAGTCAAATGATTTGAAGCAATTTCCTGCAAGCCAAATCCAATACATAATTCTCTTACTTCTTTTAATTGAGTTGATTTTTCTTCAACACTTCCTAAAGTAAAAACATCAAGTTTTTCCGGTTCAAACTTGTTGTAATCAAATGCAATAGCAATATCTTCTATTACATCCCATGGATGAATTATGTCTTTTCTGTAATTCCCAAATTCAACAGTTATTTTTTTTCCTTTGATTTTTCCTTTTAATCTCTTTTTTTCCAGCAGTTTTAATATTTCTTTTCCTGAAAAGTTTGTTCCAAGCAGTTCATTTACTTCGCTTAAATTAAAAACAATTTTTTCTTTTTTAAATTCAGGGGAAATTAATTTCTTTTTTTCATAATCTAATTCAACTGAATAAATTTTTCCTTTTCTGTCAGCTAAAGCCATGCACATAATCTTTAACGCAGTGTCAACTAATTTTTGATTAAATCCTGTTACATCAACAAACAAGTTTTTTGTTTGTTCTGTTACTTTTCCTGATGTATCTGAATTAATTATCGGAGGCATTGATAAAACTTCGTTGTTTTCATCAGCCAATAAAGGAAATTTTTCAAACCCTTCTATGAGCTTTCCGTATTCTTTTCCTTTTGGATGCTTTATTAAAATTTCTCTTAAGCTCATACTCTCAGAAAAACCTAATGGAATAAATTCCATTGAAGGCTCTGCAGCAAAATACTTTACATTTCCTTTAACTTTATCCAAATCAAATACTCCTATTGCAACCTGTTCTCTTTTTTTTCCAAAGCTCTGGCAGATTTTTTCCTGCAATTGAATTATCTGTAATAAAATTTCTTCAGTTATTTCAATTCCTCTAATTTCTGCATAAGCTGCTTTTGGTCTTATGTCTTTTAAATTTGAATCAATTTTTGCTTTTCTTTTTCCTTTCAAAACTTTGTATTCTGGAATCCCTTTTTCTTTTCCAATAAAAGCTTTTATTTCTCTGGCAATTCCTTCAACTGACCATAAATCCGGTCTGTTAGTTTCTTTTATGTCAATCTTTAATTCATCTTCGTTTATTCCATCTAATTCTCCTTTGACTCCTAACAATACGTCTTCTAATTCTTCTTTTGAAAACTTTTTTCCAACCAGTAATTCAAAATCTTTTTTTGAGCATTCAATTGTAGGCATTAAAAATCCATTTCCTTAATTTCTTTGATTAAATTTTTCATTAAATCCTTTCCTCAAAAATTTCTCCAATTAAATTCTTTTTTTTCATTAAATTCCCTTCCTTAACCAATCCAGATTCTGTGAAAACAATTCTCTTATATCATTTAGTTTAAGCTTGAACATTGCTAATCTGTCCATTCCTAAACCCCAAGCCAAACACTTTTCTTTTATTCCAAGGTTTTCAGTTATTTCTGCCCTGAAAATTCCTGCACCACCGAATTCAACCCAGCCTAATTCAGGGTGTAATGCATTTAACTGAACTGATGGTTCGGTAAAAGGATAATAGTCAGGCAAAAACTTTACTTTTTCGGCTCCGGCAATTTCTACTGCAAATTCTTTTAGCAATCCAAGCAATTTTCTTAAAGTAAAATCTTTTCCAACAACAAATCCTTCCATTTGATTGAATTCAATTAAATGAGTTGCATCAACTACATCAGGCCTAAAACAACGGGCTAAAGTAAAATATTTTCCAGGAACTTCAATTCCTTTAACCAACTGTCTTGCAGAATGAGCTGTTCCATGAGCTGAAGGCATTAACTGTTCAGCAATTTTTTCACTCCACTCATAATTCCAGCCCATGCTTTCAGCTTTTCCCCCGTTTTCATGGGCATTTTTTATTGTTTCAACAATTTTTTTTTCAGGAAGTTTTCCATGAGTAGGCTTCTTTAATTTGTATGTGTCAGTCCAGGTTCTTGCAGGATGATTTTGTGGCTGAAACAATACATCAAAATTATAGAATTCCTGTACAATCAAAGGGTTTTCCATTTCTTTAAACCCTAATGAAACCAGTTTTTGTTTTATTTCATCAACAAATTTATAGTAAGGCTGTTTTTTTCCTGGATAAACTTCTTCAACCGGGTCCTGAATATTATAATTTCTTATTATTTTTGCATTCAATAAATTTTCTGAACTTCTTGTTTCTTTTATTGATTCATTTGCACTAAAACCTTTTTCTGTAATTGAAATAAATTCATTTCCTTTTTCTTTGTGTTTTAAAAATCCTTTTCTAAAACCTAAAAACTTCAAAACTTGTTTTTCTTTTTCATTTAAGTTTTTTTCTTCTAATTCTTTTTCCCCTATTTTTTCCAGTATTAATTCTTCTTCAGTTTTTTTCTCTAAAAACTCTTTTCCTTTTTCTGTGATTTTAACAGTTAATTCTTTTTCTTTTTTTAATTCAATTAAATCCTTTTTTTTTGCGTTTCCTAAAGCAATATTTATTTCCTGTTTTGAAATGCTTTTAATTTCTGATAAACTTTTCCAGTTTTCGTTTAACTCTTTTAAAAAGTTTTTTTCCGGCAAACCGTCTTTTACTGCTTTTAATCCTTCAATTCCAAGTGAAACAAAAACCTGTTTTTCAATTCTTGCTTTTCCTAATTCTTTTTCATTCAGCCATTGAATTGCTCTTCTGGCTGAATCTAATTCAATTCCTGTTTTTTCGCTTAATTCCTGAACGCTTAATTCTTTTTTTTCTTCAGCTAAAACCTTTAATGTTTTTCTTTCAATTTCACTTAACTCTGAAACAATTTTTTTTGCAGAATCATCCAAGCCAACTGCATTAATTTTCATTTCTTTTTTTCCTTCTTTAATTTCATTTTTTTTAATTTCAATTTTACTTTTTTTTTCTTGAATTCCTTCTTGAGTTTCTTTTTCCCAAACTTTTGCTTTTCCTTTTTCTAAAATCAATTCAATTTTTCCTTCTGCAGTTAATCTTATTTTCTTTAATTCCACTAAATAATCTATTGCAGTGGAAAAAGTCTGGTACATCATTTGTTTTGGAAGCTTTTTCCATAACTCTGTTTTGCTTAATTTTTCTTTTGATTTCTTAATAGTATTTTCAACCATTGCAATAGTATCTAATCTGGGAGAATGAATGTGTTTTTTATCCATAAAAATCAATTATATAAGTTTATATAATAAGGTTTATATAACTTTTCCTTCCCTTTCTTTTTATGTCAAATTATGTAATGGATTCAGCTGTAATTTTAAACAACTTTAATTTTTCTTTTGGAGAAGATGTTTATTTTACTTCAAACGAAATTTTGGATGAAATAATTGATTTTCGGTCAAAACATTTAGTTGAAATAGGATTAAAGCAAGGCAAAATCAAGGTAAGAGAACCAAAAAAAGATTCAATTAATTTAATTAAAAAAGCTGCAAATGAATTAAATATCCCTCATAAGCTTTCTTTAGCAGATATTTCTGTTTTAGCTCTTGCATTTGAATTAAAGTTTCCTTTGCTCACAGACGACTATCATATCCATAAAGTCTGCTTAAAATTAGATTTAGAATTTGATTCAGTTTTTCGGGAAAAAATTGAAAAATAAGTTATTAAATAATTCTTCTTTTTGTTATAGTTTTTTTTGCAGAATTCCTTATGTTTTTTAATACAGGACCATATTTTGTTTTAGGTCTTAATTTAATTTTGCTGGATTGCCCGTTTCTTATAGTTACTGTTTTTGCCTGTCTAATTATTTTTATTGCCTGGTTTTTATCGATTTTTCCTAATTGCATTAATTCTTTAATTATTTTTTCATCAGTTATCCCTTTTTTTGGATCTCTTGCTTCCACTAATCTTAAAACAGCGGTTTCTCTGGTTTTCCAGTAATCAGTTATTCCTTTTTTATAAGCTTCTTGTGCTCCTAGATTTTTATAGGCTGCTATTGAACTTAGACTTTTTGCATGCCAATTTTCCATAAAATTTGTTATTGTTAATTTAGCGTTTTTTCCTTTTTCTTCATTAAATGTTTGAATAAAATCTAACCAGTAAGCGGTTTCAGTGCTCCATTTTTTCCCTGCTCCCTCATATAATTCAAACATTTTTTTTCACTTAAACAATTAACTCTATCAAACTATAAAAGTCTTTTCGTTTCTTCGGCGGGGCAGAAATCCTCTGAATTGAATTTTAAATTGCCTTGAATAAGCAAATAAACAGGTTTTATGAATCCGGTTTTTGTTTTTTATAAATGATTTTTACAGAGCTCATTTCTTCTTAAAAATGATTTCTATTACATCCCTGCTTTTTAGTTCATGTTCTTTTCCAATCATCTGCTTTGTCTTGACATCTATTGCGCGGATAAATCCTTCCCCTATATCTGTATGAAGCTTGAAAGCAAAATCCAATGCAGTTGAACCAGAAGGCAGCAAAAAGCAGTCTGGAAGCGTTCTTCCTTCTGAATCAACCAATCCTTTTACTCCTCCGGGAAAAATCGCAATATATTTTAGTAAATCAAATACAGCTATATCAAGTATTTCTTGTATTCCTGTGCTTCCAAATTTTTCCAAAACATTTTCTTTAATATAATTTAATCCTTTTTCCTGTTTTTCATTTAATTCTTTCAATTTAGTGAATTCTTTTTCTCCTGGAAAATACTCTAAGCTTTTGTCTTTTGCTGCTTTCTTTAAAGTTAATTCTGCTACAGCAGAACAGGCAATAATTATTTTGTCAGGAAACTTTTCCTTTAATTTTTTTAATGCTTTTTCTGAAGAAATATCTGCTTTGTTTGCTGCAATAATAATCGGTTTGCTTTCCTCTCTGACTTTTGTTGCAAATTCCTGAAAATCTTGTTCATTCCATTCAGAAAAACTTTTTCCCCATAAACCAAGTTTTGACACTGCTTTGTCTAACTGTAATGCATTTGCTCCGATTCCACTCAAATTTTGTGCCATTAAATTCAGTTTCTTATTTTTTTCGTTTTCTCTTACCTTAGAAAACTTGTTCCAGTTTTTTTTGATTATCCCTAAAAACCATGCATCAATTTCTTTTTCCAAAAAAAGAATGTCGTTTGCAGGATCATAACTTTCTTTTTCCACTGGTTCTCCTTTTTCATTAGTGCTTCCGCTTAAATCAATTACATGAATTAATGCATCTGCTTTTCTTAAATCGTCTAAAAACTTGTTTCCTAATCCTTTTCCTTCTGATGCTCCCGGAACTAACCCTGCTACATCAATTAATTCAACCGGAACAAACCTTATTCCTTTAACACAAGAACCAGTTCTTGGATTGCACTGTACTCCAAATTCTTTGTCAACGCATTCAACTCTGACAAAACCTGTTCCTTTGTTTGGCTCTATTGTAGTAAAAGGATAATTCTGCATTTCAACATCAATTAAAGTTGAAGCACCAAAAAAAGTGCTTTTGCCTGTGTTTGGTTTTCCTACTACGCCTATTTGCATGTCAATCAAATGATTTTTTATGCATTAACTTCTTTAATTATATGGAGAACATGAGTGAATTATGGACAGATAAATTTTTTCCAAAAAACCTGGAAGAATTTATAGGAAACACTGATTTAGTTCAAAAAGCTCTTTTATGGAGCAAGCAATGGAATCAAGGCAATAAACAAAAGCCATTGCTTTTATTCGGTCAGACTGGTTCAGGCAAAACTGCTTTAGCCTATCTTTTAGCTAAAATTAATTCCTGGAGCATTTTTGAATTAAATGCAAGTGATTTCAGAAACAAGGATT
>PFAI01000003.1:20373-23365 GCA_002763225.1 Candidatus Diapherotrites archaeon CG10_big_fil_rev_8_21_14_0_10_31_34
TATTCAGATAAAAAAATGCTTCCAATCCGAACTAATTGTACTTTAATGCAGTTCAAAAAAATAAATTATTTAAGCATGTCAAAAAGGCTTAAAGAAATCTGTTTAGAAGAAGGAATTGAAGCAGAAGAAAATTCAATTGAATTATTAGCAAAAAATTCTGTTGGGGATATGAGAAGTGCTTTAATTGATTTGCAGACTCTTGCATTAAACAAAAAAATTTCTTTAAAAGACGTTGAATCTTTGGGTTACAGGGAAAGACAAGAAGACGTTTTTAAAGTTTTAAGAAAAATTTTTACTGCAGATTCTTTTGCTGAAGCAAGAAATGCAAGGTTTTCATCTGATGTTGATTCTAACCTGTTAATGAAATGGATTGAAGAAAACATTCCAAGACAGTTTTCTTCTTCAACTGAAATTTGTTCTGCGTTTGATTCTTTAAGCAAAGCAGATGTTTTTCTTGGAAGAATCAGAAGAAGACAGCATTACGGTTTTCTAAGATATTCCTCTGAATTAATGACTGTAGGTGTTTCTCTTGCAAAAGAAAATCCAAACAAAAATTTTGTAATGTATCAGTTCCCAAAAGTATTGCGTTTATTGAGTTCAAATAAAGGTCAAAGAGAACTAAAAAAAGTTTTGGCTTTAAAACTAGCTAAAGAAATTCATTCTTCTTCAAAAGAAATTCTTTCAAGCGATATTCCTTTCATTAAACAGTCTTTTTCTGATAAAGATTTTGCAATAGATTTTACTGCCAGATTTGATTTAACTGATAAAGAAGCAGCTTTTTTGCTTAACACCAAGCCTGAAACAAAGAAAGTGAAAACATTGATTGAACAGGCTCAAATAAAAAAGAAATTAATGTTTTCCGGCAGAAAGCCTTTATCAGCAATAACTGACTCCTTGTTAGATCAAATGATAGAAAAAGAATCCAAAAACAAAAATTTAATGCCAGAAGAAAAAGAAACAAAAGAAAGCAAAGAAGAAACCCAGTCAAATTTAGGAAACTATTTTTCTTAAAACTTATTTCTTTTTTTAATTGTCAATTTCTATTTCTGCTTCTTCTTCTTTTTCGATTTTAGAGTTTTTTATTATAAACAAATCTATTTTTTCGGTTAAAGAATCTTTTTTTAATGAAACAATAACCATTACTATAATTAAAATCAATATAAATATTGTCAGGCTTTCCTTGCTTGAAACAAGTTTTTGAATCATTAAACTCAAATTAAATGTTGGTGCAATGTTTTCTGTTATAATAAAAATAATCTTAATACTGCTTGCAGTTTTAGGTCCCTGCCAGTTAATTTTTCCATTTACTTTTTCTAAGTTTGTTTCTTTTATTTCTGCGTTAGAAGGCAGAGTAATTTCCAGTAAAGTGTTTTCCGGAAGAATTATTGCTCCTCCTGAAAGCATACTATTCAACTTTTTTTGGTTGAATTCCCATTCAATAAACCTTCCTGTTCTTTCCTTGTTTTCAATAAACACAGGGCTTTCATTTTCATATTCCATAATTAAGTAACTGTTAGTTAATCCATTTTCTTCAAACCTAACTGATGCATTTTTTATGTCAAATTCATCTTCTTTTATGTGAACAAAAAACCTGTTGTCAAATGCATTCCATTGAGCTATTTCTAATCCATTTTTTTGGGATGCTTCAACAAAATAATTTAATTCTTCTGTGCTTTTAAAATCAAAAAAATATTTTTCTGTTATTTCTCCAAAACCGTTTTCTTTAATTAATACCTCGATTCTTGTTTCTTTTATTGTTATTTTATCAGGAGCTTTGTCTATTGAATACTCTAAAAGCAGGTTTTCTCCTATTAAAGGACCTTTCCATTCAACTGTGTTTGATGAAACAGTTGTCTGAGGCAAAACATTGATTGTTTTGGCTTCTTTTGGCAAAACAAATCTTAAAGAAAAGTTTTCAGGAAAAATAATCTGGTCTCCTGAAAAAAGAAATAAAAGTTTTGCTTTGTTTAAAGAAAACTGGTTTGAAGTAATTTTGTTTTTAACTGAAAACAATGCATTAGAAAAATAATTGAGTTTAATTTTATTGTTTTCCTGTGTTTCTTCAAAAGAAATTATTGCTTCAGTATTTTCTAATCTTGGCTTTATATCTAATCCAAATGTTTTTAGTGAATCAACTGAAATCCCTTGTTCAATACTTTGTTTGAATAACTCTTTTTCTCCTTCTTCAAACACAACAAAAAAAGTTTCTTCAATTAATGCAGTTCCTTCTTTGTCAATTATTACATTAATGCTGCTGGATTTAATTTCAGCTGAAAAAACATTTGTTAACAAAAAAATAAATGCAATCAAAAACAATATTTTTTTCATTTTATCCTATTACTTATTGACCAAAACCCTATTTATGATTTACTTTTGGCTTTTTTGACGTCTAACGATAGTACGCATTTATATTAAACGATTACCTTCTTTATGTGAAATGGCTGAAATAACTTTTTTTGGGCATTCATTCTTTAAAGTAAATTTGAATGGCACTACTTTATTGTTTGACCCTTTTATGAATAACACCTGCAAGGACTCTGCATTTAACCGTGTAATAAAATGCGCTGCCTCAAAAAAAGATTTATCAGGAATTGATGTAATTCTTGTTTCTCATGAACACTTTGATCATTTTGACAAAAAAGCAATTGAATTATTAGTAAAACAAAACGAGTGTTTTGTTGTGGCTCATGACAGCTTATTAAATGAATTAGACATTGACAGAAAGTTTTTGTGTCCATTAAATTTAGAACAAAAAATAACTTTAAGAAATGTTGAAATTGAATGTGTTACAGCTCATCATCCTGACTCATTTTATCCTGTTGGCTTTATTGTTTCAAATAAAGGAAAACGAATTTATTTTTCCGGCGACACTTCTTTAATTGATTCTTTTTCCAAAATCAAAACAGATGTTGCTTTGCTTCCAATCGGAGGAACATATACAATGGATTGTGTGGATTGTGTTAAAGCAACTAAATTAATGAAACCCAAATTT
>PFAI01000047.1:0-9159 GCA_002763225.1 Candidatus Diapherotrites archaeon CG10_big_fil_rev_8_21_14_0_10_31_34
GAGGCGAAAATTTTTCTCAAAAAAAATACCAAGAACTAAAAATCTTTTTTTATTTTAATTGGGTTTAAATTATCAAATTGCATAAAAACAGAAAAACACTAAAAAACAAAAGAAAACAAAAAACAAACAAATAAAAACATAACCACACTAATAATAAAAGAAAAAAAACAATAAGTAAAGGAAAATGACATGAAATACAAAAAATTTTTAATTGCATTAATTTTAGTGTTATTTTTTGGGATTGTTAATTCTGCTCCGACTGTTTTGGTTAATAACCCAAATGGAAGCCAGTACATTAAAGCAACTTACACAATTGATTTCAATGTAACTGATATTGATGCTAATTCAATTGATGACTCAAATTTAATGGCGTTCATTTATTATAGTGCTACTCAAGGGGCTTTCACTACTTTAATTTCTGACCTGAATTTAATGGATACAGCTAATTGTGATGACCAAAACTTTGCTTCAATGAATAACTGCACTTACAGCTGGAATACAACAGCAATTTCAGACGGAAACTATTTTGTTGATGTAAATGTAGTTAACAGACAAGCAGACGGCACTTACAGAGACGATGGCTCAGATTCAAGCAACACAAGCTTCAGGATAGATAACACTGCCCCAACCACTTCATGGGATGCAAACGAATTATGGCAGGCATCAGACGTAAACATTCATTTAACCTGCAATGATTCTGGTTCAGGGTGCACAGGGGGAGACGCAAATACAACATACAGAATAGACAGCGATTCTTCTGATACTGTAAGCTATGGTTCGTGGCTGACTTATGACACAAATATTTTCATTACTGCAGACGGAAACTGGGCAATAGACTTTAATTCAACTGACAGAGCAGGAAATATAGGAGACACAAACACTTTTTATGTTTTAATTGACCAGACTGCTCCTTCAACTTCTTGGGATGGAAATCATAATACCTGGCAGTCAATGGATGCAAATATTCATTTAACTTGCAGTGATGCAACAAGTGGCTGCAGTTCAACAAAATACAGGCTAGACACTAATTCTGCAACTGGAATAAGTTATGGGGCGTGGACAACCTATGACACAAACATATTAATTTCATCAGACGGCAACTATGCAATAGATTTTAATTCACTTGATAATGCAGGCAATTATGGGGATTCAAATGTATTTTATATTCTAATAGATCAAACTGCGCCAGTAGTAACAATTTCTAATCCAACAGACGGTTCAAGCCAAACATCAACAGGAGTAACATTAGTTTACAGTGCAACAAACACAGGAAACATAAACAAATATTATGTTCAGGTTGACTCAAACGGATGGGTAGACAACAGCACCAATCTTTCTTATGATTTTAATAATTTATCAACAGCAAGCCATACATTTTATGTTATTGCACAAACAATATCAGATGTAAACAGTTCAACTGCTTCAGTGACAATAAATGTAACTTCTCCGCCTGCAAGCAATACAGGCGGACCAAATTATTGTGTAGCACAATACGGAAACATTTGTGACGAAAACGAAGAATGTACTGGAAGCTGGCTGACTGCAATGGATTCAAACAGATGCTGTTCAGTTGAATGCACTCCGCCCACAGAAGAAATTTGTGGCAACGGATTCTGTGCAGGAGACGAAAATTCAAGCAATTGCCCAGCAGACTGCCCAACAAAAACAAAAGAAATAATATTAGAAAAAATAATTTCAAAAAAACCCACTTCAGAAGAAATGAGAAACAAGTTAACTGAAGTTGGAGCTTCAAAGAATGCAATAGAAAAAGCATCTCAAGCACTAGGAAAAACAACTGTAAGCAGGACAATTAGAGTGGAAAAAGTAACTGACAACATTACAGGAGAAGTAACTTATCAGACTACAATGACAATTAACATAAATAATCCGGGAAAAAAGAAAACAAACATTAAAATAATTGAATTCATTCCAAAATCAGTAGCATTAAACGCATCACAAATAAAAAGCGATTTTGAATTCACTATACTAAAAGAAGACCCAGTAATCCAGTTTTCTTTGGATGAAGTTAACTCGAATCAAACAAAAAATATAATTTATACTGTAAGCAACGAGGTAACCAATCAAGCAATAAACGAAATGACTGCGCCAATAGTGGCAGAATTTGCAGAAGAAGAACCTTTAACAGATTTATGTGAAGGAATTGACTGTGATGACTTAAATCCTTGCACTCAGGATTCCTGTAATTCTGCAACAGGAGAATGCACTTACACAAACTTAACTGACGGAACCAGTTGCGGAACAAACAAAGAATGCAAACAAGGAGAATGCCTTGCAAAAAGTGTTTCAGTTGATGGCGAAAAAGAAAAACCAAAAGAAACAGACTTCACTCCATTCATTGTATTAATAATCATAATAATTATAGCAGGAATAGCCTACTATTACTTTAAAATAAAAAAATCAAAAAACAATTTAACCTATAAAAAATAGTTCTCATTTTAGGGAAACCCCGGCGGGAATTGCACCTATAGAGCAGTGTTGGGAGGCAGGATTATTACTCAATTAATTTCTTGTTGTATTCCCTGATTCAATTTGTTTTTTTATAAAAGCTATTATTTCTTTATTTGCAGGCCCAACAGGCTTTTTCTGCAGTTCCTTTTTGTATTGTTTAATGTTATGCAAAAAATCTGTGAACTCTTGTCCGGATTCCTTTTTGCTGCATTTTCCATACCCAAGTAGCTCCATCGTTTTCCCGTTATAGCATCTTTCATAAAAAGATTCATCCGCAATAACATAACATGGTTTCCCTAAAAACAGCGCTTCTGTTAGACCACTTACTCCTCCATGTGAAACAAAACATTTTGCTCTGGACAACTCTTTTACAAAGTTTTTCCTGCTAACTTTTTTGAATGAAAAATTTTTTCCGGCAGTTTTTTTTAATTTTTCCTGGCCTGAATCACAGAAAACAATAAATTTTTCTTTTATGGGATTTGCAACTTCAATAAAGCCATTAAGCATATTTGTGGGGAGGTAAACCACTATTTTTTTCCCTTCTGTCGCCTTAACTTCAATCATGTCTTTTGCTATTATTGGGCCAAAAAACCTGACATTAAGGAAACTTTTTCTTTTCAAAGGGAAAAAATGGGTATTCACTGTCATATCGGCTGTTGAAAGCAAATCAAGCGGGACAGTATAAGCCAAATTAAGTGGCTTTTTAAATTTTTCAAAAAAATGAGTAAAATACATTCCATGCGTGTGGCTTATGTTAATTATTTTTTTCCTGTTTGCTTTAGCCCACATAACGCTGCTTACTTCATGGTCTGAAATAACCAAATCAACATTTTTTTTCAGTTTGTCAAATATTTTCCAGTTTGAGTAAAGTATTGCAGGCAGTTTCGGGATATTCTTATATGCAGTGCCTATCAAATCAAATGTGTTTTCACCGAAACATAATTCAATTGTCTGAATCGCTGCAAGCGGTTTTACTTTGTCCGGCGTTTGTTTTTTCAGGAAAGAATGCGCTCTGCTAGCAGAAGTAACAAACACTTCGTTTTCTTCAGCAAGGTTATCTATTATTTCAAGAGACCTTATCACATGGCCAAGACCTATCCCGCAAACAGCAAACAAGATTTTCTTTTTCTCCCGCATAGCAAGTACCCTGCAAAAAATGTGCTGCGAACAATCTAAAAAGTATGAATAATCTTTTAATCAATTCTTTTGGCCATTCAACAAAACCCCCCTAAAAATAAAATTCGGCGGGATTTGCACATATAGAGCAGTGCCGGAAAACCGGAATTTTTTTTAAAATAACTGAAAGCAAAACAAAAAATTAAAGGGAAAGTGAACGCAAAAGAAAACGGTTTTTTTTATCTTCTTTTTTTTGTTCTTTAAGTGAAAAATTTTGGGTTCTGTTTCGCATTCTGGTAAACTGGCTGTCCATGGTTATTCCTCCTAGAATCAGTTAACTTTGTTATATATATTTGTTTAGAGCTTCATAATAAGAGACTTGTTTGGCTTAATTCGTTGTTTATTTATTTTTTAATCTTTCTTTCTTATTTTTTATTGAGATAAAATGAATGTAATTTTAACCGGACTGATTTTAGCTCTTTTTGCAGGATTATCAACAACAATTGGAAGTGCAGTAGTTTTTTTTATTAAAGAAATGAAAACAAGCTATCTTGCTTTTTCTCTGGCTTTTTCAACCGGAGTAATGATTACTATTTCTTTTATTGAAATGCTTCCAAAAGGAATTGAAGCAATAGGATATGAAAAAGCAATAATAATGTTTTTTGGAGGAGCAGGAATTATTTTTTTGGTAGACTATTTTATTCCACATGAATATATTTTAGAAAAAGTTTCAAACGTAAAAAAACAGGATGCAAAATTATTGAAAACTGGTTTGTTTGTCGGATTAGGTTTAGCAATACATAATTTTCCTGAAGGATTTGCTGTTTTTGCAGGAAATCTTCATTCAGCTGAAACAGGAATAATTATGGCAATAGCAATTGCAATTCACAATATTCCTGAAGGAATAGCTGTTTCAATCCCAGTTTATTTTGCAACAAAAAAGAAAAGAAAAGCTTTTTTTGTTTCTTTTCTTTCAGGAATGGCTGAGCCTTTAGGAGCAATAATTGCTGCATTAATTTTACTGCCGTTTCTTTCAGATTCAGTAATCGGGGCAAGTCTGGCTTTTGTTGCAGGAATAATGGTGTTTATTTGTTTTGATGAATTGCTTCCAACTGCAAAAAAGTACTGTAACGGAAACTCTCATTTAATGATTTTTGGTTTGCTTATAGGAAGCCTTGTAATGGGAGCCACGCTTGTAATACTTAACTGATTACTGTAATTGATGTATTACTGTGTTGTTTCTTGCGCTAATGCTTTCAAGAACATCGTATTCCATTAAATTAGCACAAAAACTTATTGCTTTCCCTGCTCTTCCTTGTCTTGCAGTTCTGCCGATTCTATGCAGATAATTTTCTGTTTCCGAAGGAAAATCAAAATTAACTACATTATCTATATCATTAACATGAATTCCTCTGGCGACAACATCAGTTGCAATAAGTATTCCGTTTCTTGAACGCTTGAATTCTTCAAGCATTTTGTTTCTTGCTCCCTGAGTTTTGTCTCCATGAATTGCCAGAACTCTTATTCCTCTTCTTGAAAGCAGTCTTTCAAGCCAGTCAACAGTTCTTTTAGTTCTGCAGAAAACAAGAGTCTTTGAATTATCGTTTGCTAAAACTCTTTGCAGTGCATAAATTTTTTGTTTTGGGTCAACCATTACATAAAACTGTTCAATTTCCTGAACTGGTGCATTGTCTTCACTTAAATCAAAAAAAGTTTTGTCTTTTTTTAAGTGTCTTTCAATTAAGTAAAGAATTTCTCTTGGCATTGTAGCAGAAAAAATCATTGTTTGTTTTTCTCTTGGAAGAAAAGAAATTATTTTTGCAACATCATCTCTGAAACCCATGTCAAACATTTTGTCTGCTTCATCTAAAACCAAATATCTTGTTTGGTTTAACACAAGAATTCTTCTTGCAATCAAGTCAAGCAGTCTTCCTGGTGTTCCGACAATTATCTGGGGTTTTCTTCTAAGCAAATCAATTTGTGTTTTGATGTTTTGGCCGCCAAAAACAGCTATTGTTTTTACATGAGTGTTAACTGCAATTGAAGCAATTTCTTCTTTTACCTGCAAAGCAAGCTCTCTTGTTGGAACAACAATCAAAGCAAAATCATTTTTTTCGCTTATTTTTTGAATTAAAGGAATAGCAAAAGCAGCGGTTTTACCTGTTCCTGTTTTTGATTTTCCTACAATATCATTTCCTTTTAAAGCTAAAGGAATAACTTTTTCCTGTATTTCAGAAGCATTTTCAAAGCCTTTTCTATGCAAAGCGTTTTTTATGCTGTCATTTATGTTTAGTTCATTAAAGTTCAATTTAAATCATTCTCCTTTAAAAGAAATAGAAAAATAACGCCATTCTAGTTAGCTTAGTTAAGCCAAAAAGCAGAGTTTTTTCAGTTAAGAAAAAAATAGAGTTATTCTGTCTTTTCTTTTTTTTATTAAGTAATTTGTGAACAAAAAGATTTTTAAACAGAAAAAAAAGGGAAAAACACACAAATTAATAGAAATCTGAAAAGAAAAAACCCTAATTCTTTTTAAGATTATTCTAACTAAATTAATGAATGAACACAAAATTCTTGGTTTTTGGAATTCTGATTTTAAGTGTTTTTTTGGCAGGATGCCCGGAAGAAACAGCTTATGCAAGTATGAGAAGCGATGGACAACCTTATTCAGGTGAAGGACCATTTGATGACCCAAATACAACTTATTATGATGCAGGGAATCAGGAATACAATAACGGAAATGAAGAAGCATGCGGGAAATTAAATGAGCCTTGCTGTAAATCAATTGGAACAGATATGTATGGAATGCTTTCAGCACAAAACTATTGCAATGATTATTTGGACTGCAGAATGGATGTCTGTGTTGAAGGACCTGAATACACTGCATATGACAGAACAGAAAACTATTAAACAGTGAAAAAAATGGATTTGAATTTAATTAACAGTTTAGATTTATTTAAAATAATTGGGATTCTGGGATTGCTGTTTATTTCTGCCGGAGTAGTTATAACAAACAGAAAAAGAGAAGACACTTTATTTATTCTTGGAGGATTATGTCTTGCAGTTTACAGCATTTATATTGGAGACTTAATTTTTATTGTGCTTCAAATTGTTTTTATTGCTTCAGCGGTATATAATTTAGTTAAAACAATCAGAGAAGAAAAAAAACAAAAATAGCTTTTTTTAATTAAAACACAAAATTTTTATAGAACAAAAACCTAATTCTAGCATGAAAAAAGTTTCTGCGAAGCAATTTGACAAAACTTTGAAAAAAGTTTTTTTGATTTTAATTTTAATTGTATTTGTTTTTGGCTGCCCTAATCCGCCTCAGCCTCCTGAAACCCTTCCGGCAGATTTTGAAGTAAGCTATGAGTCAGGTGCAACACACTTGGAATGGGGGCATTATGAGTTAAGCATTGATTCACAAGGAAAAGCAGTTTTTGAAAAAACAATGGAAACTGCTCTAAGCAAAAAATATGAATTTGATGTAAGCGAATCAGAAAGAAAAAAAATTTTTGATGCAGTTGTAATAAACAACTTTTTTGGCTTGAATGACAATTACAATGACCCAAGCATAATGGACGGGGGATTTACAAAAATAAGCATTAAAGCAAATGGAAAAAGAAAAACTGTTTTGGTAGTTAATTCTAGTGTAGACCAATTTGATAAAGTTGAAAATGAAATCGGAAGATTAATAACACATAAAATCGGCGAAGAGGCTTTTTCTTTTCAGGATTTAATGGATGAATACCCTGAAAAAGAAATTCCAAAAGAATTTTATTGCATAAAAGACGATGATTGCGCTGAATGCAGTAATTCAGAGTGTTCAAACAAGGATTTTGTTGAAGAAGCAAACTGCCCTGGAAACCGTTGCGGGACTTATATTAAAGAATGCAAATGCGTTTCAAATTATTGCACTGCATTACTAGGAAATTCTTTTGAAGATTCAGGAGAAATTTCCAGATGCTAAAAAGTTGAATAACTTATGGCTTTTACTTTAATTCATGGATTAATTTCTTTTTTGATTGTATCTCGTTTCACTAAAAACGAAAAACTCAGATTAATTGCTTTTATTGCCGGAATGCTTCCTGACTTGGATGGAATTGCATTATTTTGGGACATTAATTTGTATTATGAATTTCATCACGAGTTATTTCATGCACCAGTTTATGGAATAATTTTTGGAGCAATTTTTGCATTGATTTTAAATAAATATTTTAAATTAGATAAAATAAAAGTTTTTCTTGTGTTTTCTTTTTCTTTTATTTTTCATTCAATAACGGATTTGTTTACTACTTTCTGGCCGGTTAAAATGTTTTGGCCTTTTTCTTCTGAACAATTTGTTTTTCCTTTTTTGCAGGAATTCAATTTATGGATTGCATTAATTGTTTTTGCTTTGACTGGAATGCAGTTTTGCCTTGAACAACCAATAACAAAAGACCAGTAAAAAATAAATGCAATGAAAAAGAAATTGAATTCCTGCAATAAAAAAAGGCTGAGAAACATTTTTATACACTATAAACCAGATATATATACAAACTAATAATGGTGGGAAAATGACTTTAATAGAATTAATTGGGGGAATTATAATGGCTTTGTTTTTTTTTATTCCAATAATAATTATTTTGGCTATAGCGTCAATTAAAATAATTAATCAATATGAAAGAGGAGTAAAATTTACTTTAGGGAAATACTCCGGAATAATGGAACCAGGATTAAATATTCTGATTCCGGTAATCCAGACTTACAAAAAACTTGATATCAGGATTAAAACAGTTGATATTCCAAAACAAGAAGTAATGACAAAAGACAATGTTCCGGTAAGAGTTAATGCAGTGGTTTATTTTGAAGTAAAAGACCCGAAAAAAGCTGTATTAAATATTCAGGATTATGTTTATGCTGTAGCACAATATTCTCAGACAGCTTTAAGGGACATAATTGGAAACAAATCATTGGATGAAGTTTTATCCAACAGGGATCAAATTGCATCAGAAATAGAATTAGTAGTGGACAAAGAAACAGATCCATGGGGATTAAATGTTACCGGAATAAAAATGCAGGACGTTGAACTGCCGGAAAACTTAAAGAGAACAATGGCAAAACAAGCTGAAGCAGAAAGAGAAAGAAGAGGAGTAATAATTAAAGCTCAAGGAGAAGTTGAAGCATCAAATAATCTGGCTAAAGCAGCCAAAACTCTGTCAGCAAGCCCAGGAGCACTGCATTTAAGGACTTTAAATACATTAAATGACTTAAGCAGCGACCAAAGCAACACAGTTGTTTTTGCAATCCCATTAGAAATCTTAAGAGCATTTGAATCAATAGGCAAACTAGATGAAATAATGGGGACAAAAAAGAAAAAATAAAAGGGAAAACATGTATTCTGGTTCAAAAACTTCACTACAGGGCTCACAAATATTTCAGGGAAAAGGAAGCCAAAAAAACCTTGTTTTAGAGCTCTCAGAAAACGAAAGCATAATTGAATCAATAAAACAGGGAATGGCTGAAAACAAAATAAGCAGAGCAGAAGTAAAAGACATGCAGGGAAAAATAAAAGAAGTTACAGTTAATTTCATGCTG
>PFAI01000047.1:9180-16101 GCA_002763225.1 Candidatus Diapherotrites archaeon CG10_big_fil_rev_8_21_14_0_10_31_34
TGTAATAGAAGAATCAGGGAAACTCAATGCTTTCACTTTAGTGAAAGCAAAAGCAGTTGAAAGCCTGAAAATAATGCTTTCTTTTATTGAAATAAAAGAATAAACGAAAGACTTAAATTAATCTTTTACTTATTTTTATTATGAACAAAAAGGCTTCTTTTTAATTAAACGCTAACACATAATAATTGAATTAAGGTTAATGATGAACCAGGCTGATGTGAGCGCAAGCAATGATTAAGATTATGAGTTCTGAAACCTTTTTAGAAAAGTTTTAACCCCATTTCTCGTAAAAAATTTTGTCTTTATTAAATTCTTTTTTAATCAAAAACTCTTTAATTGATTCCAGTGCTTTTGGCGGCCCGCACAAATAAAAATCTATTTCTTTTTTTGGAACAGAAAAAACTGCTTTTTCAATTAATTCCTGTACATATCCTTTTGGCACACTCCAGTCTTGTTCCGGGTCGCTTGGAATAAAATTTAATTTAAAGTTCTTGAATTTTTTCTGCATTTCAATCAGTTCTTCGTGATACAAAAAACAGCATCTGTTTCTGAAACCATAAAACAAGTTAATCGGCCTTAAATCATTTTCATGCAGTAAAGTTCGAATCATTGAAATCATCGGGGCAATCCCTGTTCCTAAAGCAACAAAAGAAACTTCTTTGAAGTCCTTATTTAAAGTAAAATTTCCAAACGGGCCTTTAATTATTATTTCATCGCCTTGTTTTTTGGATTTTAAATGTTCGGTTAATCCTTTTGTTTCATAAATTTTAATGCATAATTCCAGTTCTTTTTGAAAAGGAGAACTGGCAATAGAAAAAGAACTCCATTTAAGTTTTTCAGGGGCATCTCTTAGTTTGAAGTCTTCAGAGGCAATCATTATAAACTGCCCTGACTTAAAATCAAATGCTTTTGGTTTCTCAAATTTAACTATCCTGAAACAGTTTTTTTCGTCTTCGCATTTTTTTGTTTCCAGTATTTTTGAATTAAATTCCATTTACATCACATAAAGAATTGGCATCAAAAAGATAAAAAAGGTTTGTGCAAAAGCTGTTTTTGGTGCAACTTTTGTAAAAAGGTGCTTTTGGTAAAACTTTTTTTTAAAAAGGTTTGGATACAATAATTAGATTATGGCAGTATTATCTGATAGAGATTTAAAAAAAGCAATAAAAGAAAAAGACCTTGAAGTAAGCGGTATAAAAATGGAAGAAATTTTTTGTTCTTCAATTGACTTATATTTAGGGAACAAATTCAGAGTTTTTAAGAATTCAGAAATAAGCCATATTGATGTAAGCAAAGGAGTTCCGGAAAACTTCACTGAATTAATTGAAATAGAAGACGGCAAAAAATTTGTTGTCCATCCAAGAGAATTAATTTTGGCTGTAACAAAAGAATTTATTAAAATCCCAAATCATTTAGCCGGAAGATTAGATGGAAGAAGCAGTTTAGGCAGAATTGGATTATTAGTTCATTCAACTGCTTCTGCTTTTGACCCAGGATTTGAAGGAAACCCTACATTAGAAATCAGCAATATATCAAAAATCCCGATAATTATCAGGCCAGGAATAAAGATTGCAAGGCTTACTTTAGATACTTTAACTTCAGAATGCGATACTCCTTATTCAAAAAAACAAGGCGCAAAATATTTTGGGAACACAGGGCCAGAAAACAGCAAAATAGAAAAAGATTAAGGTGAAAAAATGGTTTTAACTTATTCACAATACAATAAATTGAAAAAAGGAGATAAAGCTCCTGAATTTGAATTAAAAGGAATTGATGATAAAATTCATTTTCTTTCAGAATTCAAAGGAAAAAATTTATTGATAGTTTTTATGTGCAATCACTGTCCTTATGTTCAGCCAAAATTTGATTACTTAAATGAATTACAGGAAAAATACAAAAAGTATTTGACTGTTATTGGAATTAATTCTAATTCAGCTGTAATAGAAGAAGATTCTTTTGAAAACATGAAAGAATACGCTGAAACCGGAAACTTTAAGTTTTTGTATTTAGATGACAACACTCAAAAAACAGCAAGAAGTTTTGGAGCTGAATGCACTCCAGACCCATTTTTGTTTGACAAAGAAAAAAAATTAGTTTATCATGGGAGATTTGATGACGCGCACATGTACGATCATGAAGAAGGAAACACTGCTGAATTAGAGGATGCATTACAGCAGTTAATTGAAGGAAAAAAAGTCACAGTAAAAGAAGAGCCTTCATGCGGATGCAATATAAAATGGAAATAAAAAATAAGTTCATAATTTTTATGAATTCTGGGTAGATTTAAAAACCTTTTTGACATTAAAAGTTTTTGGATTAACCCCCCACTACCTGTTTTTGAAAGTGAAAAACAATGGAAAAAATAACTGATTTAAAAGAACTAAAATTAATGGCTAATACAATCAGAAAAGACTTGATTGAAATGCTTTTAGAAGCAAAATCAGGCCATTCAGCCGGACCACTAGGAATGGCAGACGTTTTTGCAGTATTATATTTTAATATATTAAATTATAATCCAAAAAATCCTGAATGGAAGGAAAGAGACAGATTAATTTTATCTAACGGGCATATTGTTCCGGTAAGATATGCTGCAATGGCTGAAGCAGGTTTTTTTCCAAAAGAAGAATTAAAAACACTCAGAAAACTGGGAACAAGGCTTCAAGGGCACCCGCATGACCTGGCTTTGCCTGGATTAGAATCAACTTCCGGTCCTTTAGGGCAGGGAACTTCAATTGCAGCAGGAGTTGCTTTAGCAGCAAAAATGGATAAAAAAGATTTTCATGTAATTTGTTTAGCTGGAGACGGAGAAATAAATGAAGGACAAGCATGGGAAGCATTTATGTTTGCAGCAAAAAACAAATTAGATAACCTGATTTATGTTATTGACAGAAATTTCATTCAGATTGACGGAAACACAGAAGGAATAATGCCTTTAGACCCTTTAAACAAAAAATTTGAGGCATTTAATTTTCATGTAATTGAATTAGACGGAAACAACATTAAAGAATTAATTAAAGGATTTGAAAAAGCAAAAACTTTAACCGGAAAGCCAATCTGCATTATTGCCAACACAGTTCCAGGAAAAGGAGTTTCTTTTATGGAAAACAAATTTGAATGGCATGGAATGCCTCCAAACAAAGAACAAGCAGAAAAAGCTTTGAAGGAATTAAATGAAACAGAAGAAAAGATTAAGGCAGGAAATTAAATGGGAAAAATTAATCCTGAAATGCATTTAATTGAAAACTTTAAGGAAGCTAAATGGATTCCATCCAGAAACGGTTATGGAAAAGGATTAGTTGAATTAGGGAAAAAAAATTCTAATGTTGTTGCTTTATGCTGTGATTTAACTGATTCAACCAGAATGGCGTGGTTTAAAGAAAAATTTCCTGAAAGGTTTATTGAAGTAGGAGTAGCAGAACAAAATATGATGGGTGTTGCAGCCGGAATGGCAAAAGAAGGAAAAATTCCTTTTGTCAGTTCTTATGCAGTATTTAATCCAGGAAGAAACTGGGATCAATTAAGAGTCAGTGTTTGTTATGCTGAAGCAAATGTTAAAATTGAAGGAGCTCATGCAGGAATTTCTGTTGGACCAGACGGAGCAACCCATCAGGCATTAGAAGACATTGCAATTACAAGATGTATTCCAAATTTGATTGTATTGGTTCCTTCAGATGCAATTGAAGGAGAAAAAGCAACTATTCAGGCAGGACAAATTAAAGGACCAGTGTATTTAAGGTTTGGAAGAGAAAAAGTTCCTGCAATTACAACTGAAAGAACTCCATTTCAAATAGGCAAAGCAGAAATATTCAGAGAAGGAAAAGATGTTTGTATTGTGGCTTGCGGAATGATGGTTTATTTTGCTTTGCAGGCAGCAGAAGAATTAGAAAAACAAGGAATTGATGCAATGGTAATCAATAATCATACAATCAAACCGATTGATAAAGAAACTTTAATTAATGCTGCGAAGAAAACTGGTGCAATAGTTACAGCAGAAGAACACCAAGTGTTTGGCGGAATGGGTTCTGCAGTAGCAGAAGTTTTATCAGAGCATTATCCTGTTCCAATAAAGTTTGTTGGAATCAAAGACAGGTTTGGAGAATCAGGAACACCAGAAGAACTATTAGAAAAATTTGGCTGCACAGACAAAGACATTGTAAAAGCAGTCAAAGACGTTTTAGAAAACAAAAAATAAGTTTTTATTAAACAAAAACCTACTAATTTCATGAAAAAAATTTTAATTGGATTAATTTTATTCTTATTGTTTTTTGGTTGTACTGAAACAAAAGATTTGAATTCAACTGATATAAATAATTCAAATGACTTAAATAATTCTGATTTTAATTCAACTGATTTAAATAACTCGGATATTAATTTTGATAAAACTCCAAAAGAAAGAATGATAGAAAAATTAGAAGAAAACTATTATGACACTTTTGTAAATGACGCTGAATTTCTTGATGAAAATTATTCTTTTTTTGAATGCACAACAGAAAAAATATTTATTGGAAAAGGAGTGATTTGGCCGGCAAGTACATGGAATATTGAAACAATTTCCTATAATTTCATTGACTGCCCAAAATTTGATTCAATAAACGAATTAAGAGAAAAACAATTAAAAGAAGCAATAGAAGAAAGAACAACAGAAAAAGAGTTTTTTGAAGGAAAAGAAATAAGAATTGAAAAAAAAGAAGAAGAAATTGAAACAGAACAAGGAATTTATCTAGGAAAATTTGAATACAGATATTATGCTTGTGAAGGAATAATTCTTGAAGGAATTTACTTGAATTACGGCACAGGGCCGTGGAATCCAAAAAAATATTGGTTCAAAAAACTGTTTAATGACATGATAAGCCAATGCAAAACTTAGTTTTTTTCCTTATAAAAACCCTGTGTCTTTTTAAATGCAAGAACCATAATTTTTGTTGGTGATGCTTTTATGAACAAAAAAATTATAGAAAAAAAAATTGTTTTAAAAGAAAAAATACAGTTAATTTTAGTTTTAAGTGTAATTGGATTAATTTTTCTGGCAGGATGTGTTATTCCAAACCCGCCTGAAAATGTTTCAGCAAAAGAAATCCCAAAATTTGCTTCTTGTACCGAAATAAAAAATGTTTTTGAGAACTCACAAAATAATTATTATGGAAGAATGTATGATTCATTGGCTGTTGGCGCTCCAATGAAAGCAACTGCAGAAGCAAGTTCTGATTCAGGTTCAACTCCAAAATATTCAGAAACAAATATTCAGGTAGAAGGAGTGGATGAAGCAGACATAGTCAAAACAGATGGAAAATATATTTATGTTATTTCAAATAAAAATTTAGTTATAGCAGAAGCATATCCTGCAAAAGAAGCAAAAATTTTATCTGAAACAGATTTAGGGATAACTCCTCAGGAAATTTTTATTCAAGGAAACAATATTTTAGTTTTTGGCCAAACATATAAAGAAATTAGAGAACCAAAATCATTGAATAATGGAACAACCCAAAAAGAAATGATTTACCCTGATTACAGAAACACTAGTGTTGCAGTAATAAAAATACTTGATGCAACAGATAAAAGTTCGCCAGAAGTAAAAAGAACAGTTGAATTTGAGGGTTCTTACTTAAATTCAAGAAAAATTGAAGAACAAGTTTATTTTGTAATAAACAGTTATCCGGATTATTATGGAATAGAAAACGATGAAGATATTATTCCATTGTATGCTGACTCAAAAAAAGACGGAGAATTTGAAGAAATAGCTAAATGCAAAAACATTGGTTATCTGCCTCCGGTTAATCCTCAAAGTTTTATTACAATTGCTTCAATTTCAATGAATGAATTTGATTCAGAAATACAAAAAGAAACAGTTGTTGGTTCAGCAGAAAACTTATATGCATCACAAGAAAATTTGTATTTAGCTCAAACAGAATACAACTACAATTATTTTCCGGTTGTAACAGAAGTAGTTGATGCAGTTAAAGGAATGGTAACAGATACAAGAGAATTTACTTCAATTCACAAGTTTTCTTTGAATAAAGGAAAAATAGATTATTTAGGAGTAATGAAAGCACCAGGAACAATTTTAAATCAGTTTTCAATGGATGAATTTGATTCACATTTTAGAATTGCAACTACAACAGGACATGTTTCCAGAAGTGGTGGAGGAAGTTCAAACAATATTTATGTTTTTGGAAATGACTTGAAATTAAAAGGGCAATTAGAAGACCTTGCTCCAGGAGAAAAAATTTATTCTGCAAGATTTATGGGAAAAAAAGGTTATCTTGTAACCTTTAAAAAAGTTGATCCATTGTTTGTAATTGACTTAAGTAATCCTGAAAAACCTGAAGTACTAGGAAAACTAAAGATTCCGGGTTACTCAGATTATCTGCACCCAATAGATGAAACTCATTTAATTGGAATAGGAAAAGATACAATTGAAGCAGAAGAAGGAGAGTTTGCATGGTACCAAGGAGTAAAAATAGCTGTCTTTGATGTAACAGACATAGAGCACCCAAAAGAAATGTATAAAGAAATAATTGGAGACAGAGGAACAGATTCTTTTGCATTACAAGACCATAAAGCATTTTTGTATGACAAAGAAAAGAATTTGCTTGTAATTCCAATCCAGTTAGCTGAAATATCTGAAGAACAAAAACAGGCTTATGAAAACAGCGAACAGCAAAAATGGGGGCCATTGTACGGAGAATTCACTTTCCAGGGAGCATATGTCTATAATCTTTCATTAGAAAACGGTTTTGAATTACAAGGGAGAATCACTCATTTGGATGCAGAAAATGACTCACTGAAAAAATCCGGTTATTATTATAATGGAGGAGGAACAGAAATCAAAAGAAGCTTGTTTATTGGAGAAGTATTATACACAATTTCCAACAACAAAATTCTGGTAAACTCTTTAAGCGATTTGAGTTTAATCAAAGAATT
>PFAI01000047.1:16127-20629 GCA_002763225.1 Candidatus Diapherotrites archaeon CG10_big_fil_rev_8_21_14_0_10_31_34
ATGAATATTACTAATTCTTTTCCCCTCCTAATTTGGTTCAACCCTTTTCTAAAGGGTTGTTTTCTTTTTTTTATAAATGCAAACTTTTATATTTATCTATTGCGTAGATTAATCTTATACACAAAAAAATAATTTCAGTTCTTCTAATTTTATTCCTTGTTTTTTCTTTTGGCTGTTTTGAAAGCGGCGGAGGAGAAGCAATAAGAAGTTTACCAAAAACAATCAGCGAACCAATTAAGCCCCCTGAACCTGTTTGTACTCCTTTAACAGAAATCTGCGACGGAAAAGATAATGACTGCGACAAAGAGTTGGATGAAGGAAGTTTGTGTGAGGAAGGAGAAAGATGTATTAAAGGAAAATGTGAACTTGTAGAACCAGAAACATCAGAAGATCTTTATATTGAAATAGTTGAAAGAACGCCTAATTTTGAATTTGAACCATTTAAAGAAAAAGAGGTTAATTCAACTGAAATAAAAAGATTAATTGAAGAGAAAAGTGCTTTATGGAATGCAAAAGAAACTTCTATTTCAAGAATGTCTATAGACGAGAAAAAAAAATTATTAGGTTTAATTCCAACAAAAGAAGAAATAAAAAAAATTAAAGAAGCTTCAACAAGCTATTCTGTAACAAAAATTAGATCTGATTTACCTGCTTTTTTTGACTGGAGAGATCAACATAGTTACAATTATATTACGGAAGTGAGAGACCAAAGTTCTTGTGGAAGCTGCTGGGCTTTTGGAGCAATAGCAACACTAGAAGGACATGTAAATGCTTATTATAACAATCCAAACTTGGATTTAGATTTATCAGAACAAGATTTAGTTTCTTGTTTTCATGGAACTGGTTGCAGTGGCGCTTATACTGAACAAATAGAAGAAATTTTCAGTGATTATTTTCAAAATATTGGTGTTGCAAAAGAAACATGCTTTCCTTATACAGCAACAAACAATAACTGTTCAAACAAATGTTCAGACTGGCAAGTAGATGCATGGAAAACTTTAGGTTATCAATCAATTGACTTAAACGGAAGCCTTGATGAAAGAATAAATAATTTAAAACAAGCATTATTAGATTATGGGCCAATTGAAGTTGGAATGCAAGTTTTTGAAGATTTTCCTGACTATGGAGGAGGAATTTATTCTCATACTGTTGAATGGATTTTAGGATATCATGCAGTAACAATAGTTGGATTTGGAAAATATGACGGAATGAATTACTGGATAGTTAAAAACTCTTGGGGGGAAAACTGGGGAGAACAAGGATACTTTAGAATTGCTGCAGGAGATTCAGGAATTGATTCATGGTTTGCTTTTGCTGTAACTCAACCAAACCCTCCAACACAACAAAACAAAAACTGTGTTGATGAAGATTTAGATGGATATTGTTTTTGGGGATTAGGAGAAAAACCAGCAACATGTCCTTTATGCGATGAAATAATCAAAGACTGTGATGATTCAGATGATACAATATTTGAAAACTGTGGAAATTTAAATGAAGCATTAGGGATTTTGATTGCTGACTCAGAACCTTCTAAAGCAAAAGTTTTTGTTAAAGAACAAAATTCAGAGAACTATATTTACAGAGGAGAAACACATGCAGAATTCAATTTGAATTCAGGTTTAAGGACAATTAAATTAACCAAAGAAACTTATGAAGACTTGATTTTAGAAGTTGAAATTACTGAAGGAGAAGAAAAAAAAATCAACCCATATCTTTTATTGGCTCCAAGACTAATACATCCAGAAGAGAGGGATATTTTCAAATTAGGTTCTGTCTTAGAAATTATTGGAACAATTCCAAGCCATGTTGATAATTACATAGTTGAATTTGAAGAAGAATCAAATCCAGGTGTTTGGAATTTAATTTACCAAGACTCTGGAACAATAATAGAAGATGTTATTGCAGAATTTGATACAAGTATTGTTTCAGGTGAAGGAAAAATAAACATTAGGTTAACTGCAAACAAAATTGATGGGAATATATCTGAAGATTTTATTTATAACATTTATCTTGATCCAATGATAAAAGAAGGATGGCCTTTTGTTTTTGGTAATTATATAGGAGAAAATGAAGGTCAATCATATAATCCTATAATAGAAGATTTAGATAATGATGGAGAAAAAGAAATAATCTTTAAAGGAAGCCACCATATATGGGTGCTAAACAAAGATGGAACTCTTTTTAATAATGGCTGGCCACAAAAAAAAGGCTGTTATAATGGAAGTTCAGGTTTTGTATATCCCCCAAGCGTAGGAGATATTGATGGAGATGGAGAAAAAGAAATTTTAATTGAAGCACATGGTTGGTGGGGAGTAACAGATGATGAAGGAATTTCATGCGAACCTTGTGCATATGCTTGGGAAATAGATGGCAGTCCAGTAGAAGGCTGGCCAATTAACTGCACTGACTATACTCAAGATGAAATTGTTGTTATCTCCAGTTCATTTGTGTTATCTGATTTAGATAATGATGGAGCAATGGAAGCAATAGGTAATTATAGAGGAGCTTATGACACATATTATCCTGCCACATTAGTCTTTCAAGGGGATGGCACTAAATTTGGGAATTGGCCATTTACATTTGAACCTTTTGATGAATTCACCCCTGTTAGACTTGAAGGAACTCCAGCAGTAGGAGATGTAGATTGCGATGGGGAAAAAGAAATTGTTGTAATAGTAGAAGGAGATGATTTAGTTGGTAGAACTAGATATATTTACATTTTATCTCCTGATGCTACTATAAAAAATAAGTTTTGGACTGGCTCGTATATGGGTACACAAGCACATAATGTGGTTTTGACTGATATTGATCAAGACTGTGATTTAGAAATAATTTTTAAGAAGAATAGTTATGACCTTCAAATTGTTCATCATGATGGAAGTGAATATCAAGAGAACTGGAGTCTTTATAATACTGATTACCCAGATTATTTAGCAAACCAGATTTCTGTAGGAAAAGTTAATCAAGATGATTTTGGGGTTGTGATTGGAGATTACCCTTCTGGAGAATGGGTTGAAAAAGGAAATTTAATTTTACTAAATGAAAATGGAGAAGTAATATGGAAAAAACCAACTAAAGGATATTTAGTTTCACAAGCTTCAGTAGTAGACATAGATGGAGATTTTTTATCAGAAGTTTTTTCAACATCATTAAACAAAATGCTTTATGGGTTTGATTATTATGGAAATTCATTAAATGGATTCCCAAAAAATTTATCAACTTGGACTACATCAGGAACATCATTAGATGACTTAGAAGGAAATGGATTAGTTGATTTAATTACTTCAGATTTTGAAAGAATGTATGTTTGGGAAATCCAAAATTCTCAAACCCCTATATTACACTGGCCTCAATTCCATCACGACTCACAACACACTGGACTTTATACAGATTTCTGTGCGGATTTAGATCAAGATGGATTTAGCACATGCGATAATGACTGCGATGACTCAAATCCAAACATTAATCCATCAACAGAAGAAGTTTGCGATAATGGATTAGATGATAATTGCAATAATTTGATTGATACATCAGATCTTTCAGCTTGCACTTGCGAAGGAAACTCAGGGATGTGCAAAACTTATTCTTCTAATAATCCTTGTGCAAGTGATGGAGGACATTATATGCAATACTCAGAACCAGCAATAGGAATTGAATTTTTCTGTCCAGGCGGTTTACAATGTTGTTTGCTACCAGAAAACACAACACCAAGATAAATTCTACTTTATTTGATTATTGCGCATTGATGATAAGTAGTGTGGATTGGAAACTCTTTTTTGTCTTTAAGAAATTCATTAACTGCTTTTCCCACCCCCCTGCATTCCAAAGACATATAATCATCACAAACAATAATACCCCCTGAAACCATTCTTGGATAAAAAAACTCCAGACAGGCTTTAGTGCTTTCATAAATGTCTGTATCGATGTGAACAAAACAAAACTTTTTTTCTGTTACTGGCTTTGAGGTTTTAGGAAAAATTCCTTTATAGAATTTAATGTTTTTGAATTCACTTAAATAATTTTTTACTTCAGTTAAACTTGTATCATTATATCTTCCTTTCCACATTGATTTAGGATCATCTTCTTGTTTATTTACTTCAGGCATTCCTTCAAAAGTGTCAAACAAATGAATTTGCTTTAAACTAAAAACTTCAGCTAAAATTCTTGCTCCTCCTCCTCTGTAAACTCCAATTTCAGCTATATCTCCCTGCAAAGTTAAAGCCTGTTTTGAAAACTGAAACAAAAAAAACGCTCTTTCAATTGAAAGCAATGCACGGGATTTAATTTTATCAAATAATTCCATGAAATCATTATGCCGAGTTATGAATTCAGGGGGTTTTCTTTTCCAGCCTAATCTCTGCAAAACATCATATGCCCTTTCATTAAGTTTTAATTTCATTTAATGCCTCCTTATAAATTTTAACTGATTCTGTTGCAGTTTTTTTCCAGCTAAATCTTTTAATGTTCTGCAAGCCTTTTCTGATTAAATCTTTTTTTGTTTT
>PFAI01000047.1:20661-26497 GCA_002763225.1 Candidatus Diapherotrites archaeon CG10_big_fil_rev_8_21_14_0_10_31_34
CAACTTCATGAAAAACAGGGATATCAGAGCAAAAAACAGGGCAAGAGCAATTCATTGCTTCCAATAAAGTTAAACCAAACCCTTCATGAAGAGAAGGCTGAACAAAAATTTCTGAAGTAAAATAAAAATCAATTAAATCCTGTTCTGAAACAAAATCCAGAAACAAAACTTTTTTCTGCAGGTTTTTTTCTTCAATAAATTCATTGAATTTTTTCCTCTGGTTTTTTCCTGAAAAAGTGTATTTAGAACCAATTTTTACAAGCAAAAGATTTTTGTCTTTTAGTTCAAAAAAAGCATTTAATAAAGTAAAAAAATTCTTTTTTGAGTCATCGCTTCCAACAAATAAAATGATTTTTGAATTTTCCGGAACACCATGTTTTTTTCTTATGTTTTGACTGCTTTTCCTTGAATTTTCTTTTAAACCGCATTTAGCTACAAAAGTTTTTTTTCCAAAAAAAGGAAACTTTTCAGTTAACTCTTTTTTGGCTGAAGCCGAAATGCAAACAATTTTTTCTGCTGTATTCAGCAGTTCAACATCTTTTTCAGTCCAGTTTTTGTAAAAAGTATAATTGCCAAAATCAAATAAAGTAATAATTTTTTTGTTTTTAATTTTTGGAAGAAGAAAAAAAAGCTCTTGGTTTGTAATATGCACTAACGAATTTTTTCTGATTCTCTTAATTAAAAGAAAAGGCAAAAGTTTTATTGCTAATTTATTATGAAATTTATTAATTAAATTAAAAACAAAACTATGGTTTGGATTTATTACATTTAAATCCACTAATTTATTGAGTTGTTTTGCAAGGTTTTCAGAGTAAACTGTCTGGCCTGTCCCCTGAGCAGGAAGATGAATTAAATCCACTTTGAGTTTTTCCATCAAATAAAAGAAAAAGAAAAGTTTTTTTAAGGTCAATAGTGTTATTTATTGCATGACAGAAAAATCATCAAGCAAACAAAAAGTAAAAGTAATTGAAATAGATGTATTGAAACCGCACAAGCCAAATTTAGTTGAATTTGGGCAGATTTTATGCGACCTGAAATCAGTGCAGAACGCAAACATTACGGTTTATGCAATAGACGAAAAAACAGAGTCAATTAAGGCAACACTTGAAGGAGAAAGCATTAATTTTGATGAAGTCCAGAAAGCAGTAGATGAATATGGTGCAGTAATTCATTCAATAGACAAAGTAATAGTTGGAAAAAGAAAAGTCATTGATGTTCCGATTGTAAGCGCAAAAGAAGTAACAAAATAGTGTTGTAAATGCTTTTCAGTGAATTAATAAAGAAAAACGAAATCGTCAGAAGATATATTGTGATGAATTCTTTTGACGGGGTTCTGACTATTCTTGGAATAGTTATTGCAATGCTTGCTGCAGGAGCACTAGAACCAAAATTAGTTATTATTTCTGCTGTTGGAGTGATAATCGCTACAGGAGTTTCAGGAATCTGGGGAGGCTATTCAGCAGAAAAAGCAGAAAGAAAAAGAACTTTAAAAGTATTAGAAAAACATTTGTTAAGAACGCTAAGCAAAACCAGAATAGAAAAAGAATACAAAAAAATGAGCTTGATGATGGGATTAGCAAACGGGTTAAGCTCAAGCATTGTGTCATTTATTTTAATTATTCCATTTTTTTTGGCTCAATTAAATTTGATTGGAAAATTTGAAGCATATTTTGTTTCAATTGGATTAATTATAATTTCATTGTTTGTTTTAGGTTATTTTGTAGGAAGCATTGCAAAAGAACACAAAATAAAACAAGGAATACAGATGATCGGCGCAGGAGTTTTAGTCGGAATAATTATTTATTTGTTTGAACTGCTTAAATTGATTTAAAGTCTGGTTAAATTCTCTAAAATCATTTATATTTTTCTATTAATGGCTTGATATCGTTTTCAAGAGAGTGTTTGACTAAAGGTTTTTCTTTTAACTGAGGTAAATCATCTGAATAAGTTTCTCTTTGAGTCTGATAAAACAAGCCTGTAGGGATTTTGTCTCCAAACTCAAATACTTTAGAAAAAGAAGCATTTAAATCTGAAGTATTATGATTTTCTTTCTGCAAATCATAAACTCTTTGCTTGAAAAAATCAAATGTATTGACTTTATTCCATGTAACACAAGGCTGGAATACATCAATTAAAGCAAAACCTTTGTGTTCAGTTCCTTTAACAATTAAATCAGTTAACTGAGAAATATTTCCTGCATAACCTCTTCCAATAAAAGTTGCACCAGAAGCCAAACCTAAAGCAAGAGGATTAATCGGGATTTCAATTGAACCATTAGGAGTTGAAACAGTCTTGCTTCCTTTAGAAGAAGTGGGGGAAACCTGGCCTAAAGTCAAGCCATAAATCTGGTTATTGTGCCCAATAAAAGTAATATCTAAATTTCTTCTCATTGAATGAATTAAATGGTTTAATCCAATTCCATAACCGTCTCCGTCGCCGGAAACAACAATTACAGTCAAGCCATGATTAGCTAGTTTTATTCCGGTTGCAACAGGCAAAGCTCTTCCATGAATTGAATGAAAACCATATGTTTCAATCCAGTGAGGCAATCCTGCACTGCAACCAATTCCGGAAACAACCACTACCTCGCTTGGATTCAGATTCATTTTAATTACAGCATTTTTTAAAGCAGATAAAATCAAAAAGTTTCCGCAGCCAGGGCACCAAAAAGGATTTTCTTTTGTATGCAATTCCTCTAATTTAGTCATTTCAAAGACCTCACTTTTTTAACGATTTCATGCGGGAAAAACTGTCTTCCGGTATATTTCAATAATTTGTGTTTAAACTGAATTCCTGTTTCAGCTCCAATAATTTTTCCAAATTGAGAAGTTCCGTTATTTTCAACCAGCAAAACTTTTTTTGATTTCTTCATCAGTTCTAAAAGCTTTTTTTCTTTTAATGGAAAAACATAACTGTAATGCAAAAAGTTTGCTTTAATTTTAAGTTTTTTTAATTCAGTTAATGCCTCTAAAATAATTCCTTTAGTTGAACCCCAGGAAACCAAAGAAATTTTGGCATTTTTTTCTCCATAAAGTTTTGGTTCAGGTAATTCTTTTTTCAGTACATCCAGTTTATGCATTCTTTTATCCATCATTTTAATTCTGTTTTCTTCGCTTTCCCAGGACATTCCTTTTTCATTGTGTTCATCTCCGTTTGCCTTAAAGACTGTTCCCTGAGTTCCAGGCAAAACTCTTGGAGAAATTCCATCAGAAGTAAATTTATAGCGAAGGTAATTTGGAGGCGCAGAAGTTAATAATTTGCCTCTGTTTATTTTGAATTTTTTGTAATCAAATACTTCAATTGTCTGGTTTCCTTCAGAAACATATTTGTCTAACAAAACAATTACCGGAAGCTGGTATTTTTCCGCAAAATTAAATGAATTCAAGCCAGCTTCAAATGCTTCAGTTGCATCTCCTGGAGCCATAATTAATCTGGGGAATTCTCCTTGAGAAGCATAAACAGCAAAATTTAGGTCTCCTTGTTCAGTCATTGTAGGCAGTCCAGTACTTGGTCCGGGCCTCTGAGATTCAAGAACTACTATAGGGGATTCAGTCATTCCGGCTAAACCTAATCCTTCAACCATTAAAGAAAATCCACCTCCTGAAGTAGCAGTTAAAGCCCTTACCCCAGTATAAGCTGCGCCGGTAATCATATTAATTGCAGAAATTTCGTCTTCAGTTTGTTTTACAACAATATCAAAAGTTAATTCATGTGTAGCCATAAAAGATAAAATAGAAGAAGAAGGAGTCATAGGGTATTCCCCGACAAATTTTAAGCCGGATTTTACAGCGCCTAAAGAAAAAGCATCATTTGCATTAATGAAAATATGATCTTTGTTTTTTTGTTTGATTAATTTATAATTAAATTTCAGGTTTCTGTTTTTAATGAAATTAAATCCTTCTTTTGCTGCAGCAATATTAATAGGAATTAAAGCATCTTTTTTTCCTGCAAAAGCTTCTTTGATTAACTGCTCTAAATGGCTGAAATCCAAACCAAGCAAGGAAACTGAAACCCCTAAAGCAACAGTGTTTCTCATAATTTTTTTGCCGTGTTTTTCAGCTATTTCAGTTAAAGGAATGTCAATCAATAACTGGGTTTTCTTTGTTTTAAATTTTTTTATATCAAAATCCTTTGAATCAAAAATTATGGCTGCATCAGGGCTTAATTCATGCAAATGCAGTTTAACTGTTTCTTCATTTAAAGCTATAAGCATATTTACTTCAAACTGCTGTGAAAGGGAAGGAGTTTTTTTAACATTTAACTGAACAGTGTTATGGCCTCCTCTGATTAGAGAAGGGAATTCACTTGAATAAAAAGCATATAACCCGTTTCTTGTACAGAATTTTCCAAACATTATGCCGACAGAAAGTATGCCGTATCCTGCTTCTCCGCCAATCTTCCAGTTAACAAAGTCTTTCATAAAACCATTAAAGAAAAAGATGAAAAGGAATAAAAATGAATTGCTAGACAATTTTTAAAGGAAAAAAAGAAAATTAGGTATTCCTAACAACTTCTTTTCATTAAGTGTTTTTTAGGGCTATTTTTTTATGAATAACAAAAGGGATTTAACGCAGGGAAGCATTTCAAAAGGATTAATTTTTCTTGCGCTTCCTATGATGGTTGGAATGCTTTTGCAGACAGCATTCAACATAATTGACACTATTTTTATTGGAATGCTTGGAGCAAATGCTTTGGCTGCAGTAGCAATAACTTTTCCAGTAGTGTTTATTTTTATTGCATTGGCTTCTGGTTTGGGAATTGGTTCAACTACTTTGGTTGCACAGGCAATTGGAGCAAAAAATTTTAAGAAAGCAGATAACACTGCAGAACATTCTTTAATGCTTTCAGGAATTGTTGGGATTCTTATTGCAATTCTTGGAATACTTTTTGGAGGCCCGTTATTTGTTTTTATGGGGGCAACCCCTGAAATACTTGAATTAACTTTAGTATATTCAAACACTATTTTTGTCGGATTTATTTTCTTGTTTATCGGGTTTATTTCTCAGGGAATTTTACAGGCAGAAGGAAATTCAAAGACTCCAATGATTAATATGGCAATAAGTGTTGTAATTAATATTATTCTTGATCCAATAATGATTTTTGGGTTGTTTGGTTTTCCTGTTTTAGGAGTTTTTGGAGGGGCATTAGCAACAGTTATTGCAAGAAGTATTGGAGCAGGATTAAATATTTTATATATTTTGAAAGGAAAAGGATTAATTAAAATAAAGCCAAGAGATTTTTCTTTTAATCCAAAAATAATGAAAGACATAATTTTTTTAGGAACTCCTGCTTCTGCAGGGCAGTTAACCATGTCAATTGGATTAACAATTTTAATGAGTTTTGTAGGAGTGTTTGGAACTTTTGCTATTGCTTCATACGGAATTGGAACAAGGCTTGATTCTCTTGCAATTCTTCCTGTATTGGGTTTGATTAGCGCAACAATTGCAATGGTTGGGCAAAATATTGGAGCAGGAAAATTAGAGAGAGCAAAAAAAACAATTTTTTATTCAACTGTAATTTCAGCCGGATTAATGGGTTTGGTTGCAGTAATTTTTTTGTTAATTCCTTCTCCTTTCTTTGAATTATTTTCTTCAGACAAAGAAGTTATTTCAGTCGGAATAGTGTATTTATCAATTGTTTCATTTTCTTATCCTTTCAGAGGAATTTTAATGAGCATTTCAGCTGGAATTCAAGGAGCAGGAAATACTTTTTTTGCAATGATACTGTCAGGAAGTTATTGGATTCTGATAATACTGCTTTCGGTTTTCTTAAAAGACAATTATGGCTTGAAAGGAATCTGGTTTGGATTGCTTGGTTCAGCAGTAATAAGTTCAAT
>PFAI01000047.1:26515-43772 GCA_002763225.1 Candidatus Diapherotrites archaeon CG10_big_fil_rev_8_21_14_0_10_31_34
AATTAATTAAGAGGATAAAATGGATTTATTTCAGGCAATAGTTTTAGGGCTTTTACAAGGAATAACTGAATGGCTTCCAATTAGTTCACAAGGAAATGTAATTATTGCAGGAATAAAATTGTTTGGATTGGAAGCAGAACAAGCTTTTTCTTACTCAGTTTTTCTTCATCTTGGAACAGTTCTTGCAGCATTAATTTATTTCAGAAAAGACATAAAAGAAATAATTGAAATGAAAAACAAAAATCTAATGCAGTTTTTGATTATTGCAGTTCTTTCAACTGCAATAACTGCAATTCCTGTTTATTTGCTGATAAAACAATTTGCAGTTAATTCAATGTATTTAACTCTGCTGATTGGATTAATGCTGATTGTAACTGGTTTTTTGCAGTGGAAAAAGAAAAGTGAGAAAGAAGTAAAAGAAAATTCAAAAAATGCTTTTTTGCTTGGATTAGGGCAAGGGTTTTCAGTTATTCCTGGGGTAAGCAGGAGCGGAATAACAACAACCGTTTTATTGTTTGAAGGATTTACTCCTGAAAAAGCATTTAAACTGAGTTTTTTACTGTCAATCCCTTCAGTGTTGATAGCAGAAATAGGGTTTGGAGTAATGGAAGGAATTAAATTTGAAATGAATTTATTGCTAAGTATTTTGATTGCATTTGTTGTCGGATTTTTCAGCATAAAGTATTTGATTGAGTTTTCAAAAAAAGTGAATTTCAGCTATTTTTGCTTTATAATAGGAATCTTCTATATAATCATCTCTTTTTTGTGAAATTCACCCAGCACAGTGAAAAAATGAGTATTTAAGGATTTTGTCGCTTTATTTATACATAAATACGGGTTTAATTAGGCCTTAAAGTGATGTATTATGCTGTTCTATGGGTTTTGGGCAAACCTGTTTTCGCTTAACTTGCAGTGGTTTGTTGAATTAGCAATGGAAAATATTTTGTTTGTATTTATATTCATTGCAGGGACATTTGTTTACAACAAAATGAAATTTTCATTAAAATTTTTTATAGTAATTATTATAAGTTATGTTTCTTATATTGAATTTTTTGATAAAATAGGAATAGTAATCTTGGCCTCAGCATTCTTGTTTGTTTATTATTTAGGCGAAGTTGCTTTGCTGACTTTTACCGGAACAATTTCTTCAATTAAGGACAGAGTTCCCCTTATTTTAACTGTTTATTTTATTGTGATGATAATATTGTACAATGTCAGCGTCTTTGGGCAGTGATTGGAATGATAAAAAAATCTTTGATTCAGGGGCTTTACCTTACAATAATTTTTTATATGGCTGTAATTTCCTTAAAGCTGGCAGAAATAAGCTTTTTTGATTACTCTTTTCTTTTTACGCCACAGGGTTTTTTCCTGTTTTATGTTTTCATTGCAATAGGCACTTTGATGTTCATGAGAATATAACAAGTTACCTTTATTAAGCTGTTAAAACTAATTTTAATGGATGAAAAAAATCGTTTTTGTTTTGGCTGTTTTGCTCTTGTTCAGTGGCTGCCTTGGATATTTTAGGACAGCAGAAAAAACAACTAAAATAGAAGTGCAGGAAGACAAAGTATTAACTGAAATAACTTATAAAGGAGAATTAACAGAAAAAGGAAAACTGAGTGAAGACTGCGAAACAGAAATAAAAAACATGTTTCCTTCAGCAATTGCAGGTTTAGAAGCAAAAATTAATGACCCTAATACGCCAGACAAAGAAGGAATAAAAGGGCAGATTGATTTGCTGAAAGAAATAAGCAATTCAGTTAGATGCCTGCTGAAAAAAGACACAGGAGAAATGACAATAAAATTTGAAGTAGCAAGAGAAACTGCTAACAGATTAAGCAAGTTAATGCCAAAAGAAGGGTTTGTTTTAGGGGATGTAAACAAAGAATATTTTATTCTGAAAATGAGAACCAAAACAAAAGAATTTATTGCTTCAGAAATAACAAAAGAAAATTTAAAAATAAAAGCTGAAGGAGAAATAGTTGAAATTATCCCCCAGGGGTTTGAAGTTAAAGGAGGATTTATTAATTTCAATGACCTGAATAATCTTGACTCAAATTTTATTCAAGTGGATTTCAGAAAAGAAAAAGAACCCGAGTTTCCTTTTTTTTTGGTTGCAATAAGCTTTATCATTTTAACTGTAATAATTTTCATTGCTGTTGTCTGGAAAGAAAGAAAACCTGAAGAAATTTTTGTCAGGTCAGAAAAAGACATTCTGGATAAAATGAAACAGGTTTTAACAAATGGTTTGGGAACAACAGAAATCCAGATTCTTTCAATGGAAAAAACAGAACAAGGGTATGAAATAACTGCAATGATTAAAACAAGAAAATATAATATTTTATTCAACAAAAAAATTGAATTAAAAGAATACATTAAAGTTTAAAGTGAAAAAAATGACGGAAAAAAAGACTGAACAAAAAAAAGAAATAGAAAAAATGATTAATTTAATTGAAGAGAAAGCGCCTTTTTCAAAAAAAACTGTGCCAAAAACTCAGGAAAAAACAGAATTAAAACAAATAATTCCGGAGAAAAAACAAACAATTCCGGAAAAAGAAGTTCAGCCTCAAAACAAGAAAACAAACATAAAACAGATAATCCCTGTTAAAAAAGAAGTTAAAGCTAAAAAAGAAAAACAACCTTTGAATCTTTTAGAAAAAGAGTCATCAAAACAAACTTTTGAAAAAAGTTTGCAACTTAAACCAAAAGGTTTAAGTGCACAACAAAATCAAATTTTGTTTGTGAACAAAAAGTTTTTACCCGCCTTTTCTGAAAAGGCTGAGGCTGAACAAAAAACAGAAAAGAAAAAAGCAGTAAAAGAAAAAACTCTTGAACAAGAATTACAGGAAAGCAGTTTTCAGAAAACAAAGGGAATCTCACAGCAAAGAGGCGATGAAATAGAGAAAGCAATTGGGTTACTGGAAAAAGAAGATGACAGACTAAAAAAAGATGCTTTAACAGAAAAAGTAAACAAATTAGTTGAAGATACTGAAAGAGAATTAGGAAAAATCCAGTTTACTGGAAAAGAAATTACTCCAAAAAAACCTGAAAAAAAAGGATTATTCTCATTCCTAAAAAAACCAAAAAAAGATTAAGTTAAGTAAACAATATTATTGTCTTTTAATTTCAGTTTTTTTCTTAAATTGAATTCAGAAATTACTTCAGCTATATCCAAAGGATGATTAGTTCTTTCAGGGACAATTATCGAACCTGAAACCAAATCATTAATTTTCACTTTAAATAATAAGGCTGGACCAAAAGATCTTTTTTCAGTTGAAAACCCTGAAATTAAAATTTTTTCTTTAGAAGAAAGAAATTCATTTAATTCTGATTCCTTAACTTTCAGGTTAAGTGTTCCCGCAAAAACTTTTTTCCCTAACTTTTCTTTGAATTGTTTTTGATAGCCTGAAAGGTCGATATAATACTTTCCTTCCCCTAAACCCGAGAGAACTGTTCCGGAAAGTTTTTTTCTTTTTTTCTTTGAAGAAAAAATTTCATTTAATTCATTTTTTCTTTTTTTCAGTAATTCAATTCCTTTTTCAGTTAAAGAAAGAATGTTTCCATCAGCAAAAACTTTTCTTTCAATTAAATTTTTTTCCGCCAAAAAAGAAAGTTTTCTTGAAACAGACTGCTGGGAAATATTTAAATCTAAAGCTATTTGAGTAGTGGAAGTTTTAACTGAATCATTTAAACCGGCTTTTTTTGCAATAAACAATAATACAGGAAAATCTTTTTCTGAAACCATTATATACAAAACAAAAAAAGTAATTAAAAGAATAATCTAAAAAACCCTAAAAAAAAGAAATCAAGCTTAAACATAATGGTTTAAAATGTTTTCTGACGCTAAATTGTAAGTTAATATTGTTTACCCATGGTTATGGCGTTTGATTTTAATTGAATTAAATTGTCTATAAACCTTTTTAGTTAAAAAATTTCTCTCTGGAGTTGATTTGTTGGTCAAAAAATTGCGTTCTATAATGAATCATTTTCTTGTACCTATTCATGAAATTATTCCAGAAGAAAAAGAATTAGAAATAATAAATAAATTTGGCGGAAAAAAAGAAAAATTCCCCAACATTCTTTTAAGCGATCCGGTAATAGAAGAATTAGGCGCACAAAAAGGCAACTTAATTAAAATCACAAGAGAAAGTCCTACAGCCGGAAAATCAATTTATTACAGGGTCGTGGTCAAATGAAGGGCTGGCCATTAATCAAAAGCTATTTTTCAACTAAAAATATTGCCCAGCAGGAAATTGATTCATACAATCAGTTTATTGATTCTAAATTAGATGAAATAGTAGAAGAAAACAAAACTATTGTTCCAAAAATAGAAGAAGTAAAAATCGAATTAGCTAATATTGAAGTATTAAAACCAAGAATAATTGAAGCTGATGGTTCTCCAAGGGCAAATTTTTTTCCAATGGAAGCAAGAACAAGAAATAGAACTTATTCAGGTCCTTTGTTTTTAACAATGAAACTACTGAGAAGAGACGTAGAACAAGATGAAAAAAGAGCTTATATTGGAGAAATGCCAATAATGCTTAAATCAAATCGCTGCTGGCTGGAAGGATTAAACAATGAAGAATTAATTAATGTGGGAGAAGACCCAATGGATTATGGAGCTTATTTCATAATCAATGGATCAGAAAAAGCTTTAATGACCCAAGAAGTATTGGCTTCAGACAGAGTATTAGTTTCAAAAACAGATGACAAAACAATTGCAGAAGTTATTTCAACTAAAGGGGCATTTAAAGGAAGAGTAAGAATTACAAGAAGCATTGACGGAGTATTATATGTAACTTTTCCTTCTTCCCCAAGAAAACTAAGATTATTTGTATTGCTTAAAGCGCTTGGATTAGTAAGTGACAAAGAAATAACCGGAGCTTTTACAGAAGAAAAAGAAATGGTTAATGATATTTTACTTAACTTAGAGTTAGATGACTTAAATAAACAAAATGATGCATTAGATAAAATAGGAAAATATGTTGCTCCAGGACAAGTAGTAGAATACAGATTAAGAAGAGCAAAAGAAGTAATTGATGCATTTTTGCTTCCTCATATTGGGCAGAGAGCTGAAGATAGATTAGCTAAAGCATATTATCTGGCTATGATGGCAACAAAAGCAGTTGAATTAAGTTATGGAATAAGAAACCCAGATGACAAAGACCATTACAAAAACAAAAGACTTGAATTAAGTGGAAAATTAATGGAACACTTATTCAGATATTCATTTAAATATTTTATTAAAGACTTAAAATTCCAAATCGACAGAACAGTTACAAGAAGAAGAAAACTAAATATTTCAACTGTTGTAAGACCAGGAGCAATAAGTGAAAGAATCAGGTTTGCAATGTCAACAGGAAACTGGATTGGAAGAGCAACCGGAGTATCAAAATTCATGGAAAGAGTGAACTTCATTGCCCCTTTAACTGATTTAAGAAAAGTTAAAAGTCCTTTAGATAAAAACAGAGAATTATATGAAGCAAGAGATGTTCATGGAACTCATTGGGGAAGACTTGACCCAATTGAAACACCTGATGGACCTCAATGTGGTTTAGTAAAAAATTTAAGTTTATTATCAGAAGTAACAGTTGATTCACTGGAAGAACCAGTTGAAACATTACTGGATTCAATGGGAGTAAAACTGAAAAAGTTGTAGTGATAAAATGGCATCACAAGGAAAAGTTTATATCAATGGAAGACTGATTGGATTTCATAAAGATCCAAGACAATTAACCAGAGATTTAATTCAGCAAAGAAGAAAAGGAAAAATAGAATACCAGGTTAATATTGCATTCCATGAAGACACTCAAGAAGTTTATATTAATACTGATGCAGGAAGAGTCCAAAGGCCTGTATTAGTGGTTGAAAACGGCAAACTAAAATTAAAAGAAGAACAGTTAAAGCAATTAAACGAAGGAAAAATTAACTGGGATAATTTAGTTAAAGACGGAGTAATAGAATATTTGGATGCAGAAGAAGAAGAAAACGCTTTAATTGCAACAGAAGAAGAAGAAATAACAAACAAGCACACTCACATGGAAATTGATCCAGTTGGAATTCTTTCAGTTGTAAGTTCCTTAATTCCTCACTTAGAACACAATATGGCTGGAAAAGCATTGCATGGAGCAAAAATGTTCAAGCAGGCTTTAGGAATTTCAGGAATAAATTATAATTTAAGAACTGATACAGAAGGGCATTTATTGCATTACCCTCAAAAAGCAATAGTTAAAACAAAAACTAGTGACTTAATGAACTTTGAAAAAAGACCTCAGGTTCAAAACTTTGTTGTGGCAATAATGCCTTATTATGGATTTAATACATTAGATGCAGTAATGCTGAACAAAGGAGCAATAGACAGAGGTTTGGCAAGAAGCGCTTATTTTAGAACTTATGAAACAGCCGAAACAAGATATCCAGGAGGACAAATCGACAAATTTGAAATTCCAAAAGAAGAAACTGTAGGTTTTCTTGGAGAAGAATTTTATAAAAAACTAGGCGAAGACGGTTTAGTTGAATTAGATGAATATGTTTCAGAAAAAGATGTAATAGCAGGCAAAACATCCCCGCCAAGATTTTTAGAAGAAGTATCAGAGTTTGGAGTAGTGCAGGAAAAAAGAAGAGAAAGTTCTATTACAGTAAGAAAAGGAAAACCAGGTTTTGTAGATAAAGTTTTTATTTGCGAAGACTCAGAAGGAAACAAATTAGTGAAAATTAAAATCAGAAGCTTAATGATTCCTGAAGTAGGAGACAAATTTTCTTCAAAGCACGGGCAAAAAGGAGTAGTAGGCGGAATAGTTCCTGAAGAAGACATGCCTTTTAATGAACAAGGAATTAAACCAGACTTGATTTTAAATCCTCATTCAATTCCTTCAAGAATGACAATAGGGCACTTGCTTGAAATGCTTGGAGGAAAAGCCGGAAGCTTAAAAGGACAAGAAATGGATGGAACTCCTTTTAGCGCAATAACCCAAAAAGAAATGGGAAAAATGCTGGAAGAAACAGGATTCAGAGCAGACGGAAAAGAAGATTTTTTTGATGGATTAAGCGGAAAAAAACTTGAAGGACAAATTTTCACAGGAGTAGTTGCTTACAGAAGATTATTCCATATGGTTGCACATAAAATGCAGTCAAGAAGCAGAGGACCAGTCCAAATCTTAACCAGACAGCCGACAGAAGGAAAAGAAAAAGAAGGAGGATTAAGGTTTGGAGAAATGGAAGGAGAAACATTAGTTGGCCATGGAGCAGCAATGCTATTGCATGAAAAACTAATTGAAAACTCAGATAAATTAGTTGAATTAGTCTGCGAGAAATGCGGTTTAATTGCAATAAATGATCAAATCAGAAACAGGAGATATTGTCCGGTATGCAATTCAAGCGCGGTTTATCCGGTTGAAATGAGTTATGGATTCAAATTATTATTAGATGAATTAAAGACATTAGGAATAATGCCAAAATTATTGATTAAGGACAAGGTGTAAACATGAGTTTTAAAGAAAAATTAAAGCCAAAAAAATTTAATGTAATTTTATTAATAACAGGATTTGTTTTAGCTGAAATAATATTAAACAGTATGATGATATGCGCTGATGCATGCCCTGACAACTTTTACTTTGAATTAGGAATTATCATTCCTTCAGCAATTACAGGAATAATATTTTATGTTATAGGAAGTTTTTTGGAAAAAATATTTTATAGAATTATAAAGGCATTAGGAGAATAAGGTGTAAAAATGTTAATGAAAAAAATTGGTGGAATAGAATTTAATGTCATGAGCCCTGAATTAATCAGGAAATTAAGCGCATTAGACGTTAAGACTCCAGACACCTATGACAAAGACGGTTATCCAATGGAAGGAGGATTAATGGATCCTCATTTAGGAGTAATTAATCCGGGATTAAGATGCAAAACCTGTGGACAAAAAATGAAGCAATGCCCTGGACACTTTGGTACACTGGAATTAGTTAGACCAGTAGTTCACTCAGAATTTGGAAGAAAAGTAGAAGAATTATTAATTGCAACATGCGATGCCTGTGGAAGAATTGCAGTTCCGGAAGAAAAACTAAAAAAATGGAGAGAAATAGATGACCCAACAGAAATAAAAGTAAAAAGAATTTTGTTAAGAACAAAAAAAACAAAAAAATGCCCTCACTGTGGAACAGCAAAAAAAGAAATAATGCTGGACAAACCAACAAATTTTTATTTAAACAAAGAAAGAATTTATCCAACTCAAATAAGAGAATGGCTGGAAAAAATCCCAGACCAAGACTTAGTTTTATTTGGGTATAACACAGAAAAAATCAGGCCGGAATGGTTTGTGTTAACAGTTTTATTAATTCCTCCAATAACCATGAGACCATCAATTACATTAGAATCAGGAATTAAATCAGAAGACGATTTAACACACAAATTAGTTGACATAATCAGAATTAATTTAAGATTAAAAGACAATATTGATGCAGGTGCTCCGCAATTAATAATAGAAGATTTATGGGATTTACTGCAGTATCATACAACAACTTTTTACGACAACAATACTTCTGGTGTTCCACCAGCAAAACACAGAAGTGGAAGAGCATTAAGGACTTTAGTGCAGAGACTAAAAGGAAAAAAAGGAAGATTTAGATATAATTTAACAGGAAAAAGAGTTAACCATGCAGCAAGATCAACTATTACCCCTGACCCGTTTATTTCAATTAATGAAATAGGAGTACCAAAAGAAATAGCATCAGATTTAACTGTTCCGGAATTAATAACTGAATGGAATAAAAAAGACATAATTAAATTAATCAAAGACACAGAAGAAGTAAAATATTTTGTCAGAGCAAACGGAGCAAGAAAAAAAGTTTCTGAGTTAACAAGAAAAGAAATAATAGAAGAAGTAGAAACAGGATGCAAAATTGAAAGACAGTTAAAAGACGGAGACATAATTTTATTTAATAGACAGCCTTCATTACACAGAATTTCAATGATGGCACACAAAGCAAGAATAATGCCTGGAAGAACCTTCAAAATGAATCCAATTGTCTGCAAACCATATAACGCTGACTTTGACGGAGACGAAATGAACTTGCATGTTCCACAAACAGAAGAAGGAAAAACAGAGGCAATAGAATTAATGTATGCACAAAACCAGATTATTTCAGCAAGATATGGTGCACCAGTAATAATTTTAGACGAAGACGGAGTATCAGGAACATATATTCTGACAATGGATTCAACTAAATTAAACAGAGAAGAAGCAATGCAGTATTTTTATGAAATGGGAATAACAGAACTTCCTAAACCAAAAAACGGGAATTCATGGAGCGGAAAACAAGTATTTTCTGCAATGCTTCCAAAAGGACTAAATTTAGCTTACAGAACAAACACTTACAAAGAATTAAAAAAAATTCATCCAGATAAAGACCCAAAAGAACTTCACTCAGATTCATTCCTGAAAATAGAAGACGGAGAACTAATTTCAGGAGTAGTAGATGAACAGTCTTTAGGAGAAGGAAAAGGAGAATTAATTCACGCTTTATTCAACGAATATGGTGCAGGAGAAGTTGAAAAATTTTATCATAAAACAAACAGAATTGTAGGGGATATTTTAACAAAAAAAGGGATGTCAGTAGGATTAGACGAATTTGAAACTAATGCTGAAATAGAAAAAGTCAAAGCAAAAGCAATCAAAGAAGAATTAGAAGAAGCAGAAAAACTGGTTGAACAATTTAAAAAAGGAAACTTAGAATTAATTCCTGGAAGAACTTTACAAGAATCATTTGAATTAAGAATGATGAGATTAGGAGCAGGAACAAAAGACAAAGTTCAAAAAGAAATAATGAAACAAAAAGTAGAAGAACTGCTTTCAGACAACCCAAAATATAATTCAACTGTAATGATAATGTCTGGTTCAAGAGGTTCAGCAATAAATATTACAAACATTGCAGGATTATGGGGGCAGGCATCAGTAAGAGAAGGAAGACCAAAAAGAGGTTATAGAAACAGATTGATTTCAGCAAACAAAGAAAATGATGTTGGAGCAACAGCAGGCGGATACATTCAACAGAACTTCATGCAGGGAATGAAAGTAAAAGAATTCTTTTATCACTCAATGGGAGGAAGACAAGGAGAAGTTGACACAGGAGTTTCAACAAAAGTTTCAGGTTATTTATACAGAAGACTGGCAAACTCATTAAAGGATTTAAATGTAGCAAATGATTTAACTACAAGAAGTGCAAACAAAAACATAATCCAGTTTACTTACGGAGACGATGGAGTATTCCCAATGAAAACTTCAAGAGGAAAAACAATTAATATTGCAAGAGAATTAGAAAAACTAAATAAGTGATTTTTATGGCAGAAGAAAATAAAAAAGAAGTTAAGAAAACTGAAAAAAAGCTAAAAACTAAAAAAGAACCAGAAGAAATAGAATATATTCTGGAAAAAACACCTGATGAAAACACAACAAAACACGAGTTTTTGCCTGTTTCAGTAATGAGAGAAATTGATTCAAGAGTAAAAAAATACTCTTTAAACCCGGCAGAAAAACAAAAACTGATTTCAATTTCAGATAAAACTTATTTAAAAAACATGGTTGAACCAGGAGAAGCAGTAGGAATTATTGCTGCACAATCAATTGGAGAACCAGGAACACAATTAACACTTAGAACAAAACATTATGCAGGAGCAGCAGAAGTGTCTGTTGGATCAGGAATCCAAAGAGTAGAAGAAATAGTTGACGGAAGAAGCAAATCAAAGTATCCGACAATGACAATATATTTATTAGAAGAATTCAGAAAAACAAAAGAAGCAGTGGAAAAATATGCAAACATGCTGATTGACATCAGAATAGGAGACATAATTAAAGTAGAAGAAGATTTAAACAAAAAGAAAATTTTTATTACAGTAAACGAAAAAGAAGTAAAAGATAAAAGCATTGACAGAAAAGATTTAGACAAAAAAATGGAAAAATATTTAAAAATGAAACCAAAAGACAAAAATGGAGTATTAGAATTCGGCCCATCAAAAGAATCATTATTAAAATCAAGAAAAAATTTAAACAAATTAATTTCAACCAGAATTCAGGGAGTAAGAGGAATAGACAAAACTCTTGTAGCAGAAGAAAAAGGAGAATTTTTGATTAAAACAAGCGGAACAAATTTAAAAATAGTTTTAAAATTACCTGAAGTAGACAAAGACAGAACAACAACAAACGATATAAAAGAAATAAGCAAAGTATTAGGAGTTGAAGCAGGAAGAATAACAATAGTAAATGAACTACATAAAACATTCAGAGACAACGGAATAATGTTAGATGTAAGACATGTAATGCTTTTAGCTGATTTAATGTGTTTTGAAGGAGATGTAAAAGGAATTGTAAGAACAGGAATTACAAGACAAAAAAGCTCTCCATTAGCAAGAGCAGCATTTGAAGAAACAACAAAACATTTATTAGATGCTGCATTCAAAGGAGAAATAGAACAATTAACCGGAGTAGTGGAAAACATTATTGTAGGACAGCCGATTAATGTTGGAACAGGAAATGTTGACTTAATAATGAGGAAATAATATGGACGTAAATATTGAAATCAGAAGGGCAGTTGACACAGGAAAAGTAGATTTCGGAGAAAAACAAACCGAGAAAAACATTTTAAAAGGAAACGGAGAACTAATTATTATTAGTTCAAACGCAAAAAAACTTTTAAAAGAGCGTTTAGAGCATTATTCAAAATTAAGTGAAATTCCTTTCTATGAATTTCCTGGAACCTCAAACGAGTTAGGTTCAGTATGCGGAAAACCTTTTGCGGTTTCAGTGATGACAGTATTAAACAAAGGAAAATCAAAAATAATTGAAATAAAAGACACAGAACAAACAACAAAAAAGAAAGTTACCAGAAAAAACCCAAAAAAAACAACAAAAAAAACAGTGAAAGATAAATGAAGATATCAAACGAAGAAATACTGCTCATTAACGCATTACAAAACTTTTCAGGGGTAACAGCAAGAGACTGTATTATAAGCACAAAAAATATTTTGTTTGTAGTAAACGAAAAAGATGTAGGAAACGCAATAGGAAAAAAAGGAGAAAAAATAAATAAACTTAAACAAAAATTAAAGAAAAATATTGAAATTTATGGTTATACAGAAAAACCAGAAAATTTCATCAAAAATTCTTTAAGAGAAATAAAAATAAACGAAATAACCGAACAAGACAATGAAGGAAAAAAAATCTTTTATTTAAATTTGGATTCAGAAAACAAAAGAAAGATTTTTACTCAAACAGGCAAACTGAAAAAAATAAAAGAATTATTAAAAAGAAATTATAAAATAGATGATATAAAAATAAAATAAAAAAAATGGAAAAAGTGATGGTATGGCAAGAGGAGAATTCAGTGCAAGAAGCCAGGAAAAAAAAAGAAAGAAATGGAAGAAAAAAAATCCAAAAGAAAAAATCAGATCAAAAAGAAAGCAGAAAAAACTAAAGGATATTTTAGAAGGATCTCCACAGGCAAGAGGAATTGTACTAGAAAAAAGAGGAGTAACAGCAAGACAGCCAAACTCCGGAATAAGAAAATGTGTGAGAGTTCAATTAATTAAAAACGGAAAACAATTAACTGCTTTGGCTCCATATGACGGAGCAATCAAATTTATTGATGAACACGACGAAGTCTTAATTGAAGGCGGAGGCGGAAGAAAAAAAGGAGCAAAAGGAGACTTATGGGGAGTAAAATTCAAAGTAATTAAAGTAAACAATCAGTCTCTTGAAATGCTTAGAAAAGGAAAGAAAGAAAAAGTAAAGAGGTAAAAAAAATGAGTGAACAGAAAGAAACATTACTTTTTGGGAAATGGAATTCAGATGAAGTAAAAATAGATGATTTAGGTTTAGCTAAATACATTGCATTTGAAGACAAAATAATCCCTCATTCATTTGGAAAAAACACTAGAAAAAGATTTGCAAAAGGAAAACTAAATATTGTGGAAAGACTGATAAACAAACTAATGCGTTCAGGACAAGGAAAAAGAAAGTTGTCTGGAAAATATATCAGAGGAAAAAGAAGCTGTGGAAAAAAACTTCAGGCAATGAGAATAGTAGAAGATGCTTTTTTAATAATAGAAAACGAAACAAAACAAAACCCTTTACAGGTATTAGTTAAAGCAATACAAAATTCAGCTCCAAGAGAAGACATTACAAGAGTCAAAAAAGGAGGAATTGCATACACTCTTTCAGTCGATGTAGCTCCTTTGAAAAGAATCGATGAATCCTTAAAAAACATTGCTTTAGCAGCATTTTCTTCTTCTTTTAATAAAAAAGTTGATGCCGCTCAAACTCTGGCAAAAGAATTAATTTTAGCTTCAAAAAACGATTCAAACTCTTTTTCAGTTAAAAGAAAAGACGAAGTAGAAAGAATCGCAGTAAGTTCAAGATAATAATAAAGTTTTTGATTAAACTTTTGGAAAAAGTTTAGGTGAATAAATGAGTAAACGAGAAGATGTAGCAAGAAACGCAGAAAAATTTATGTCTCAAAGAGAAAACATCAGAAATATTGGTGTAGTAGCTCACATTGATCATGGAAAATGTGTAAGCGGAAAAACAAATATATTACTTGAAAATGGAAAAATTGAAAAAGCAGAAGATTTATTTAAGTTATCTGAAAAAGGAAAAAAAGCAAAAGAAAACAAGAATGAAATAGTTTTTGATATATCAAATTTAAATGAAAAAGTTTTAAGCTTTGACAAAAACAGAAAAGAAATTACGGCAAAAAAAATTACCCATGTATGGAAACTAAAAACAAATGAAAAGCTAATTAAACTGACTTTTTCTAATGGCTCTGAAATTAAAACCACTTTAGAACATAAATTTCTTTTATTAAATGAAAAAGGAAAAATTCTTGAGAAACAAGCAAAAGAAATAGAGTTAAATGATTTTATTCTTGCCCCAAAGTTTATTAAAACAAAACCAGCGAATTTGAATGAATTAAAGCAAAACATCCTGCAAAACCTTGCAAAAGATGATGGTTTTTTTATAAGGTTAAATGAAAGAAACTCATTGGAAATTAAAAGAAAAATTCTTGATTACGGGTTGGAAAGAACAAGAAAAGAAATTCAGTCAAAACTGAAAAACAAGTCTTTTTATCAAGGGGCATACAACGGAAGATACAGATTAACGGATTTCAAAAAAATCTGCGAAAAATTCGGTTATGACTGCTTTGAATTAATTGACTCAATTAATTACAGGGAAAGCCTGAAAAAAGACGGTCATTCATCAATTGATTTGAAACTTCCAAAAACAGAATATGAATTCACTGAGTTTTCATATTTGCTTGGATTAATTTGGGGTGACGGAGGCAAATCAGGAAAAGAAATCAGAATAACAAACGAAGACAAACAAATAATTGAAGAAACAAAATCGATAGCAGAAAGAGTATTTGGAATGAAGGCTACTGAAAGAAAATACGAAAACAAAGCGACAAGAATTGATTTAAGAGGCGGATTAACTTTCCTGAAAATTCTGGAGAAAGCATTTGATTTACCTTTAAGCAAAAAATCTGAAAGCATTGAAATCCCAAAACCAATTCAATCTTCTTCCAACCAGCTGCTCAAGGCATTTATTCAAGGATATTTTGATGCAGATGGAACAGTTGAAACATCTAGAAGGGCTGTGAGCCTGAACTCCAAATCAATTAAAATCTTAGAGCAACTTAAATTAAGCCTTTTGAGATTTAATTGCATGGCAACATTGAATAAAAAAAAACAAGCAATTTATATTTCAGGAACAAACCTGAAAATTTTTTCAGAAGAAATTGGTTTCAGGCTAAAAAGAAAACAGGAAAAAGCATTAAAGTTTTCAGCAATTTCCCAGACAAACAGAAACACTGATGCTTTGCCAATTTCCGGAAAAATTTTAAAAGAAATAAGAAAAGAACTGGAAATTCCGCTTAATGCATTTAAAAAAACACAAGAAGCAATTGAATCAGGCAAACAAAAAATTTATTCATTAAACTTCAAAGAATTCATTTCTACTGTTTATTCTTTTGTCGGAAACCCAAAAATAAAAAATCCAGAAGCATGGGAAAAAATACAGGAAATAGAAAAAACATTATTTGATTGTTCAACCTTGTTTGTTACAAAAAAAGAACAAGAAAAAGAAGAATATGTTTTTGATTTTAGTGTAGAAGATACGCATAACTTTATTGGAAACGGGTTAATTATACATAACACGACTATGACAGACAACTTAATTGCTGCCTCAGGAATAATTTCAACTGAATTAGCCGGAAAACAACAGTTCATGGATTTCTATGCATTAGAACAAGAAAGAGGAATAACAATTAATGCAGCAAATGTTTCAATTGTACAAAATTACAAAGGCAAAGATTATTTGATTAATATTATTGACACTCCAGGGCACATTGATTTTGGAGGAGAAGTAATTAGAGCAATGAGAGCAGTAGATGGAGTAATTCTTGTTGTAGATGCAGTTGAAGGAGTAATGCCTCAAACTGAAACAGTAATAAGGCAGTCACTAAAAGAAAACGTAAAACCTTCTTTATTTATCAATAAAGTTGACAGGCTTGTAAATGAATTACAGTTAACTGAAAAACAAATGCAGGAAAGATTTATCAAAACAATTGTCCAAGTCAACAGATTAATTGAAAGAAACGCACCAGACCAATTCAAAGAAAAATGGAAAGTAAGAGTAGAAGATGGTTCAGTAGTATTTGGTTCAGCTTATTATAACTGGGCTGTATCAGTTTTGCATATGAAAACAACCGGAATAACATTTAAAGAAGTATATAATTATTGTAAAAACGAAGACCAAAAAACTTTAGCAGAAAAAAGTCCTTTATATGAAGCAATAGTTGAATTAGTAATACAGCATTTGCCTAATCCTTTAGTTGCACAAAAATACAGGATACCAAAAATTTGGAAAGGCGAAATAGAAAGCATTGAAGGAAAAGCAATGATTGAATGCGATCCAAACGGTCCTTTATCAATGATGATAGTTGATGTAAGTGTTGACCCGCACGCAGGAGATGTAGCAACAGGAAGAATTTATTCCGGAACAGTTAGAAAAGGAACTCAAATAAAAATGATTGGCGGAAAAAAAGACATTGGAGTACAACAAGTAGCATTATTTATGGGACCAGAAAGAGTTGCAGTAAGCGAAGTTCCGGCAGGAAATATTGCAGCATTAGTTGGCTTAAAAGAAGTTTATGCAGGAGAAACATTATCTACAATTAACATGAAAGAATTTGAAGCATTTATGTCTAATACTGAACCAGTAATAACTGTTTCAGTTGAAGCAAAAGAAGCAAAAAATCTTCCAAAATTAATTGAAGTAATAAGACAAATAACAAAAGAAGACCCAAATATCAGAGCAGTAGTAAACCAGGATACCGGAGAACATTTACTTTCAGGAATGGGAGAACTGCACTTAGAAGTAACACAACACAGAATTGAAGTAGACCATAAAATTCCAATTACAGTAAGCCCTCCGATAGTTGTTTACAGAGAAACAATAAACAAAAATTCTCCAAAAAAACATGAAGCAAAAACTCCAAACAAACACAACAAATTTTATATGCATGTAGAAAAAATTCCAGAAGAAATAATGGAAAAATTAATTGAATCAAAAATCAACGGAAAAATAAGAGAAAAAGACAAGCATTTAGTTCAGCAATTCATTGACATGGGAATCGACAGAGAAGAAGCAAAAAGAATCTGGGCAGTAAATAATAATTGTTATATTGTTAATGCAACAAAAGGAATTGAAGCATTATTTGAAGTAAGAGAATTAATTACTCAAGCATTTAATGACGCAACAAACGAAGGACCTTTAGCAAAAGAAAAAGTACAGGGGATAAAAGTAATGCTGGAAGACGCAAAATTACATGAAGACGCAATTCACAGAGGACCTGCACAAGTGCTTCCTGCAATAACCAGAGGAATTTATGCCTGTATACTTCAGGCTGATCCATTATTATTTGAACCAAAACAAATTTTATTTATCACTGTTCCACAAGATTTTATGGGAGCAGTAAGCAAAGAACTTGGAGCAAGAAGAGCCCAAATAACTGACATGAAAACCGAAGGCGACCAGACAATTATTATTGGTAAAGCTCCTGTAAAAGAATTAATTGGATTTAGTGCTGCAATAAGAGGGGCCACACAAGGAAGAGCAATCTGGACAGCAGAATACGCTGGCTTTGAATTACTTCCAAGAGAATTACAGCACAACACAGTAGTTGAAATCAGAAAAAGAAAAGGAATG
>PFAI01000010.1 GCA_002763225.1 Candidatus Diapherotrites archaeon CG10_big_fil_rev_8_21_14_0_10_31_34
ATTTAAATGAAAAAAAACAAATTTAATGAGATCAAAGGAATTTAAATGAAAAAAAACAAATTTAATGAGATCAAAGGAATTTAAATGAAAAAAATAAGTTTATTGGGTTCAACCGGAAGCATTGGAACACAGACACTGGACGTAATTAAAGGACATCCAAAAGAATTCAAAGTAATTGGCTTGGCTGCATTCAATGAAACAGAAAAAATTCTTGAACAAATAAAAGAATTCAGACCGGAAAAAGTTTGTTTGTTTGAAAAAAAAGCAGCAGAAGAATTAGAAAAAAAAATTGGAAAAGAAGTTGAGGTTGTAAGCGGAATAAAAGGATTGGAAGAAATTGCAGTAATGCAGGAAGCTGAACAAGTTGTTGTTGCGGTTGTTGGGGCAATTGGGATAAAACCTACAATGAAAGCAATTCAAAAAAAGAAAAATGTTGCTTTAGCTAATAAAGAGACTTTGGTTGCAGCAGGACAACCAATAATGAAAGCAGTCAAAAAAACAGGAATTACTTTAATGCCAATTGATTCAGAGCACTCAGCTTTATTCCAGTGCTTAAACGGAGAAGAAAGAAACAAAATTTCAAAAGTATTAATTACTTGTTCTGGAGGCCCATTCAGAGGAAAAAAAATTTCAGAATATTATAATTCCACTCCAGAACAGGCTTTAGGGCACCCGACATGGAGCATGGGATCAAAAATAACAGTTGATTCCAGTACTTTAATGAATAAAGGGCTGGAAGTAATTGAAGCAAAATGGCTTTATGATTTAAGTTTTGAAGAAATAAAAGTAATAGTTCATCCTCAAAGCCTGATTCATTCAATGATAGAATTTGTTGACGGAAGCATTATGGCCCAGATTGGAACACATGACATGAGGACCCCGATTCAATATGCTTTAAGCTATCCGAAAAGAATTCCAAATAATTTTCCAAGGCTTGACTTGTTTAAAGACAATAACCTGACTTTTGAAAAGCCTGATTTAGAAAATTTTCCCTGCTTAAAATATGCTTTTGAAGCAGGAAAAAAAGGGGGAACTTTGCCTGCAGTAATGAATGCAGCAAACGAAATTGCAGTCTGGAGTTTTCTGGATAAAAAAATTGCTTTTGGGAAAATTCCTGAAATAGTTAAAGAAGTGATGGATGAGCATAAAAACAGAAAAGCCGATTCAATTGAAACAGTTTTAGAAGCAGACAAAAAGGCAAGAGAAACAGCAAAAAAAATAATTGAAGAAACACAAAAAAAACAATAAAAGTAATTGAAGAACTGAACTGATAAAAAATGGTTGAAAAAATTGAAATTTCAGCTGAATTAGTTGAAAGAGTTACCAGAACTTTTCTGAAAAAAATGACAGGGCATTTAAGAGGAACAAAAGTAGCAATAATGAATGCTACAATACAAGAAGGTTATAATCAATTTGTTGGGTTCCCCCAGAAAAGTTAACTAAAATGAATATCATACAGAGAATTGGAAGAGAAATTTCAAGAGAAATGGGAATAAACCCAAATGGTTCAACTAAAGAAAGGGAAAAATATAATAAAATAAAAATCAAGCTAAGGGGAAACGCAGCCACTGTTATACTAAACAACCCTGATTTAAGCAAAAAACTTGAAAAAATAATTAAAAGAAAAAAGTTTAAGTGGAGCACACAAATAGGGAATCATAAAAAATGGGGGCCAAGATTTGCAAAAGCAAGCAAATGGATCAAAAAGAGAAGAAATTTATAATTGAAAGCCATTAATAATAAAAGAGTGAAAAAATGAATTATGCAGTAATTTGTGCCGGAGGAAAAGGAACCAGAATAAACGCAGGAAAAAACAAGGTGTTTGTTAAAATCAAAGGAAAAGAAATTATTTCAAGAACTATTCAGGTTTTTGAAAACGCAGAAAACATTAACGGAATAATTATTTCAGCTGCAAAAGAAGATGAAAAAGAAATAAAAAAAATAATTGAAAGAGAAGGATTCAAAAAAGTTAAAGCAGTAGTTGAAGGCGGAAAACAAAGGCAGGATTCAGTCTGGAATGGAATAAAAAAATTAAAAGAAACAGCAAAAAAAGAAGACATTGTTTTGATTCATAATGCAGCAAACCCTTTTTTAGAAGAAAAAACAATCAATGAATGCATTAAAGAAGCAGAAAAATTCGGGGCAAGCGTTGCAGCACAAAAAGTTAAAGACACAATAAAAAGAGTTAATGAAGATTTGCTTGTAAAAGAAACTTTGAACAGAAAAGAATTATGGCAGATGCAGACGCCACAGACAATAATATTCCACATAGCATTAAAGGCATTTGAAAAAGCCTATAAAGAAAATTTTTACGGAACAGATGACGTGCAGTTAGTTGAAAGAATTCACGGAAAAATAAAAATAGTTGAATGCCCTTATGAAAACATCAAAATCACAACACAAGAAGACATTGATTTAGCAAAAAAAATAATAGAAGAAAAAGAAGGGAAAAAATGAACAAAGGAAGAAAACCCTTTAACCCAAGAAAAAAGAAAAAAACAAAAATTCCTTTTGATGTTGAATTAGCAAAAAAAATGAAAAACCTCGCACAGCAAAACGCAAAAGAAAAAGCAATGGGAATTAAAATAACAAACCAAAAAGCCAAAAACAAGTATTCAATAAAAGAACATTACCCTAAAACATTAAACTCCATCAGGCTGATTGAAAAAAGGAATGTTATTGCAAGAATAAATTACAATGGAATTGAATTATTAGTGGAACCAACACCATACCGAAACGGCCCAAAAATATTTGTTCAAACCCCTGAAGGAAAACACGTTGAAATAACAAGAAAAACAGAGAAGAAAATTATTGACCAAGTTTCAAAGATATATTATGACACCACCAGAGGAGGCGGAGTAGAGACAGCCACTGTATAAAAATATTTTTATACATAAATAGTTTAGGAAAAAATTTACGAAAAAAAGTGATTTTATGCCGTTTAAAGTAGGATTAGGACAGGATTCGCATAGGTTTTCTCATGTGCACGAAAAAAGAGACTTATTTTTAGGCGGAGTGAAAATCAAAGGAGAAAGAGGATTAAAAGGGAATTCTGATGCAGATGTAATACTTCACGCATTATTTAATTCTCTTGCACAGATTATCAGCTGGAAAAGCCTTGGAAACCACGCAGACAAAATGTGCAAAGAACAAGGAATAACTGATTCAAAAGAATATTTAAAAGAGCCATTAAAAAAACTAAAAGAAATGGATTATTTTATTACTACAGTAGGAATAACAATTGAATGCCAGAAACCAAAAATCGACCCTGTTTCAGATGAAATCAGGGAAAGCATTGCAAACATTCTGGGAATAAAACCAGAACAAGTCGGAATAATTGCTACCACAGGAGAAAGATTAACTGCTTTTGGGAAAGGAGAAGGAATACAGGTTTTCACTGTAATAACTGCAATACACAAAAACGTAAAAGATTTTGCAGAAAACAAAACAAAAAAGAAAAAAAAGTAATTCGTCTTTTGCCGAACTGCTGTTTTTATATTAACGTAAGCTTTAAATACTTTGAGCTAGATTATTGATAGATAGAATAGCAAAAAAAGGAGCGTGTTTTAATGGAATTAAAAGCAATTAAAACAGAGTTACTGGAAAAAATTGACAGCCCAAAAGACTTAAAAAAATTAAAAGTAGAACAATTAAAGGAATTGTCTGATGAAATCAGAAGAGTTCTATTAAACACTTGTTCAGTTAACGGAGGCCATATTGGAGCAAATTTAGGGGTAGTGGAATTAAGTGTTGCACTGCATTATGTTTTTAATTCACCTGAAGACAAGTTTTTGTTTGATACAAGCCACCAAAGTTATACTCACAAAATTTTAACCGGAAGAAGAAAGTATTTTCACACTATCTGCATTCCAAAAGGAATTCCAAGGTTTACTGTAAGAGGAGAAACAGAACACGATCATTGGAGTGCAGGCCATGCTTCAACTGCTTTAAGCGGGGCAATGGGAATGGCTGAAGCAAGAAAAACAAACAAAAAAGAATATGAAGTAATTGCAATTACAGGAGACGGAGCATTAGGAGGAGGAATGTGCTATGAAGCATTAAACAACATTGGCTATAATCAGACAAACATGATAATTATTTTAAATGACAATAAAATGAGCATTTCGTCTAATGTAGGGGCAATGTACAAGCATTTAAAAAAACTTTCAATGATTACAGATGAAAACAGGGGCAGAAGAGAAGTCGGAACAATCTTTGAAAAAATGGGAATACAATATTATGGGCCATTTGACGGGCACAACATCGAAAAATTAGTTGAAGAACTGGAAAGAATAAAGGATTTGTCTGGGCCAAGATTAATTCATGTATTAACCATTAAAGGAAAAGGAATGGATTACATGGAAAACGATAAAGCAAACTGGCACGAGCATTCAGCTTTTGATATTGAAACAGGAGAGCCAACAAAAAAAAGTCCTGTTTCAATTGAAAAAATTGCAGTAGAAGACTTAATTAAATTAGCTGAAAAAGATTCAAAAGTTGTTGCAATAACTGCCGCAATGCCTGCAGGAACAGGCTTGCTAAAATTCGGAGAAAAATTCCATGAAAGATTTTATGACGTGGGAATAGCAGAAGAACACGCAGTTACTTTTGCAGCAGGATTAGCAGCAGAAGAAACAAAACCTTTTGTAGTAATTTACAGTCCTTTCCTGCAAAGAGGATTTGACCAGATAGCACATGATGTTGCATTACAAAAACTTCCTGTAAGATTTATGATTCCAAAAGCTTCAATTACCGGAGACGGCCCAACACAAGGAGGAATACTTGATTTCAGTTATCTGAGAATTATTCCTAATATGGTTGTAATGGCACCAAAAGATGAAAACGAATTAGGGAACATGGTTGTAACAGCCTATGAATACAATGACGGCCCAATAAGTGTAAGATACCCAAAAGGAACTCCAATAGGAGTAGAAATAAAAGAATCAAAAGCATTAGAAATAGGAAAAGGAGAAATGATTAGAAAAGGAAAAGACATTTCACTGATAAGCATTGGTTTTATGTTAAAAGAAACAAATGAAGCAGCAGAAATTTTAAAGAAAGAAGGAATTGAAGCAGAAGTAATTAATGCAAGATTTGTAAAACCATTAGATGAAAAAATGATTTGTGATTCACTGAAAAAAACAGGAAAAGGAATTACAATAGAAGAAAATATTTTACCTGGCGGGTTTGGTTCAGCTGTATTAGAAATGCTTGAAGATAAAGGATTAAATGAAGTTGAACTGCACAGAATTGGCGCACCAGATGCATATATTGATTATGATGCTCCTGCAGAAATCAAGAAAAGCTTTGGAATGGATTCAAAAAGCATTGCAAAAAAGGCAAAAAAAATGCTGGGAAAATAATTACAGGAAATCCCTTGTTTTTTTCCAATCTAAATTTAGTTCTTCACAAAAAGAAATTATTTTATTTCTTTGTTCTGCAATTAAGCCTTTCCAGTCAATCAAAACAAGAGAAACAGGTTCAAAAGTTTTTTCAATCATTTGCCTGAACAAATTTAAGTCAATTTCATCAACATAATATTTTGAAAGGATATGAGATAAAGCTAATTCAGTTCTTTCCTCTATTTTAGAGAATTCAGGGCAATAATGAGTTCCTCCAATTCCAATAGCTGTTTTGAAACCTGAATTAAAATTTGAAAAAGAATTCATTATTGTTTCAGCTAAAATTTTGCCTGCTGATTGGTTTTGCCATTGTTCTTCTGAACTTCCAATTTCAATGTAAACGCATGGTTTTGATAAGAAAGGGCCGTGATGGGTTTGCTCCATTAAAACAGGAAAATCAAATTTTTTTTCTTTTACTTTTTTAACTAAATTCAAATAAAAGTTTTTCAGCACAAGAGAAGAAGTTTTTACAAGAGTTTTGTCTTTTCCCCCTAATTCTGCTTTGGAAAAGTTTCCGATTGAATGCACTGAAAGGCAGGGCTTTTTTGTTTCACTTGAATGCTTTGAAGCAAAAACAATTAAGTCAGTTTCCAGTTCATTTAAGTAATCAGCAAAAACCTGTTTCTGGTTAATAAAAACTAAATCAAAAGAATTTTTTTCATTTGAAAAAGAATAAACTGAATTCAAGTCAAAAGACTTTTCTGTTTCCTTGAAATTAAATTTTTTAATTAAATGCCCTGCAATATTTATTCCGGCTGGATCAGTTTTGGAAACAATAACTGAAATTTTTTTAAACTGCATAAACAAAAAAAAGAAGAATTGTTTTTTTATAGCTTGTTAATCATTTTTTATAGCTTGAAGCTAACTCAAAAAAAACTTCTTCTAAATGAGTTAAAGTAGAAGAAATGTTTTTTGTGATATAATGATTAAAAGAGGCTTTCAAATCATCTCTTTCAGCTAAAGGTGCTGGGTTGAATAAATACATTTGATTTTTCCTGATTAATAAATCTGTTTCTTTCATCCGATTTAAATGATAATGCAAAAGCTTTTCTGAAATGTTTTTTGAATGCTTTTTTTTAATATAAGATTGGATTTCGGAAACCGTTGGATTAGAATTCTTTGAAAGGTTTAGATAAAAAAGTGCGTCAAGAACATCTAAAACAGTTGTGCGAGATTCTTTTTCCGAGATTAAGCCAAAAGCCAAAGCAAACCAGCGAAGCATTGAACGCCTTGTAAGTTTTACATTTGGAGGCAAATCCATTGTTCTGATTGTGAAAGTTTTTCTAATTAAAGAGCTTTCAGGCAGTTCAGACATAACAATCACTAAGGAAAAAATGTTTTTCCTTCAGAAATAAAGTGTTTTCAAGTATTTATTTGTTTTTGTTTTTAAGTAAACAGGAAAAAACTGAAAAAGACTAAAAAATAAAGTTTAAATTAAGTTCATGTCATATAATTTAACTGATTCTTTGTTGATTAAAAGGGGGAGAAGTTTATGAGTATTGCAATTAATACAAATTTTGTGCCGTTTAAACTGGATTTGCAGGAAAAAAAGCCTGTCAGAATGGATATAGAAGTAATTAACCGTTACCTGGAACCAAAAAAAATCAGAATAGAAATTGTTGCAGGAAGCCAATTAGGATTAAATAAAACCAGTTCAGAAAAAGAAAACTTTGAATTAGGAGTATTAAACCCCGGAGAAAACAAAATGATTAATCTGGATGTATTCCCAAAAAATTTTGCAATAAAAGGAGAACAAAAAATAGGAATTATTGCAACAGAAATAACAATAGAAAAATCAGGTTATGCATATCCTTCAAAAAAATTCAGAAAAATAGTTGAACTGCAGATAAAATAAAATTATTTTGTTTTAAAATAAAATTATTTTTTTCCTTTTTTGCCTTTTGGTTTTTCCAAGTCAGTGTCTTCAAAAAAGTCTTCCCTGTCTTCTTCATCTAAACCAAGTTTTGCAAGCATGTTATTGTGGTCTTCTGGAGTAAGTTTGTTATACCATTCCTGCCATACTTTGTCTTCGGCTTTGGAAATCACTTTTCCTTCAACAGGTTTTTTTCTTCTAAGCATAATAAAAATCCTAAAATAAACGTTTAAAATACTTTCTGATAAAGGCAGGTTAATAAAAAGTATTTAAAGGTATTAAAACAATCATAATAACATGGATAAAATCATTTCAGACATTCAAAAAAAACAAAACATTATTTTGATTATTCCGGAAGAAAAATACCAGAATACTTTAATGATGTTATTAGAGCAACTGGAAAAAGAAAAGAAAAACATTTGTTTTGTTTCAGCAAACAAAACAAAAGATGCATTAGAAAAAGAATTAAAAGAAAAAAAGATTTCAACAGAAAAAATCTTTTTTGTGGATTGTGTAAGCAAAAGCATTTCAAAAGGAAAAATTTCCTGGAGCGATGAAAAAACACAATATATTGATAACCCTACTTCTTTAACTCAAATAAGTTTAGCTATATTCAAATTAATGGAAAATACTAAAATAGATTTTCTTGTATTGGATTCAATTAACACTTTATTGATTTACAACGAAGAAAAAGAAATACTGAAGTTTGTTCACCATACTACGGCAAAATTAAAGGCAAACAATATAACAGGAATTTTTACTTCACTAAAAGAAGGGATAAATGAAAAATCATTGAAAAATTTCTCCCAGTTTGTAGACAAAATAATTGAATCAGATCCTCCAGTGCAAAAAGAATTTGTAAGAAAAAAAGGCCCGCTGGATTCGTTCGAAGAAATCAAATTGTGAAAAAACGTGAAAAACTCTCTAAAAAAATGCGCAGCAGAGTAACCAGATTTTTTACCCCAAAATGGAAAAAAGAGATATATCCAACCGCACACAAAGAGATTAATTTAACTCAACAAGAAAGAGCTGCTTTGGCAAGGAACATAAGGAAAACAAGAACATTGGACAGAAAACATGCCAGATCAGGAATACTTGAAAACAAACCTGTTTTTTATTCTGTAAGCAGAAACCTTAATCAAGTAAGTTCCCTTCATCGATTAGATGTTGCAGGAGTGCTTAATTACTTAATAGAATTATACAAAAAGAAATCAGCTGATGTGCTGGATATTGGGTGTGGAGAAGGAAAAGCTTTGGCTGAACTAAAAAAGAGTGCAAAAGCAAAAATAAGAACTTATGGATTAGCCCTAACAAGGCTGGGGGAACAGAGCAAAAATATTGATAAAATAATAATTGGCGCAGCTGAAACAAAAAAACTTCCTGAAAAAAGATTTCTATTGGTTTATTCGGCTGAATCAATTTTTTTTGATCAGCTTCCTCTACAATCCATTGAAAGAATAATTAACTCTCTTGAAACAGGAGGGGTTATTATAACACAAATGGCTCCAAGCAGAGCAATAGAAGAAAAGCTAAAAAATCTAGAAAAAGAAAATAAAATAGAGTATTCTATTACAAAAATAAGGCGGCCCAGCCAGCACATATTAGGCCCGCCTATAGAAATAAATACGTTAATAATAACGAGAAAAACAGAAAAGCCAATTAGTTTTTCGTAAAAAAAAGATCTTAATTCTACATAACTCGCTCTTGGTTTATCATTTCAAGCATTTTTTCATGAATTAAGCCGTTTGAAGCAAAACAATCAATTGGTAAAGGTTTCAAAGAAGAGCCTGTTGGGTCAGAGACTTTTCCTCCTGCTTCTTCAACCATTAATGCTCCTGCACACAAATCCCAGGGCTTTAAATGATATTCTAAATAAGAGTCAACTCTGCCACAAGCAACATAAGCTAAATCTAATGCAGCTGAACCGCTTCTTCTGATGTCTTTTATTTTGTATAACATTCTTTCAATTGCATTAATAGTAAAACGCATTTTGTCTCCGCGGTTATAAGAAAAGCCAGTGTTTAATAAAATACGAATTAAATCAGAGTTCTTTGAAACAAACACTTTTTTTCCATTCAAATAAGTTCCTTTGCCTTTAACTGAAGTGAATAATTCGTTTAACACTGGATCAAAAATTACGCCTAAAACAGTTTGTTCCTGTTGTTTTAATGCAATTGAAACACAGAAATGAGGGTAATCATGGGAAAAGTTTACTGTTCCATCCAATGGGTCCACTACCCATAAGTAATCAGCTAAATCATATCCTTTAGGAGTTTCTTCTGCAAGAATTTCATGAGAAGGAAATTTTTTGAGAATGGTTTCTTTAATGATTTTTTCTGCTGCAAAATCCACTTTAGTTACAATATCTCTTTCTCCTTTGTATTTCACTTTATTTAAATCAGTGAATTTTCCTCTGTTAGAAGAAATTATTTTTCCTGCTTTTTTTGCGGCAAGAATTCCTATGGATAAAAAATCTTTTTGCATGAAAGAAAAAAAGAACGAAAGGAATTAAAACAAAACTAAAATAAAAAAGAAGAAATAATCAATTAAATTACTTCAATTAAAACTGAAGGAGAAGTTCTGGCATCATCAGCTGTTTCCATTATAACCATAATATGATTAAAACCAGAAGGCAATTCAATTGAAAATTCCCATAAGTTTTCAGGGCTTGGCCCAACTGTTTGCAAATAAATCCAATCGACATCATCAACTGAATAATAAATTTTTACTGCATGAACTTCAGAAAAATCAGTAAGGCCATGGTTTTCCACAGCAACATAAACTGGATTGCTTACAATGTTTCCGTCTTCCGGATGAATAATAATTGGCTGAATTGTCAAACAACCTGGTTCAGGACCTTGTTTAAACAAATAATTAACTAAAAAAGTTAAATCATCAACAAAAACATATCCATCTCCATTGACATCAGCAACATATAATAAAAAAGGAGCAGGGCCCTGTTTAAACAAATAATTAACTAAAAAAGTTAAATCATCAACAAACACGTGTCCGTCTTGGGTAACATCACCACAAACAAGCGAAGCATTAGTAAAAGAACCAAAAAATAAAAATAAAACTAAAACACTGAAAAATTTTTTATTCATTTCAAAAACCAATAAATTTATACATACTAAATGAAAATAAACAATTAAAAACTGTTTCTATTTGGAAAAGACAAAAAAGAACAGTCTAAAAAGACAAAAAAAACAGCCCCACAAGATTACAAGTTATGTAGCTAATCATATACATAACTAGCTATTTATTGGCATTAATCCCCCCACACAACTAAAACACGCTTCTTTCAAACCCCTAAATATGGCTTTAATTTACCCCCAAAAAACAACTAAATTGGCTTAAAATACAGTTGAAAACAGCTTGAAAAACAACCTAAAAAAATAGATTTTAGGAAGTTTCAGCAAATACACAAAGAAACTAAGGGAATCTGATGCAATTAATACATGCCAATTGCCTCAAACTATCCCTGTCAATCTCTTGTTTTTTCTATCAGATTTTTCTGATTTTTTCCTTGATTTTTAGCTGTTTCAATTAAGGAAAATTTATAATTATTTTTATTTTTTTTAGCAATCCTGCAAAGTTTTCTGGATTTTTTTAAGCCAGTTCATAAAGTAATTTCAGGCCAGTTCAAGCCATTTTTTAAGCCACCTCTTATTTGACCTAAGTTGTATACATAACTCATAATCTGCCGGTCGGGCACATCTGCTCTGCCTATTTTTTCAAGCCACCCCCACACTTCCACTAAAACTCGGTTTTTGATGGTTTTTGAAAAATCTCCCTCTACAGAAACACGTATAATGTTGATTATACGACATTACAGAGGGCTGAAAACAGGCTAAAACAAGCTAAAATATAATTTAGAACAGGCAAATCTGCTGTGCATACGCGGGGTATTGGCGGTTTGACGGATTTTAAGCCAGTTTTTGGTTTTGCTGGCTGAAAAATAGAAATTAAAATAGAAATTAACTTTGAATAGTTAATATTGTTTTTGATTAATTAAAGGGATTAGCGGAGCGCAGATAATGATACAGAAGATCCTGAGTTATGTATAAGTTAGAGTTCTTTTGTTGCTAGAACTGATTTTTCAGGAGTTCTGGTTTGTCTGGCTAAAGGCTTATTAATCCAGAAAAACAACCTTTTGCTGTTGATGTTATGAAACAAAAAGTTTTTTTGTTTGGATTTCTTTTTATCTTGCTGTTTTTTTCTGGCTGCACTGATTTTCTGAAGGAAATTGAATCCGGACCAGGCAAATTTGATTTTTTTAATTCAAATTTTTTTGGAAGCGACATTAATTTTTTTGATGAATTCATTGAACAAGGTTTTTGCCCTGAAGGCCGGAGAAGTTTTGAAGGAAAATGCATTCCAATAATTGAATGCATTGACGGCACTCTTGAACCTGATTGTTCCGCAGAAAAACCTTTTCAATGCATTAATGAAGTGCTTGTTGAAAACAGTTTTTTGTGCGGCTGCCCTTTTAATTTTAAGCCTGATGCAAATAAATGCGTTGAAATCCAGCGCTGTGTTGATAATACAGAATATGGAAGCTGCAGTTCAGTTAAGCCTGTTTTCTGTGAACAAGGAAACCTTGTAAACAAAGCCAGTTTTTGTGGCTGCCCTGAATTCAACAAAACACGCAAGGAAGCCTGTGAATTTGATTTTAGCATAACTTCAATTCAAAGAAAACTTGATTTTGTGTTAAGAGGAGAAAAAAAAGTTTTATTGTTTTCAATGCAGTCTGAGCTAAAAAAAAATCTTGCAGGAATTTCAAGAACATATTATTGTAATTCTGGCTGTCCGACAGACAAAAAACTGATTTTAAGGTTTTTAGATGAAAAAAACCAGAAAAATGAGTTGCTGAAGCTGGTTGAATTGATTAAAATGCATTCAACTGAACCGGATGACAGGGCAAGAATTGCTGTCAGTTTAGTGCAAAGAATTCCTTATGACTGGACAAAATTCACTGAAGAAAGATCCCAGGAAAGATATCCTTTTGAGGTTGTCTTTGATTATGCAGGAGTATGCGGGGAAAAATCCAAACTGCTTGTTTTTTTGCTGCGGGAATTAGGTTATAATACTGCAATATTTGATTTTAAAACAGAAAACCACCGGGCTGTTGGAATAAAATGCCCTTTAAAATACAGCTACAATAATTCAGGTTATTGTTTTATTGAATCAACTGCCCCCACAATAATAACTGATTCCAGTGGAGACTATGTGAACACAGGAAAACTTCTGTCAGAGCCAAAAATAATTGAATTAAGTGAAGGAAATTCTTTTGACAGTGTTTCAGAAGAGTCCCTTGATTTAGCTGAACTAACAAAACTTAATGAACTGAAATCAATGAACCAAAAAGAATATGCGAGATGGAAGGAAATAACCAAAAAATACTTTTTAGTGGATTCAGAAGAACTTTCAAGTGAAAGCCCTGAAAACATCAAAGCATTAATTGAATCAATTAAATCAAAACTAAACTGAAATATTTTATTCCTTTTCTAAGCTGAATTATTTTGTTTCTTTTGGATTCTGTGCTTTTGTTCCCTTTGATTCTGCGGTTCAAACAATATTTATTTTTTTCCTGCAATAAAATATTAATGCAGATAGGAAAAACAAAATCTTTCAGGAACAGAAATCAGTGGAGAAATTGGCTGGAAAAAAATCATTTAAAGAAAAAAGAAGTCTGGTTAGTTTTTTTTAAAGTCAGCTCAAAAAAAAGAAGCAAATTCATGCTTTTGGCTGAAGCAGTTGAAGAAGCATTATGTTTTGGCTGGATTGATTCAACCCTGAAAAAGCCTGATGAAGAAAGCTATGCAGTTCGATCCAGCAAAAGAAGAAAAAACAGCGTCTGGGCTGAATCAAACAAAAAAAGAGCGTTAAAGCTGATTAAAGAAAAAAAGATGACTGGATTTGGAAAAAAATTAATTCCTGAAAGCATACTGAAAAAAGCCAGTTATGTATAAAACTAATTTTTTTTATCTTCTTGTGTATTTTCCCATTAATTGTGCTTTTGCAATGGTTTTGCCTTGCAGTGCTTCTTCCAGTTCTTTTCTTGCTGTGCCATCTCTTAACAAAAGTTTTTCTTTTAATGCAAACACTTTGAAGTAATACCTGTGAGTTCCTGTTGGCGGGCACGGGCCGATGTAACCTGTTTTTCCTGCTGAATTTTTTCCTTGTGTTCCGGGAACAGAATTCTCTGGAATAGTTTTTTTACTGCCTTCTGTTTTGATGTTCCATACAATCCAGTGAATAAAAGTTTCGTTTGGCGCATCAGGGTCATCCATTATTAATGCAAGGAATTTTGCTTCTTTTGGAATATCAGATATCATTAATTCTGGGTTAACTTCCTGCCCTTCACAGGAAAACTTTGCCGGCATAAAAGCATTTGCAATAAAACTGTTGCTTTCTATTTTCATTTCAACCACCCCTCATAAAAAAATAATTATTAAGCAAAAGAAATAAATTCTGTTCGTGAATTGCCTGCAGTTTAATCTTTAGCAGAATAACTGCAAAAAAGGCTTAGTTTAGAATCCATACAGCAAAGTTTAATGCTGCGACAAAACTGACCCATAAAATATATGGGATTAACAAATAAGAAGCTTTTTTGTCTATTGAATAAAATTCTTTTATTGTTAAAGCAATAAAAACCCATAAAACAATTATTTCAATTAAGCCAGGCAAAGGGCTTCTTAAGCCAAAAAACAGAATTAACTATAAAGCATTCAAAACTAATTGGATCGAAAAAAACTGTAAAGCCAATTTGTTTTTGTTTTCCGTTAAACCTTTTTCTAAAGCCAGATATAATGAAATTCCCATTAAAGTATACAACAAAATCCAGACTGGAGCAAACAGCTAGTTTGGAGGAGAAAAAAATGGCTTGTTTAGAAACAAATACCATTCAGGGATAGCAGAAAAAGTAAAAACTGAACCAATTATTCCTGCTGACTGGCAAACCAGAATTGAAAGAATTAATTTACTTATTTTATTTATTTCCATACAAAAGACAATGAAAAACAAGAATAAAAGCTTTTAGCTTATTTTATTATTTAATGAAAGAAGAGTATTCTGATATAGCAAAAAAACTTGATTCAAATCAAATCCAGAACAAGCCGATTTTAGATATTTCTGCAAAATTTTGGGATGAAGAAAGATATCTTGCTTCAAAAAAATTATACAAGCCAATGAGGTTGATGGATGATTTAGTTGACAACAGGAAAGCTTTAAGCGAAATAAGTGAAACAGAAAAAGAGCAATTCTCTGGAGTAATTAATGCTTGGGTTGAATCAATTAACCAGGGAAAGCCTCAGGATGAAATCCAAAAACAATTAATTGAAACAATAGAAGAATTCAGAATCCCTTTTTGGCCTTGGCAGGATTTCGCCAAAGCAATGGTTTATGACATAAAAAATAATGGATTTAAATCTTTTCAGGATTTTCTGGATTACACTGAAGGCGCAGCAGTTGCGCCGGCAGCAATTGCATTGCATTTAGCTGGAGTAAAAAAGCATAATGGAAATTTTATACCCCCAAGTTATAATATAAAGAAAGCCGCAAGGTCTATTGCAACTTTTTGTTATTTGGTCCATATTATCAGGGACTTTCAAAAAGACCAGTCAAGCAACTTAAATTATTTTGCTGAAGACTTAATTTTAGAAAATGGCTTAACTAAAAAAGCTTTAAAGCAAATGGCTAACGGAAAGAAAAAAAGCAAGCAATTCAGGAATTTAATGAAAAAATATTATTCTTTTGCTGAAGACTACAAAAACAAGGCAGTCCATGCAATAAATGAAATAAGCAGTTCAATGGAGCCAAGATATAAGTTAAGTTTAGAAATTGCATTTAATTTGTATTTACAGGTATTTGAAAAAATCAATATTTCTAAGGGAAACTTTACTTCGGAAGAATTAAATCCTTCTCCTCAGGAAATAAAAGAAATAATTAACAAGACAATCACAGAAACAAAAGAATGATTTTGCCCAGCAAATTCCTGAAAAACTTTTTTTCCGGAAAATCAAAAAAAAGTTTTCTTTTTTCTACTGAGATTCAATAATTAAACCCCGCAAACTGTTTCAATTACTGTTCCGTCTGCAGCAACAGTTAAAACTTGTTCTCCGTTTTCTGTTTCAAAAAACACGTTCCAGAAAACTGAATTCAGTTTAACTGCTTTAGTTACTTCCAGCTGGCTTGTTCCTGTTATTTCATCCCTTTTTTCTTCAAAATAATCTTTTATTTCTTCTTCTGTTTGCAGTGAAGTAAATCCATCTAATACAATCATTTCCGGCCCCTGCCTGCACCAGCATTGATCAGCCATGCAGGCAAATAATTCACAGGCATTGTCTTGTTTATCTGCACAATTATCAGGAACCGGTGCAAAATCAATTCCTTTATACAAAATCTCATTTTTTGTGGCTGGTTCGCTTGTGCAACCAAAAAGAAAAACTAAAACAAACAAAAATGCCAATAATTTATTATTCATACTAAAATAAAGTTTTTGTTATTAATAAGTTTTGTTGTTTGTGTGGCGGTGTAGAAATCCTTTGATTTTTTAAGTGAGAAACTCCTACTAGTATAATAAAACTAGCAGGAGTTGTGTTTCTCATGAATATGTTGTGCCCAATAATTAATAATGATTTTGGAAAACTTGTTGAGCGAGTTTTCAACGAGTGTAGAGTTCCTTTCAGGAACTCAAAGTACTCAAACCATGTTTATAGCAACTTTGTGCATGTGTACTGTTTAGTGTACAAGGAAAGACTAAATGTTTCTTATCGAAGATTTGAACGCATAGCAAAAGACTTGCAGTTAAACAGACTGTTAGCAGTCAAAAGTGTTCCTCATTTTAGTACTTTGCAAAAGTTTTTGCAAAGAATGCAAAAAGATTTATTCAGAAAACTGGTTAGAGTTTGTCATAAACTTTTAAAACTCAAAAACTTGCAGTGCTCAATAGATTCAACTGGAATCTCTTTGACTAATCCTTCTGCTCATTATCTTAAAAGAGTTGATTCAGTGAAAGTCAAAAACTTCACTAAAACCTCGTTAAATGTAGAAAACAACCATAAAATCATTTTAGACATTCAAACGCATACTGAAAGATGTCACGACACTAAAGACTTTATTCCTCTGCTGAAAAACTTGTGTTCTGTTTCTTTGGTTTTGGCCGATAAAGCGTATGATTCAACAAAAAACTTGAAATATGTTTTAGAAGAACTTAAAGCTGAACCTCAGATTCCAGTTAGACAATGGAAACAACAAAGATACAAATATGGGTTTAAGCCTTTAGTGCATGGAAAACTCAGAAGAAAAATGCTTGAAGAGTTTGATGAAAAAAAATATTCTAAAAGAAACATAGTTGAAAGCATCAACTCAGCTTTAAAAAGAACTTTAGGTTCTTGGGTTTGCTCACGCAAACCAAAAAACCAAGAAAAACAAGTAATAATAAAAGCACTGGCTTACAACTTGGAAATCATAACAGTCAAAGGCTTACTCAAAATAAAAGCATTGTTCCTGTGCTTCCGCACAGGA
>PFAI01000031.1 GCA_002763225.1 Candidatus Diapherotrites archaeon CG10_big_fil_rev_8_21_14_0_10_31_34
ATTTATTCATTGAATGGGACAACAATCTTGATGCTGAAACTATTGGTTCCTCTGTTGGAGGCCATTTTCCAGACCCTGCATATTCTTTTCCATTAACTAAAATATACAATTCAGATTTCAATAGAGTATTGGAAGAACTCAAAAAAAAGCACATAATACTTAACTATTTTGTCCATGGAAATCCCACAACAGCAGGTTTTGGATTGAGCTTGAATGAAACAGAATCTGAAAGAAACAAAATTTATACTACAAACGATGAATTCATAAAATTTGCTTTTGAAAACGGTTCTGCTGCGCTTTTAGTTGATGCAAAAGCATGTGGAAGCTGGATAGTTTGGGAACCGAATAAATCTTTCTGCTGCTGGCCTCAGGCAATGACTGGCTCAGGAGTGTGGCTTTATATGGATCCTTCTGGCGGCTATGAATACCAGCAAAATTTACAAAAAAAATTCAGTTCAGGAGAAATTACTGGAAAATCTTTGCTGGAAGTTCCAAGAGGAGAATTATATGTGCATGGAGACATAACAGCACATTTACCTAAAAACGGAACAACAGAACTTTCATGTGAATGGGCAGACAAACAAGGCATTCCCTGTGTCTGTTCACCTCCAGAGGAAAAAAACAAACTAGCAGTTATAATAAAACAAAATGGAATATATGACAATCAAGCATTAATTAATTCAATAAACAATTTTATAGAATCTGTTGAATTAGATACTGGCATTTCAGGAAGCCTACATAAATTTGGCGGAAGTTCTTTTGAAGAACTTGATTCATTTACTGAAAATTTGTACAACAATTCAAACGTAGCTTATATGATACTAATAGGGAACGACCTGCCAATATTTGAATCTGACGGATTACAGCTTAAAGGAACACAAGAACTTGGAACAGTAAACAGCATCATAGAAAATGGTTTGGGCTGTTATAATGTTGCTATTTCTTACATACTGCCTCCTCTACACAATCCTCAAAACTGCAAAAAAGGAGAAACAAACTGTGTTGAAGGACAGTTATACAAATGTAGTGATGATAACTGGGTTTTAACTGGAGAAAGCTGTTAATGTAATTTTTAAAAAAACAGGACAAACATACCGCTTTACCCTAGAGGCTTTGAACCAGCAAATGGAATAAAAAGGCAAAGAATAAAAAATGATTAAACTAATAGAATTACATGACTGGATTATTTGACCGTTCTGAAAAAGAAAAAAAAGCAGTAGCCGCACAATCAAAGAGAAGGACTGCAACAAAATTTTTAAAAGAAAACATTAAGCAAAAACAAAAAAAAGAAAACACTCAAATGATAAAACAAAGAAACAAAAGAAGAAAAGAATCAAGATGCTGAAAACATTAATTTTTTAACAAAAAACATAAATACAAGTTAAAACTATTATAAACACATGAAGACAAAAAAAAATGTAACTAGATGGAAAAGAGAAACAAGAAAAGACTTTGCACAAGGAAAATAAAATAATTTAAGACTCGGCAGAGACTATATTAAACTCTAAAGGTTTTCCAGAAACAAAAACTATTTTATATTATAAAAGCTTTAATTTGAGTAGGTGATTTAATGGAAGAAACAATTCAGTTTATTGCAAACACTAAAGGATGGGTTTCAATAAAAAAAATGAAAATAACAGAACAAACTGATCCAAAAAGTATAATGGAGTTTTTGGCTTCATTAGGAACAGGATTAGACAGAAAAGTAGAAGATAGTTTGGGAAAAATAGTTGAAATAGAAAAATTAAACATTGTATTAAATGAAGTTTTAAATGAAACAGGAAAAAATGCAGGAGAAATCATTCAAGCAATGAACAGCAGAAAAATCAGTGCAATTGTAAACGAATTAGTTGAACAAGATAAATGGCAGACAGGAGAAAAAAAAGAAGTAGGAGAATTCCTGAAAGTTTTTGCAATGAGAAAAGCACTGAAAACAGTTAATGTTAGAGTGGATTACTCTGAAATAAAAATTCCAGGAATGAAAAAACCAAAAAAAGTAAAAGGTTAATTTAATGGCAATAGAATTTTCTGATCAAATAATATTGCACGCAGTGCAAAACTTTCATCCAATTCCAGTTTATTACATGGATTATCTTGTAAGAGGTTTAACTGAACTTGGAAGCCCCTTGCTGTGGTTTTTTTTGGTTGCATTTTTTTATTGGAGAGGACAAGAAAAAAGAAGCTTTCATTTAATGAATTTGATTGTGTTTTCTGTTTTAGTTGTGGGTGCAGCAAAAGAATTTTTTCATAAGCCAAGACCTTCAATTGAAGAAGGATACAGGGTTTTAGTGCACGAAAGATTTGGCGGTTTTTCTTTTCCTTCAGGGCATTCAACTACAATGGCTGCAATCTTTGGATTTTTTTTAAACCACAAAAACAAATTAATTGTTTTTGGTTTAGGAATAGCAACAATAATTGTTGTTTATTCAAGGCTTTATTTAGGAGCACATTTTCCTTCAGATGTAATTGTAGGAGTTGTTTTAGGAATCTTAATTGGAATGAGCAACAACAAATTACTGAAAAGATTTGATGAATACAGTTTTAAGTTAAGCAAACTGCAGGATGAAGTTCTTGTAGGAATATTTATTGGGGCAGCAGTAATTCTGCTATTTTTAGTTCCTCAGTTTGTTTATGTCGGATTGTTTTTTGGTTTTTACGGAGGATTCTTTTATTTAAGGGAAATAGATTTTAAACAAAAAAGACTTTCAAAAAAAGATGTTTTAACTAAAACAATTATTGGTTTTATGGGAATGGCATTATTTACTTTTCCAATAATTTTAATGCCTTACAGGTTATCTGATTACATTCAGTTTGGTTTAATGCTTTTATTGGGTTTATGGGTATCAATTATTGTTCCTGTTTTATACGAAAAAGCTTTAAATCCTTCAAACCACTAATTTTATTCTACTAATTCATTGGTCCCGCCTTTGCATAGTAGTAGTGCGCTCGGCTGTAGTTTAATGCAAACACTGAAAAAGGTGTTAGGAGTGACAGTTCTACCGAACGAAAGTGAAGGTAGTACTCCGTTACAGCTGTACGGAAGCAGCTACCGAGAGGTCCCCGGTGCAAATCCGGGAGGCGGGATTTTTTCTTCAGATAGACACGTTCATTCAACAAGCCAGAAAGCATGGAATAATGCCGGCTTAAACAGAGTTTTTGGAAACTTACAATTAGGAGAAAGCAAAAAAGTTATTCCAAATATTTCTGGCCCGGAATTTGTAATTATTTATCCTGAAAATGCCCAAGAAGTTGTCTCAAGGCTTAAGCCAGGACAACATGCAAGCATTGGCGGGTTTTGTTTTTTGCATGATGGAATGCTTACAGCAAGCAAAAGATTAGTAGACAAAAACGGAAAAAAATTCACAGTTCATTTGGATTTACGAGGCATTCCCCCAAAAGATGTTTTTCCTGGAGGAAAACCATTACCAACATCCTTGCAAAGAAAACTCAACGGAGCAAAACTTTCCAACAGAGGATGGAATTTACACACTCCGGGAGTAAACCAAGGAGTTCCATTAGAAGTAATAACAAAAACATTAAGATATTTTGAAATAGCAAAAGCAACAGGAACAAAATTGAAACTAATTATTCCTACACATGAATATATTTCTTCAACAATTCCAAATATGGAACTCTTGAATATGGCTCAAGAAAGAGAGGCAGTAAACGCATTAAAAAGAATTGGAGAAAATTTTGCAAGAACTTTTTACAGAATGCAAAGAGAATTTTTTCCAAACGTAAATTTAGAAGTAATATTAACACACAACCCAAAATTCAGAAGCGAGTTAAACAGGTTTGCAAGACAGCATCCAAAAGTAATGAGAATGGAAACAGGAGCAGCAGACGGATTTATTGTGGGAATGACACCAGAACAAAAAAGAACACTAAGAAAACTACGGGCAAAAGAATCACTTGAATATAAAAAACTTTTTTCATGGATTTTTACAAGCAGGCAACCAACAGTTTTCATGTTACATGGAAGAGACATGGAAGGTTATCCATTAGAAGGAATTCAGGTAGCAGAAAGAATTGCAGGAGCAAGAAACCTTAGAAAAAACATTTTGTTTTTAGGAGTGCCCGGAGCTCCAGCAATAGCAATAAAAGAAGCATGGCCACATTTAAGGACAGGAGCGTTTGGGCAAGAATCCAGAAAATTAGGTGGAAGAGATAATGCTTTGCCGGCAGATATTGACGCAAGAGCTGACGGGTATTTTGGAAGAAGAACAGAGAAAGCTTACACAAAAAAGCTTCCAAAACACATCGGAGAAGGAATGCAAAAAGGCCAAGGAGAATGTCCTTCATTTGCTTATGTAAGAACAATCGGACCATATGTTGGAATAACAGAAGGCTCACACAAAGTCAAAAAATCTTTAGGCCAATGTTTTGCAAATTCTTCACACACACAATGCACTGATTTATTTAAAAAAACACACTCAAGACTCAAAAGAAAGTTACATCCTAAAGGAAACAAAAAACCGATGAGACGGGTACAACATAGAATATAAAAAATAAGGGAGTTGCAATGGCTGTCGTAAGCTGGGAGGTGGGATTAAACCTTTTCCAAAAGGTTTAACAAAACGTGCGAGATAAACTCGCACTGCACGCCGACCGGCTAAACAAAACAACCTGAACTAGCCAAACAACCACTAATTCAGCAAGCTTTTAATAATAAAAAGCGTTTTAGTTATCATGCAATTAAAGAAAGGAATAGAAATTCTGATTTTCACTGCTTTAGGTGCAGCCATCCTTGCACTAGAAATCATTTCAATAATCCATGATTTGCTTGTCTTTTCTGAGATTCAACAACCTACTTTAATAGCAGGAATTTTAATTATAATTGCATTGCCTTTACTGAGAAAACTGTCTAAATCAAAATGGTTTAATGAACATTTCAAATTTTATTCAATTCAGGAATTTATGGGCTCTGAACAAGAAAAAATGATTAAAGAAAAAAAACTAGAAAAACTGCTAACAGTTCTTTTTTCTATTTTAGTTTTTTATGTTGTTGGAATATTTGCAATGTTTTACATTAAAGAATTTCCTTATACAGCATATTATTTTATTAGATGGACAGTAGCCTGCTTTGTTCTATTAATAATTGCAAATTTTGTAGTAAAATATTATGGAAGGCGAAATTCATGAACTCCAAACATCCAACCACAAACAACAAAACACACATTTAACAACTTTACTTATTTTACTTATTTAAGGTGATTGAATGGTTAATATGACTATGGCAGTTCCAAAAGAACTTCATGACATTATGAAAAAACACTCTGAAATTAAATGGACTGAAGTAGCAAGAAAAGCAATAGAAGAAAAAGCAAAAGAATTAGAAGAAGAAAAAAGAGTATGGATGAAACACGCTCAAAACCATGCAATAAAAAGAGGTTGGAGTGAAGCACATGAACTCTTTGAGTTTTGAACAAGGAGAAATAATTGTTGCACCAATTCCTTTTTCAAACCAATTTTCAGCTAAAATAAGACCAGCACTAGTAATCAGCAAAAAAGAATACAACGACAAAACAGAAGACATAATTGTGTTAAAAATTACAAGCAAAGGAAAAGATTATCCTTTTGACATTCAATTAAAAGAAAAAGATTTAACTGACGGCAAACTAACTCAAGAAAGTGTAATCCAAACAGACTTTCCAGTAGTCATAGAAAAAAGAAGTATCAGTCAAAGCATAGGGAAAATTTCAAAAGAAAAACTAAAAGAAGTAAAACAAAAAATAAAGGAACTATATGAGCTATAAAAACAGCAAACCGCTTACTTCTAACGACAAACCTTTTTCTTTCTAATCCGGGAAGCGGGATGCTTTCCTTTTTTTACAGGCAATGTAGCCAAAATTTCAAATATGTTTAAAAACGTAGCCGTCTAATATATTTATGTGTTCATTGAAATAAAAGAAGTTGGAAGCAAGAAGAAATATTATCTGGTTCATTCATTTAGGGAAGGGAAAAAAGTCAGAAAAATCAGAAGGTATATGGGAAGCAATCTAAACCAAGAAAAACTTGTGCAAATGAGAGAAGTTGCAGAAAAACAAATTTTGCAGAGAGTAAAAGTGTTTAAAAAAATAAACGACCCACTTCTTGAAGTTCTCACAGAAAACGAAATAAAAAAAATCAAGGAACTTGAAGCAAAAAAGAACTTCAAAATATTTCATTTATCAGAAGAACAATGGCAAAGGTTCTCAGAATTATTTACCTACAACACCAATGCAATTGAAGGAAGCGAACTAAACCAAAAAGAAGTAAACCAAATATTAGAAAAAGATAAGTGGCCAGAAGACAAAACAAAAGAAGACATTTCAGAAGCATATGGTGTTACAGAGGCAATCAAATTCATAAGAAAAACAAAAGAACACATCTCAATTGAATTAATCAAACAAATTCACGAAACTGTTTTTAAAAACAGTAAACCATTCGCTGGCAAACTAAGACAAGGAATAGAAGTTGTTGTAAGAGACGGTCTTGGAAACGTTGTGAATCAAGGGGCGCCATCAGAAAAAGTAGTTGAATTGCTAAAGCAACTAATCCAGTGGTACAACAAATACAAAAAAAAATATCCGCCAATTTTACTTGCAACGGTTGTACATAACCAGTTTGAAAACATCCACCCATTCCAAGACGGAAACGGCAGAGTTGGAAGAATACTAATGAACAACATGCTCATAAAACACGGCTTGCCGCCGGTAAACATCGACTTCAAAAATAGAAGAAAATATTATGAATCATTGCAACAATACGAAAACAACCATAATATCAGACCGACAATTGAACTGCTGCTCGATGAATACAAAAAACTAAAAAACCAATTAAAGGCGACCACAAAAAAATAAAATGTAGCCGCCCAAACCCCAGCGGGAATTGCACCTATAGAGCAGTG
>PFAI01000053.1 GCA_002763225.1 Candidatus Diapherotrites archaeon CG10_big_fil_rev_8_21_14_0_10_31_34
AGAAAAGGATTATTTGAAGAAATAAAAAAAGAAAAAAAACCAATTCATTTAGTTCTTATAGCAACAAAACCAGATATAATAAAACAGGCTCCATTGATTCTGGAATTAAAAAAAGAAAACGAGTTTGTTTTAGTTGTTCATTCAGGCCAGCATTATTCATGGAATTTATCCAAAGGAATGGAACAAGAATTTGGAATAACACCAGACATTAATTTAAATGTTAAAGGCAAATTATTTGAACAACAAAGCCAGATAATTAACAGACTGGGAATTGTACTGGAAAAAATAGGAAAAAAAGTTATTCCATACACTTATGGAGACACTACTACTGCTCTTGCAGGAGGCATTGCATGTTTTGCATTAAAAAATGGGGTTGCACATGTTGAAGCAGGGTTAAGGACAATGACTCCGCCAAAAGAAATATTTGAATGTTTAATGAATGAATTCAATGCAGAAGAATACTACGAAAAAGCAATGAATCCAGTTGGATGGACTAAAGGTTCATATGAACCTTATCCAGAACAATTTGATACAAGAGGCGCAGCACCAAGCGCTGGAATACATTTTGCACCAACAGAATTAAACACAGAGCATTTAATTAACGAAGGATATGAAAAAAACAGGATTTTTACTGTAGGAAATCCTGTAGTAGATGCATTAGAATTTGCAGAAAAAAGAATTAAAGAAAGCAAAATATTTGAAAAATATCCTATATTAGAAGAAGGAAATTTAATTAGGTTCTGCATTCACAGAAGAGAAAACATTTCATCAGAACACAGGTTTAAAGTGTTATATGATTCAATGGTTGAATTAATTAAAGAAGAAAAAAATGTTCTGCTTATTTCATTAGGGGCAACAGAAAAAGCATTGCAGGAATATAATTTAAAAGAAAAAACTGAAGAATTGGCAAAAAAATACAAAAATTTTGTTTATTCCAGTGTGTGGCCTGAATACACTGATGTAATTGCTGCAATGAAAAAATGTGAGGCAGTTGCAACAGATTCTGGTTCAATTCAGGAAGAAACAAACACTTTAGGAATTCCTGGAATAATTTTAAGGTTTAATTCAGACAGACCTGAAGCAGTATTTGAAGGAAGCAATATTATTGCCCCTCCGATAAAAAAAGATATTGTAGTTAAAATAATCAAAGAAGTAATGGAAAACAGCAGTTTAAACAAAAAAATGAGGAATTCAAAAAAACTTTATGGAAAAAATGTTTCAAAAAAAATTGTTTCAATAACAAAAAAAATAACAGAAAAAGAAGAATTATTTGAATTATTTGAACATGAAAGATTAGGGTTAAGCAAGAAAAGTTTCTGGAAAAAAGGCGGAATAGAATGGTAAACGCAAGTATTGTAATACTCACATTTAACAGAGAAGAAGTAATAAGTAAAACAGTCAAAGCAATGCTTGAGTTAGATTATCCGGAAAACAATTTTGAAATAATAATAATAAATGACGGAAGCAAAGACAATACAAAAAAAGTTCTGGAAGAATTCAAAAGTGAAAAGAAAATAACTGTTGTAAACAATGAAAAAGAAAAAGGCCCTTGTGGTGCAAGAAATCAAGGCATTAAAATAGCAAAAAATGATTTTGTAATAATAATGGATGATGACTGCATTCCGGAAAAAAACTGGTTAAAACAAATGATGAAAGGATTTGATTCAGATAAAGTGGGAATGGTTTCAGGTTATTCAATTTATGGAGGAACATCCACAGGATTCAGCAGAAAAGCATTGGATAAAACAGGATTATATGATGAAAAATATTTTTATTACAGGGAAGACACTGATTTGGTTTTCAGAATAATGGATGCAGGATTTGAAGTAAAACAAGTTGATGCAAAATATTTTCATGACCACAAAATGGAAAAACCAAAAAACTTAATTGATTTTTTAAAACATTCTTGGAAAAGAATCAAAAACCACAAAAACGATGTTTTATTGTATAAAAAAAATCCTGAAAGAACAAAAAAATTTTTGGATATCAAATTAGGGTTTATTGTTAATCCATTAAACGATTTTAAAGCTGCAACAGGGTTATGGCATAAAAAAGGAAAAATGAATTTAAGTTCTCCCAGAGGAATAGTTTTTTTGGAAAACAAAAGTGTATTGCATAACATTATTATTTTGCTTGGCGGAATATTTTATGTTATTGCAGTAAAAAGTGTAAGGCTTTATGCAAGTTTTAAATTTAAAAAATTATTGGTTTAAGTGAAAAAATGGCAGACTATAAAATTTTAATGTTAAATCCTCCTTTCAGGAAGTATTATTCAAGGCAAAGTCGTTCTCCTTGTGTAACAAAAAGCAGGACATTATATTTTCCGTATTATTTAGCTTATGCTACAGGGGCATTAGAAAAAGCCGGTTTTAAACCAGAATTAATTGATGCAATTGCAAGAAAATGGAAAACAAAAGAAACAGTTGAATATGCAAAAAAAGAAAAATTTGATTTCATTGTATTGGATACCAGTACTCCAAGCATTTTTAATGATTTAAAAGTAGCAGAAGAAATAAAAAAAGTTTTGCCTGATGCACACATCACAATGGTTAACACTCATGTAACTAATTTGCCTGAATGGACTTTAAACCAAAGCAAAGCAATTGATTCAGTCTGCATAGGAGAATTTGACAATACAGTTGTTTTTTTAGCTCAAGCATTAAGCAAAGGAAAAAGCATTGAAGAAATACAGGGAATTGGATTCAAAAAAAACAACAAGTTTATACATAATGGAAAAGGCAAGCTTGTGGAAAACTTAGATGACCTTCCATTTGTTTCAGAAATTTATTTAAGGCATTTTGGAGAAAAATTAATCAAAGAATATTTTTATGCTTCAATTAAATGGCCTGAAATACAACTGCTTACTGCAAGAGGCTGTATGCATAACTGTAGTTTCTGCAATATTCCAATGAAGAACTCTTATAGGGCTAGAAGCATATCAAATGTGATTAAAGAGCTTAAATTCATCCAGAAAAACATGCCTTTCCTTAATGAATTAATGTTTGAAGATGACACTTTTCCAATGAAAAAGGATAGAACAATGGAATTATGCAATGCAATGATAGATAATGGAATTAAATTAACCTGGAGCACTAATGCAAGAGTTAACACTGATTTTGAAACCCTGAAAAAAATGAAGCAGGCAGGCTGTAGATTGGTATGTGTTGGATTTGAAACTCCAAACCAAAATGTTTTGAATAATATTCTTAAAGGGCAGACAAAAGACATGCAAACAGACTTTAAAAAAAGGGCTGACAAAGCAGGAATTTTGGTTAACGGCTGTTTTATTTTAGGTTTGCCGAATGACACTCCAGAAACAATGCAGGCAACAATTGATTTTGCAAAATACTTGAATCCAAATACAGCACAATTTTATCCAATGATGGTTTACCCAGGAACAACTGCATTTAATTGGACTAAAGCAAAAGGATTTATTTCAACTGAAGATTTTTCTAAATGGATTACAAAAGAAGGACTGCATACTACAACAGTCAGCAGACCTGATTTGCCAAAAGAAGAAACAATTAAATGGGCTAACAAAGCAAGACTGGATTTTTATGCAAAAAACCCAAAGTATTGGGCAAAAATGATTAAACAAACAATAAAAGACCCGAAAGAAGGAATAAGAATAATTAAAGGCGGAAAAACTTTGGCTAAACATTTGGCAAAATCTGTTTTTTCAGATGACGCAAAAGTGAAAAAATGATTTCAATTATTATTCCAGCATTTAATTCAGAAAAAACTATTGAAAAAACAATCCAGTCAATTTTAGCTCAAAAAACAAAAGAAAAAATTGAAT
>PFAI01000016.1:0-15821 GCA_002763225.1 Candidatus Diapherotrites archaeon CG10_big_fil_rev_8_21_14_0_10_31_34
AATTCTCTAACCCTTCAACTATTTTTTCTCCCTGCACTTTTGTTTTTCCATAAAAATTCAATGGATTAACTGAATCTTTTTCTGAATAACTGCCTTTTAATCCATCAAAAACATAGTCAGTGGAAAAAAAAACGAGTTTGGAATTAAACGCCCTGCATGAATCAACAACATTTCTTGTGCCTTCAACATTAACTTCAATTGCTTTTTCTTTTTCTGCTTCACAATATTCAACATTAGTTATTCCTGCAGGAAGCAAAACAATATCAGGATTTAAATCTTTAAACAAATAAATCAATGACTGACCGTCAGTCATATCCAAAGAATAATCAACCCTGCCGTCAATTCCTGCAGTAATCACTTTGATTCCTTTTTTTTTGAAAACAGAAACAATTTTTTCTCCAAGAAAACCTTTTCCAATCAAAAAAATCATTTTTTCTTTAATGGTTTCCACCACCAAGAATTATTTTTATACCATTTAATAGTTTCTTTTAAAGCCTGTTCAAAAGAATGTTCTGGAATAAAACCCAGTTTTTTTATTTTATCACAGTTTAAAGCATAACGCCAGTCATGCCCTTTCCTGTCTTCAACAAATTCAATTGAATCTTTTTCTTTTCCTAATTCATTCAAAATAAAATCAGTTATAAACAAATTTGATTTTTCATTTCCCCCGCCGACATTATAGGTTTCTCCTTTCTTTCCTTTTTCCATTACTTTAATTACTGCATCACAATTATCTTTAACATAAATCCAGTCCCTGATGTTTTTTCCATCACCATAAACAGGAACTTTTTTTTGTTCCAAAAGATTAGTGATAAACAAAGGAATTAATTTTTCTGGAAACTGGTTTGGCCCAAAATTATTTGAAGAACGAGTAATTTTTACATTCAAATCATAAGTTTTAAAATAAGAAAAAGCAAGCCTGTCTGCTCCAGCTTTAGAAGCAGAATAAGGAGAAGAAGGCATTAATGCACTTTCCTCTGAAAACAAGCCTGATTCAATGCTCCCATAAACTTCATCAGTGGAAATCTGAATAAACTCTAAATCTTTTTTTCTTGCTTCCTCCAGCAAAACAAATGTTCCAAACACATCAGTTTTAATAAAGTCTTCAGGGGAAACAATTGAACGGTCAACATGAGATTCAGCAGCAAAATTAATTATTATATCAGAGTCTTTTGCTGCTTTTTCCACAACTTTTTTATCACAAATATCTCCTTTAATAAAACTGTAATTCTTGTTTGATTCAATTTCTTTCAGGTTTTCTAATCTGCCTGCATAAGTTAATTTATCCAAATTAACTATTTTTGAGTCAGAATAAACAGAAAAATAATGCTTGATAAAATTGCTTCCGATAAATCCTGCTCCTCCGGTTACAAGCAAATTCATTTCATCCTCCTTTTTTTGCCTTCCATTCAAAAGCAATCTCTTTTGAATTAAAAGCCAGCCTTATTTCATCCGGATTAACATAATCATATGTTTTTGTCGGAAAATTTAATATTAATGCCATGTTTTCATCAGCTGACTCAAAACCATGCATTACTTTTCTCGGAATTTTCAATAAAATTCTGTTTTCTTCTTTTTCTCCCAACAAAAATTCGTTTACTTCATTAAATGTTTTTGAATTTTTTCTTTTATCGCATAAAACAACTTTAGCATTTCCTTTAACACAAACAAAATGATCTGTCTGATTTTCATGCATATGCCAGCCTTTAACATAATCAGGATTAACACAAGTAATATACGCCTGGCCGAATTCCTCAAAAATTTCATCATCTTTTCTGAGAATTTCCATTAAATAGCCTCTTTCATCATCAATTCTCTTTAATTTTTTTAGTTTGATTCCTTCAATCACGCGACATCACCTCAATAAAATAACCAAACAAAACTATTAAAGATTATTTTGTTCACGAAAAAAATCAATTGTCTTAATTAAACCTTCATTCAAAGAAATTTTTGGTTTCCAATTCAATTTTTTTTTAGCCAGAGAAATATCAGGTTTTCTTTGTTTTGGGTCATCCTGCAAAGAAGGCTTGAATTCTATTTTCAAGTCTTTTCCGGTTAATTCCTTTATTTTTTCTGCAAAATCCAGAATAGAAAATTCTTCCGGATTGCCTAAATTAATTGGCCCGAAAAAATCTGATTCCATTGTTTTTAAGATTCCTTCAATCATATCAGAAACAAAACAAAAACTTCTGGTTTGTTTTCCTGAACCATAAACAGTTAAAGGCCTGTTGTTTAAAGCCTGATTAATAAAATTTGGCACAACTCTCCCGTCATTAATTCTCATTCTTGGCCCATAAGTATTAAAGATTCTGACAATTTTTCCTTTGAAATTAAATTGTTTTTCATAAGCCTTAATTAATGCTTCAGAAAATCTTTTTGATTCATCATAACAAGAACGGATTCCGACAGGATTTACGTTTCCATAATAAGATTCTTTTTGGGGATGCTCTAAAGGGTCTCCATAAACTTCTGAAGTAGAAGTAAACAAAAATTTTGCCTTGTTTTTTAAAGCTAAATCAAGCAAGTTTTTTGTTCCAACTGAACCAACTAACATTGTTTCAACCGGCTTGGAAAAATAATCAACAGGAGAAGCAAGAGAAGCTAAATGAAAAACTTCTTCAACTTTTTCTTCAAAAGAAAAAAAATTAATATCCTGTTCCAGAAAATGGAATTTATTGTTTTCCATTAAATGCTCAATGTTTTTTTTGTTTCCTGAAACAAGGTTATCAACACAAAAAACTTTTTTTCCCTGTGCAATTAATGAATCACATAAATGGCTTCCAATAAAACCTGCGCCTCCGGAAACTAAAACTTTCATAAAAAAACCTTAAATCAAATCAACAGAATTCTTCAGATATTTTGATAGTTCTTTATTCATTTCAGGTCTCTTTAAAGCATACTCAATATTTGCCTTTAAATAACTCATTTTGTCTCCAACAGTAAGCCATTGCCCGTCCTGAATTTCATAAGCCATTAATTTATCTATTTCATTTAAAATCCTTAAACCATCAGTTAACTGAAGCTCGTTTCCTTTTCCAAAAGGAATTTCCTCTAAAATCCCAAAAATTTCAGGTTTCAACAAATATCTTCCAACAATAGCCAAATCAGACGGCGCTTTATTTACAGCAGGCTTTTCAACCATTCCTTCAACCACAATCTGACCATTAACTTTTTTGTATTTAATTATTCCAAACTTAGGGATTTCACTTTTTGAAACTTTTTGAACGCATAAAACAGAAGAATTATGTTTTTCATAAACATTAATTAAATTCTTTAAAGCAGGCTTATCAGATAAAATCAAATCATCTCCTAACAAAACAGCAAAAGGCTCATTTCCAATATGCTTTTTTGCACACAACACAGCATGGCCTAAACCCAAAGGCTCTTTTTGTCTGATATAATAAATGTCAGCAAGATTATCAATTTCCTGCAATTGTTTAAGCCAATCTTTTTTTCCTTTTTCTTCAAGAACAGAATATAATTCCGGAACCCTGTCAAAATGATTTTCAATTGCAGTCTTGTCTTTTCCGGTAACAATAATAATATCATCAATTCCGGATTTAACTGCTTCTTCAACAATATACTGAATCGCAGGCTTGTCTACAACAGGAAACATTTCTTTTGGAATTGCCTTGCTTGCAGGCAAAAATCTTGTTCCAAGACCTGCAGCAGGAATAACAGCTTTTTTTACAACAGTAGTTTCATGAATTAAATTTTTTACCAAGATAATCCCTCATAATTTAAGGGTTTAATTTCCTTAAAAATGTTTCTTGCATCAAAAACAGGCTTTTCTTTGAAATCCAGAGAAGAAAATTCATTCCAGTCAGTTAAAATCAAAACAATATCACTTAAATCAACTGTATTTTGAGGGGAATTATTATAAGAAATTTCAGGAATTTCTTTTTTCATGTTTTCTTCTGCCTGAGGATCATGAGCAATAACTTCTGCACGCTCTTTTAAAAGCAGTTTAATTACAGGAATTGAACGGCTTTCCCTTACATCATCTGTTCCTGCCTTAAAAGCCAATCCAAGAACAGCAACCTTTTTTCCTTTTAATTCAGTCCTGGATTTAATTAAATCCAAAAAAACTTTTGGCTGCAATTCATTTACCTGCATAACAGAATCAAGCAAAAAAGTTTCAATGCCTAATTCATTTCCTTTAGCAATCAAAGCAGAAACATCTTTAGGAAAACAACTGCCCCCAAAACCAATTCCTGCATTTAAAAAATTCGGGGAAATTCTTTTATCCAACCCGACTCCTTTAGAAACAATATAAGTGTCAATGCCCATTCTCTTACAGATATTTCCAACTTCATTAATAAAAGAAATTTTTGTTGCAAGCAAAGAGTTAGAAGCATATTTAATCATTTCAGCTTCAGAAAAACCGCAAAAAAATTTAGGAGAAGAAAAAGAAGAATAAACTTCTTCCATTATTTTCTTTGTTTTTTCTTCTTCTAGTCCTAAAATAATTCTATCAGGATTCAAAAAATCCTCTAAAGCAAATCCTTCCCTTAAAGTTTCAGGGTTCATGCACAAGCCAAACTCCCCAAGATTTTTTCCTGAATGCTTTTCAAGCAAAGGCAAAACAAGTTTTTCAGTTGTAGAAGGCACAACAGTACTTTTAACTACAACAACATGAAAATCCGTTTTTTCTTTTAAAGCAAAAGCAATTTCTTTTGAAACAGTTTCAACAAAACTCAAATCACATTTACCTTTTTCATCACAAGGAGTTCCAACACAAATAAAAGAAACAGCTGAATCAGATACTGCTTTTTTTAAATCAGTAGAGGCAAAAAGGTTTATTCCAACAGTTTTATTCAGTGCTTCCCTTAATCCTTTCTCAAAAATTGGAGGAATTTTATTGTTAATCATTTCAACTTTTTCTTTGTTGTTGTCAACACAAACAACTTTATGGCCGTTTAATGCTAAACCAACTCCTGTAATCAACCCGACATAGCCTGTTCCAATAACCGAAATATTCATTAAATCACTCCAAAAAAGATAACAGATAAAGAAAACTTAAAGAAACTATTTTAAAATAAGAATGGTGCATATATAATATGATAGTATATGCGGGAAAGAGTCACAATTACAATTAAAGAAGATGTACTTAAGCAGGTTGACAGAATAGTTGACGGTTTAACTATTAGAAGCAGAAGCCAGGCAATAGAATTTCTTTTATCAAAAACCCTTTCAGATTACAGATTAAAAAACGCATTGATTTTAGCCGGAGGAAAAGACTTAATCAAAGGAATTCCAAAGAAAAGCAAATTCATTTTAGAGATTAATGGAAAATATTTGATTGAAAAAGTAATAAACAATTTAGAGGAATTCCACACAGGAAAAATTACAGTCAGCATGGATTCAAACAAAGAACAAATAATAAAAAAGCTTAATGAAAAAAAGATTTCAGTTGATTTTCTTGAATTAGATAAAGCTTCTGGTACAATTGAACCAATCAATAAAATGAAAAACAATTTTAAAGACACTTTTGCTGTAGTTCATGGAGACACTTTAAGCAGTTTAAATTTAAATGAAATGCTTGAGTTTCATCAGTCAAATAAAGCTCTTGCAACAATTGCTTTAACTACTGTGAATAACCCGAAAGATTATGGAGTAGCAATGCTGCAAGGCAAAAAAATAACTGAATTTATTGAAAAACCTAAAAACGAAGCAGGAAGTTATTTGATTAGCGCAGGATATTATATTTTTGAGCCAGAAATATTCAAATATATTTCAAGGGATATGAAAAGCATTGAAAAAGACTTGTTTCCAAAGCTGGCAGAAAAAGGTTTGCTGAATGGCTATCCTTTTCAGGGAATCTACTTAAATGTTAACACAAAAAAAGACTTTGAAAAAGCAAAAAGGATTTTGTAAAACAAACTTTTTCAAAAAAAGTTTGATCAAAAACGGTTTGCTTCGCAAACACAAATTCTCAGAAAAGTTTGATCAAAAACACTTTTTTCAAAAAAAGCTGCACCAAAAACAATCAAAAAAATTCTTCAAACAATTCTTTTTCTTCTAAAATTTGTTTTTCTGTTACGCCCTTGAAGTGCTCGATGATTACAGGAATTTCTTTGATTTGTTTTATCTGCTTAAGCAGGTCAAGCTCTTTTTCAGAAACAGGCAAATGAATTTTTTCCCCAATTGGTTTATGCAAATGAATTTCCTTTATTTTATCCTTGAACTGCATTAAATCACTGAAAGTGTTATCGCTTAAAGAATGACCTAAATCAAAAAGCAAACCAAAAGAAGGAAAAGAATCAAAAACCTTTTGAAATTTTTCCCCAAAAACCAAAGCCTTGTTTTCATTTGAACTAATGTTTTCAATAGCCAAAGAAAACTTTTGTTTTTTGTTTTTTTCAGCAAAATAATTTAATACGTCAAACAAATTTTTCCAGCTTTGTTTGCTGTCAAGTTTTTCTTCAATTTTTGCATCTCCGATTCCGCCAATATCTTTATAAGAAACTTCAAACAAGAACCCTGGATGAAAACTAATTATTTTTGCCCCTGCAAGTCCGGCAAAAACAAAAAAAGAATCAATTATCTGTTTATTTGTTTCAGTTAAACCCAAAGAAGGATTAAACCAGATTTTTTCTCTCATTGGGGGAAATAAGCCGTGTAAAGTGAAAGCAACATCAGGAAAATTGTCACGGATTTTCTTTGTGGTTTCAATTAAGTTTTCTTCAAATTTGTGCGCAGCGCCTAACTCAATTGTTTTAAAGCCTAAAGAATAAGCTTGTTCAATTGAATCATAAACTGAAAAGCCATTTGAAGCAAAATAACTTGAACTAATTCCCAGCATTTTATCCCCGCAAAAAAATAAATTAAAGCAATAAAAAATTAGAAGAGTTTGATTTTTAAATAAATGTAATCATAATTAATATGAAAAAGTATGAACAAGAAAAGCGATAAAGAAAGAGTAACAATTAATATTGCTTCTAATGTTTTAAAAACAATTGACAGCAGAATTGACGGCCAAAAAATAAGAAACAGAAGCCATGCAATAGAAAACCTGGTTAGAAAAGCAATTCAAAGCACTGATTTATCCGCTGCATTTATTTTAGCCGGAGGAAAAGGAACAAGATTAAGGCCTTTAACTGACAACATAACAAAACCAATGATCCAAGTCAAAGAAAAACCAATTCTGGAATACATAATTGAACTGCTGGCAAAATATGATGTAAGAAACGCAATTATAGCATTAGGATACAAAGGAGAACAAATCAAAGAATATTTTGGAAACGGAGAAAAATGGAATATGAACATTGAATATGTAACAGAAAAAAAGCCTTTGGGAACAGGAGGGCCATTAAGACTGGCAAGAAATTTGCTTGTAGACGAATTCCTGATGTTTAACGGAGACAATTTAACTAATATTAATTTAAAAGACATGCATTCTTTTCACAAAAAAAACAATGCTTTTGCAACAATAGCCCTTTCATCAGTTAAAGACCCAAAAAACTTTGGGGTAATTGAATTGCAGGGAAACCAAATCAAAAGATTTATTGAAAAACCAAGCAAGCCGGAATCAAATCTGATTAACGCAGGAACATATATCCTGAAACCAGAAGTAATTGATTTGATTCCAAAAGGATTTTCTTTAATTGAAAAAGATGTTTTTCCTCAGTTAAGCGAAGAAGGAAAATTATATGGGTATGTCTATAACGGCCAATGGTTTCCAACTGACACATTTGAAAGATATGAAAAAGCAAAAACCGAATGGAAAGGAATAATTTGATTATATTTATTACAGGGGGAATAAAATGAAAAAAATACTGATAACAGGCATTAATGGTTTTGTGGGAAGCCATTTAGCTGAATATGTTTTAAACAACAATTTAGGCGAAGTGCATGGAAGCTACAGAAAAAACGAGGATTTATCTAACATTAAAGGAATAATAAACCAAATAGAATTAATTGAATGCGATATAACTGATTCATATGGAGTAGACAAAACAATAAAAGAAATCAAGCCTGAATACATTTTTCATTTAGCTGCACAGGCTTTTGTTCCAAGTTCATGGAAATCCCCGATTGAAACAATGAATACAAACATTATTGGCTCATTAAATTTATTTGAAGCAATCAAAAACAACAACAAAGACATTACAATCCAGATAGCTGGTTCAAGCGAAGAATACGGTTTAGTTAAAGAAAATGAAGTTCCAATGACAGAATTAAATCCTTTAAGACCTTTAAGCCCTTACGGAGTAAGCAAAGTCGCAATGGATTTGTTAGGCTACCAGTATTATCAAAGTTATGGACTAAAAATTGTCAGAACCCGAGCATTCAACCATGAAGGCCCTAGAAGAGGAGAACAATATGTTACAAGCAATTTTGCAAAACAAGTTGCATTAATTGAAGCAGGAAAACAAAAACCAATTTTAATGGTGGGAAACTTAGAAGCAAAAAGAGATTACACTGATGTAAGAGACATGGTTAAAGCTTACTGGCTTGCAGCAGAAAAAGGAGTTCCAGGAGAAGTATATAATATTGCTTCAGGAAAAGCATACAAAATTCAAGTAATAGTAGACATACTAAAAAAATTAACTAAAAAAGATTTTGAAGTAAAACAAGACCCAAAAAGATTAAGACCTTCAGATGTGCAAATTTTATTAGGAGACTCAACTAAATTCAGAAAACAAACCGGCTGGAAACCGGAAATCCCGTTTGAAAAAACAATGGAAGACTTATTAAATTACTGGAGAGAAAAAATCAAGGAATAAACACCGGCGATTTTATGGAAGACTTAAAAGAAAAAATAAGAAATATTCCTGATTTCCCAAAAAAAGGAATAATGTTCAGGGATATAACTACATTATTGCAGGACCCAAAAGCAACAAAAAAAGCAATTCAAGGAATGATTAAACCATTTGAAAACGAAAAAATTGATGTTGTTATAGGAACAGAAGCAAGAGGATTTATTTTTGGAGCAATAATTGCATTTGAATTAGGGGTTTCTTTTGTTCCAGTAAGAAAACCTGGAAAGCTTCCATTTGAAACAGAAAAAGCTTCTTATGAAAAAGAATATGGAGAAGATGAATTAGAAATGCATTTAGATGCAATCAAAAAAGGAGACAAAGTTTTAGTTTGTGACGATTTATTAGCAACTGCGGGGACCGCAAAAGCAGTGAAAGAACTAGTTGAAAAATTAGGTGGGGAAATAATTGGATTTTGTTTTTTAATTGAATTAAGTTTTTTGCAGGGAAGAGAAAAACTTAAGCCGTATAAAGTTTTTTCTTTAATTGATTATAATTCAGAGTGATTAAAATGATTGGATTAATCGGCGGAACAGGATTTGAAGACCCAAATTTATTCAAATTAATAAAAGAAAAAAAAGTTTCAACTGAGTTTGGAAAACCCAGTTCAACAATAAAAATCGGAGAAATAGCAGGAAAAAAAGTTGCATTGCTTTCAAGGCATGGAACAAAACACACAATTAATCCTTCAAACGTAAATTACAGGGCAAACATTCAGGCATTAAAAGAAGTTGGAGTAACAAAAATTTTGAGTGCTTCTGCAGTAGGAAGCTTAAAAGAAGAATTCAAGCCAGGGGAATTTGTTTTTTTAGACCAGTTCATTGACCGCACAACAAAAAGACAGCAAACTTTTTTTGATAAAAACAAAGTATGCCATATTTCTGTTGCAGAACCATTTTGTTCAAATTTAAGAAAAAACTTAATCCAGTCAGCCAAAGAACTGAAATTTGATTTTCACGAAAAAGGAATTTGTGTTGTAATTGAAGGTCCTCGTTTTTCAACCAAAGCAGAAAGCAATTTATTCAGAAGCTGGAATGCAGATATAATTGGAATGACTTTAGTTCCAGAAGTTGTTTTAGCAAGAGAAGCAGAAATCTGTTATGCATCAATTTCAACAATAACCGATTATGATGTATGGAAAGAAAAACCAGTTGACGTGGAAAGCGTTTTAAAAACAATGAAAGAATCCAATTCAAAATTACAGCAGTTAATCAAACATGTTGTTCCATTAATAGATGAAAAAAAAGACTGTGAATGCTATCACTCTTTAGATAATGCGTTTGTTTAAAGCCTTCTTTTTGGAGTAACTTTTCTACTCGTTTTTTGTTTTTTCTTTTTTGACTCACTGACTATTTGGGTTAGGGTTTTGTGAGGATTTAACTTACTCAAAATATTATTCCTTTTAGCAACAAATTTTGGGTCAATTAACTGATTAGGCGTCAAAGGAATTAACTTAAGGAAATGCAATGCACTGGCAAAAGGAGTAAGCAATACTTTAGAATTAGTTTTATTCTTTAAATTAATTGAATGAGCTGCGCCAAGAAAATCAAGCGGGCACTTAGCAATACCTTTTTTAACAAAAACTTTTTCTCTTTCAGAAATCATTATTTTTGCTCTGATTAAATCCAAGGTTTTTCCTTTACTATACCAATCATAAAGCTTTTTTCTCAGTTTAGTTGAATCAACAAAAACAGGAATTCCTCCTGCATTTCTCACTAGTTTAACTACGCCTTTCCAAAAATCATCTTGAGGGAAAGCTGAAGGAATTTTCATTAATTCTTCAGTGTATTCAACTGCAACCTTCATTCCAGGTTTAACCATTTGTTTAACAATTCCCTCTAGTTCAGGCAAAAAGTCCGGGCTTGCAGTAACTCCGACAGAAACTCGTTCAGCTTTCTTTTTTTTCTCTGCCATAAAATAATTAGGTTACAAGAAATATTTAATATGTCCTTTTTTCTTTTAGGCTAACTTACACCTTTTCTTTTTCGGAAAAAAAAGGGGCAGATTTACATTTTGTCCAAAGCAGCAATTCTTTCTTCTATCGGAGGATGAGTGTTAAACATTCCCTTAAACCAAGACTTGTGATTTTTCTTAAATGGATTTGAAATATACAGGTTTTCTGTTGCCTCGCTTGCAACTTTTAATGGTTCAACATCAGCATTAATTTTTCTTAAAGCATCAGCCAAGCCTTTTGGATACCTTGTAATCAATGCTCCGTCAGCGTCAGCCAAAAATTCTCTTTTACGTGAAATCGCAAGCTTAATTAACTGGGCAATAATTGGAGTTAAAATTGCTAAAATTAAACCTAAAACAATAAAAGCAATTTGAATTCCTCCTCCTTTTCTATTACTATTACCTGCTCCACCCCATAAAAAGCTTCTCAAAATAATATTGCTTAACAATGCTGCTGTCCCGACCATTACAGTAACTAACATCATAAACCTGATATCAAAGTTTTTGATATGAGACATTTCATGAGCAATAACTCCTTCTAATTCTAATCTATTTAATCTTTGGGCTGCCCCTTTAGTTACAACTATCACTGCATGCTTTGGATCTCTTCCAGTGGCAAAAGCGTTTATTGCAGGGTCATCAATCATGTAAAGCTTTGGTTTTGGGATTCCTGCAGCAATAGATAATCCATCAACTGAATTGTATAAGTGAGGCCATTCTTTTTCCTGAACTTCTTTTGCCTGAGAAATTGACAAAACAAGTGAATCACTTTTATAAAAAGAAACAAAAATCAGGATTAATGCAATAAAAAATGCAATAAAAATTCCAAAATAACCTAAACCAAAAATTTCTCCAAAAACCATTCCTAAAAATAAATTAAACAAAAAAAATAAAACAAATAAAATAATTGAATTCCTTTTGTTTGCTGCAATCCTGTCATAAATCATTTAATCACTTAAATTAAATGAAAGAAAAAGAATTTAAAGATTGAATACGTTTTCCTTTTATGCCAAACACACGATTAAAGGCTCATAGAACTGCACAAAAAAAGACAACAAGAAAAAAAATATACTGGACTTCAAGAAAATTATATGAAAAAGGTCAGCCATTTAGGACTTTTTTAACTGAAGCAGGGTTCAGAGAAACTGACTTCCTGTTTAACAAAATACATTCAGTTGTTTCTCATCCAGAAAAAACCAGCGCATTAGAAATCGGACCAGGAACATTAAAAAAAAATAGTTTGAAAACCAATATTAACTGAACTGCCTTTCAGAGAAAAATATTTTTTGGATTCAAGCATTAAACTAGCAAGAAACCTTAAATCAAGAACAGGGGAAACAGTTGTTGTAGGCGATGCAAGAAATCTTCCTTTTGACCAAAAACAAAAATTTGGATTAGTTTTAATGAATGAAGTATTAACACATATAAAGCCTTCTGAAAGATTAAAAACAATAATAAATATTTCAAAAATAGGCAATTCAATAGTAGTGCTTGACAGAAAACAATCTTCTTTAAATGAAATAATCAACAAAGAAAGAAGAAATGCTGTAGCTAAACTGGAAATACTATCAGGAGTAAAAGAAAAAAGCACTGCAAGAACCAGAAAAAAAATAAGAGAAAACAGTGATTTAAGAACAAGTCTTTCAAGTGCAAAAACAATTCAATCCAGAACAGTAAACTTTAATCCACTAAAAAGAGTTTTGGAAAAAAACGGCTGGCAAGTGGAATTACAAGACATTGAATCAAGAGGAACCAAATACACCATACTTACTGCAAAAAGAAAATAAAAAAAAGAAGAATTGATTGAAGAAAGTTCCTTTTTTCTTTTGGGGCAACTTACACCTTTTCTTTTTTGGAAAAAAGAAAAGGGGCAGAAAGTCAGAAACTGACTTTTGGTGCTGTTCTGGCTGATTCTTCTACTTCAAAAAATTCTTTGTCTGTAAAACCAAACATTCCTGCAACCATGTTGTTTGGAAAAGTCTGTTTTGAGTTATTGAATTCTAATACAGAGTCATTGTAAAACTGTCTTGCATAAGCAATCTTTGATTCAATTCCATCTAATTGTTCCTGCAATAACTTGAAGTTTTCGTTTGCTTTCAAGTTAGGGTAGGCTTCTGCTACAGCAAACAAAGATTTTAATGCTCCTGACAGCATGTTTTCTGCCTGGGCTTTTGCTTTAATGTCTGTTCCTGCCTGCATTGCCTGGCTTCTTGCTTTAGTTACATTTTCAAAAACACTTTTTTCATGTGTTGCATAACCTTTAACTGTTTCCACAAGATTTGGAACCAAGTCAGCTCTTTTTCTTAACTGAACATCAATCTGACTCCAAGCATTATTAACTCTGTTTCTTTTAACAATTAACCCGTTGAAAACCACGATCAGGAAAATTATTATTACTGCAAGTAATATTCCTATAATCCATTCCCACATAAAATAAACCTCCTACATTAAACTGAAAGAAATAGAATAAAAAAGGTATTGTTGAAAAGAAAAAACAACAAAAAAATGAAAAACCATTCCAATAAAAACTTTTTCCAGAAAAATTTAATGCAATGGGAAAAGAATTAACTTTCAGAGCAATAATAGTTGGAAGCATTTTAGCTGTAATAATTACAATGTATTCTGCTTTTGCAGGATTGAAGATTGGGGGGGTATACTGGCCGATAACAACAGCATCAATAATGGCTTTAGGGATTTTAACTTTGCTGGGAAACACAAACAAAAACGAAATAAACATTGCACAAACAATTGCTTCAGCCGGAGGATTACTGGCAGCAGGAATAATTTTCACTGTTCCGGCCTTATACCTGATTGGATTTGAGATTTCAATAATTGACATCACAATTATTTCTCTTGTAGGAGGAATAACCGGAGTAATTTTTTCTGTTCCATTAAGAAAACAAATGATTGAAAAAGAACAATTAGAGTTTGCTGACGGAAAAGCTGCTGCAGCAATCATTGAAGCAGGAGACGAAAAAGGAACAAAAATCAAACTGCTTTCAGCAATGTTTGGAATAGGAATAATATTTTCTTTTCTAAGAGATTATTTGAAATTAATTCCTTCTTTTTTTAATTTAGAGTCATTAAAAATTTCTTTTTCTAAATTGTTTTCTTTTGGTTCAAGCATTTCATTAATTCCTTTTTCCGGGGGATACTTAATCGGGCCAAAATTTACTGGAATCTGGTTTTTAGGAGCAATAATTTCTTATCTGATTATACTGCCTTTAGTGGTTGCAAACGGGTTTTTTTCTGATAAATTCACTGCAATGATTTCTTTAACAAAGCCTTTAGGAATAGGAATAGTAATCGGAGCAGCAATAATGTATTTTGTTTTAAAAGGACTGCCTGCATTAAAAAACATTTTTTCTGACTGGAAAGAATCTTTCAAAGAAAACCAAAAAATGATTGGCTTTGTGTTGATTGTTTTGGTTGCAACCCTAACTATTATTACTGAAATGAATTTAGTTTTAGCAGTAATTGCAGTTCTTGGTGCTTTTGTAATGGCTTACCTTGGAGGAAGAGTTACAGGAGAAATAAATGTTGACCCAATGGAATTGTTTGCAATGATTGTATTAATTACAGCAAAAATTTTGTTTGGATTTAACGCAGTTTTTTTGGTAATAATTGCTGCTGTGGTCTGCATTTCAGCAGGAGTAGCAGGAGACACTTTACAGGACTTAAAAACAGGTTTTTTGCTTGGGACTAAACCAAAACACCAGTTCATTGCACAATTAATCGGGGTAGTAATTGGAGCACTACTAATTGGAGTAATATTAATGGCCTTGCAACAAACTTATGGTTTTGGAACAACTGAGTTACCTGCTCCACAGGCAGTAGCTTTAAGTGAAATAATCAAAACAGATACTTTGTCAGGAAATCTGCTTTTAGGAATTTTGATTGGAGGAATTCTTGCATTAATTGTTTCTTTTTTTGAATCAGCAATAATTGTTGTTGCTTTTGGAATCGGAGTTTATGTTCCAATTGAATTAAGCTTTCCTTTATTTATTGGAGGGTTAATTAGATTTTATGCAGATAAAAAAAATTGGACTGAAAAAGGAAGATTAATTGCTGCAGGATTAATTGCAGGAGAAGGATTTACAGGAGTAGTATTAGCATTGCTTGGATTAGGAAAATTAATTTGAAGGAAAAAAAATGAATGAAAAAATAAAGCTTTATTTAAAAGGATTATTAATGGGAACATGCGATTTGATTCCTGGAATTTCCGGGGGAACAATAGCATTTATCACAGGAATTTATGACAAATTAATTAAATCAATTTCAAATATTTCTTTAAAACTTTTTTCTGATGGAATAAAATATTTAACAAATAAAACTCCTGAAACAGAAAAAGAAATAAGAAAAGACCTGAAAGAAGCAGATGTATATTTTTTGCTGACTTTAGGATTAGGAATTGCAACAGCAATTTTAATCGGATCAAAAGGAATCAAATATTTATGGATTAATTATTATACTTTCACTATCGCTTTTTTTGCGGGATTAATTATTGCTTCATCAAAAATAATTTTTGATGACATAAAAAAACATTCAAAACAAAACATTTTTTTTGGTTTAATTGGATTTGTTTTCGGGGCATCACTTGCATTTTTGATTCCTGTTAATGCTGCTCCCTCTCATTTATATGTTTTTATCGGAGGATTTTTTGCGGTTAGCGCAATGTTTTTGCCTGGAATATCAGGTTCATTTATTTTATTAATAATGGGATTATGGGATTTTATGATTAATGTTTTTACTGACATCCCAGGAAAAATTGATTATTTTATCGCTTCAGCTTCAGGCGCATTAATTGGAATGTTTTTTATTTCAAGAGTAATAAATTTTTTGTTTACAAAAGACAGATGCAAAACACTTTATTTTTTGCTTGGATTAGTGCTTGGAAGTTTACTTGTTCCATTCAAAAGAATTTATGAAAACACAGTTGAATGGAATTTACAGACAATTTTACTGCTTTTAGGGCTGTTTTTTTTGGGAATTATAGCTGTTTTAATAATGCATAAACTGCAAAAAAAGAAAACACCAAAAACACTGAAAAGTTAATCAAATAAAAGCATTAAAAAACATTTTCCCTCAGAATATGCTACTGATTTT
>PFAI01000016.1:15901-16043 GCA_002763225.1 Candidatus Diapherotrites archaeon CG10_big_fil_rev_8_21_14_0_10_31_34
ACAGCAGACATTTATTTAGATAATGACACCACCGAACCTTCCATTAAAAACATAACAACTTCTTCAATAGAAATTAATCCTGCTTCACAAACATATTCTTTATGGAATATGCTTGTTCCAACAGACGAAACAAATTATTTCA
>PFAI01000040.1:0-1880 GCA_002763225.1 Candidatus Diapherotrites archaeon CG10_big_fil_rev_8_21_14_0_10_31_34
TTTTTTGAATTTTAAAATAATTTGTTTTCCTAAACCAGTTTTTTCCAGCAATTTTCCTATTGTAGTGCTTTCCCCTCCGGGAATAATTAATCCATCAACTTTTTCTAAGTCTTTTTTTGTTTTAACTAAAATGCTTTTCACTTTTAATTTATCAAGAATTTCTTTGTGTTCAGCAAAATCTCCTTGTAATGCAAGAATTCCAATTAATAGTTTTTTCATTTTCCATCACTGGCTTTTATGCCATTTTTCATATTGCTTATGGTTTCCGGCAAACATTATTTCTCTTGTTTTGCCTTTTTCTTTAAAGGCTATTCTGTCTTGTTCTGATTCGATAATAAAAAAAGGAAACCCGTGCTTTAAATGCCTGGCTTTATCTAGTTCTTCAAGTTTTTGAATTCTTTTCCAAATCCTGTTCTTATCATTTTTATCTAATTTCTTGAAAAATTTGTCCCAGTCTTCTGCAAAATCTAGTTCAAACAAGAAAAATCACTTAAAGCCATATTTTTTCATTACTTCCTTTTTTGAGAAAACTCTTCTTTTTCCTTGTTTTATTTCATCGCTAATTTTCTGCATTTTTCTTACTGCTAATTCATCCTCTAAATCTTGGATGCTCTTAAATACTTCGTACTCTTTTCCTAATCCGATTATTCCAGCTCTAATAGCCTCGCTTCTGGTTTTATAAACTCCAGTTTCCACTAGCTTGTCCATAATTAATTCTTGTGCTCCTTCAAATCTGACTAAAGTTTCCCCCATTAAATCACCTATCAAATAGATATCAAAAAGATATATAATTATATGCTTGTTTATATGCCTCTTTTTGCATATCTTTCTTTTAATTCACTTAATTCATTTCCTTTCATTGCTTTGCCTAAATTAAATGAAACTTTTGCCAGTTTTTCCGGGTCATCAAAATAAGTGGTTGCCTGAACTATTGCTTTAGCCAGTTTTAATGGATTGCCTGATTTAAATATTCCTGAACCTACAAAAACTCCTTCTACTCCTAACTGCATTACTAAGCTTACATCTGCCGGAGTTGCAATTCCTCCTGCAGCAAAGTTTACTACTGGAATTCTTTGTTTTGAAAGAGTTTCTTCTAATAACGAAAAAGGGATTTTTTCTTTTCTTGCCCAGTTTTTTTGTCTGTCTGAATCCTTTGTTTTTAATTCTTTTATTTCTTTGGAAATTGTTCTGATGTGTTTGACTGCTTCAACTATGTTTCCTGTTCCTGCTTCTCCTTTAGTTCTAATCATTGATGCTCCTTCGTTTATTCTTCTTAGTGCTTGTCCTAAATCTATTGCTCCGCAAACAAAAGGAGTTTTAAACTTTTTTTTGTCTATATGAAATTCATTGTCTGCCGGAGTTAATACTTCTGATTCATCAATGAAATCTACTCCTAATTCTTCAAGTATTTGTGCTTCGCCGAAATGGCCTATTCTTACTTTAGCCATTACTGGAATTGAAACGGTTTTCATTATTTTTTTAATTAAAGCCGGATCTGACATTCTTGCTATTCCGCCGTCTGCTCTGATGTCAGCTGGAATTCTTTCTAAAGCCATTACTGCTACTGCTCCTGCTTTTTCTGCTATTTTTGCCTGCTTGTCATTGGTTACATCCATTATGCAGCCGCCTTTAAACATTTTAGCTAAGCCTTTGTTTATTCTTTCTTGTTTCATAATCAAATCACTTTTTTATTTAATTAATGTTTTTTGGTTCAATATTCTGTTTCAATTTCATTGCAGCACGGCTTTATGCCGTGCGTTTTGTTAAACCTTTTTTCTAAAAAGGTTTTGAGGGGTTTATCCCTTGTTTTTTTGTTAAACCTTTTTTCTAAAAAGGTTTTGGGGGGTTTATCCCTTGTTTTTTTGTTAAACCTTTTTTCT
>PFAI01000040.1:1907-5102 GCA_002763225.1 Candidatus Diapherotrites archaeon CG10_big_fil_rev_8_21_14_0_10_31_34
CCTGTCAAGCCTTCTTATCCTTGAATTATCTGAGTCAACTAACACTTCATTGTTTCCTTTCAGGACAATTTTTAGAAGTTCGTTTTCTATTCTGGCGTTTTTGAATAAACCGTTTTTTTCTATTATTTTAATTAGTTGTGAAAGTTTTTCTGTTGGAATCTGGAGCATTTGGTTTCCTTTTGGTTCTTCGTTTAATTCTTCTGCTATTTTTTCTAAGTTAACTGTTCCGACAAATTCTGGTTTAAATGAAATCATTGAAATAGAAAATAATGGATAAGCTTCTTTTACAAATTCAGTCATTGAACTGAAATCTTTGAATACATAATTTCTTGCTGTGCGAAAATTTTCTAAAAACAGTTTTGCTCTCGTGCTATTATCTTCAAATGAATTAATTTGTTCTTTTACTTTTGTAAATTGTTCCTGCATTTGCTTGTATAATGAAACAAGTTTTTTTTCTTTTATTGCTTCAGCCGTACTTGAACTTAATTCAGGGTTTTCTTCTGTTATTCTTTCCATTGTCAGAATGCTTTCATAAATTTCTTTTAAACTTAAATTAGTTTTTTCTGTTTCTTCTAATTGTTTTGAAATCTTATATAAATTTGTTTCAGCTTTTTTTATTGCTTCCCTTAACTTAACTTTTTCGTTTCCCATTAAAGACCCCATTGTATTAAAGCAGAATAATGTATTTAATTTTATGCTGGCTTAATAATTAAAGGTATTTAAATGAATAAAAAGAATTTACTGTATTTTCCTGCTAATTGCTGAAAAAGTTCAGAGTGTATTAGAGTATTTGCTGATTATTGCCTGAACTATTGTTGGAGTAATAACAATAGTGGTTTTTATGTCAGATTTTATAATAGTTATTCCCTGCAGTACACTGAGTTTTTGCCTGAAACAAAAACTTCTTCAAAGTCTGCTGTAAAATCTTTTTTTGGCTCTCTATTTCTGAAAACAATGCACTTTGGAGAAAACTCTTGTAAAACCATGGAATTTTTTCCTTCAAAAAAATCGTTTAACAAGAAAAGCCTTTGCTCTGCATCAGGACGCCTTTCAATAAAAGGTCCTGCAACAATTGAAAAACCACTGTATTCAAGCCAGTAGTCAAAAATATAATCAGATAAAACAAGTTCTCCTTTTGGAACATTTGCATTCAAATAATTTATGACTTTTTCATCATCTGATGAAAACCCAGATTTTGGGGTCACAAAAAAGAAAGAAAACAAGACAAATAAAATTATTATAGCAATTGTTTGAAGATAGTGCTTTTTAAGAAGCAGCCAAATTTTTGAAAAAGAAAAAGCTGCAAGAATTGCAAGCGGCAAAACAAGAAAAACGCCTTCCCTATATGCAAAAACAAAAGGTTTATCTGAAAAAAGAACTCCTGATAAAAAAAGTAATGGAACAACAATCAAAGAAACAAGTAATGAATCAAATTTTGATTTTTTAAGAAACGGAATCGAAAGCAAAGCAAACAACAAAAGAGGCACACCCAAAAACCCTAATGCTGTAAAAATATTATCTCCAACAAAAGGATTAGTGAAAGGAGAAATCGCAATAATTTTTGAAAAATTAACCAAATAAAAAGGGGAACATAAAACAATGCCGAAAAAAATTGTTTTTAATGAACCAAAAAAATCTTCTTTATTTTTTCTTGCAATGGAAAACAATGCAAAAAATCCCAGTATGCTAATAGTCGTGAAAAAAGTTCTGAAATGGATTAAACCAATAACTCCAAGCACAAGTCCTGCAAACCAAAATTTTTTCTTAGATATCAAAAAAAATAAAATAGCAAAAAACCCTAAACCAACAGTTTCAGCAACATATGAAACAAATCTTCTTAGGATAACTGGTGCAAACGCAAGAAAAAAAACCATTAAAGCCTGCTGGTTTTTCACCAAATATTTTTCTGAAAACTTTATGCAAAAAAACAAAAAAACCGCAAAAAACACAAAAGACAAAATTTTCCAAACAATAATAGGGCTTGAAAAAAACACTATTGATCCTAAAGCTAAAAATAAGTCTACAAGAGGGGGGTATAAGTAATAAATTCCGTTTGGAGCAATTAACGGATCAAAGCTTGGGAAAGAACCATTTTCCAGTAAATATTCTGTCACGCGTACTCTTTCAAAAATGTCTGGAACAACTGGATAAGGTAAAGTTAAAAGAAAAAAAACCTGTAATGCCAAAGCAAAAACAAAAGCCAAAACAAGCAACTTGTTTTTTGCAAAAAATTTTTTGAAATTCATTTTTTTATCATTCCTCAAAAAAGGTTTATGGATTTCTATTTTCCCTCCATTTATTAGGTTTGAATAAGATATTTAATTTTATGCTGATTCAATTTATATGGTTTTTAAATGAATCAAAAACACTTGTTGTATTTTTCTGCTTTTATTGCAGTTATTGCCTTGCTTTCACTTTTAAGCGACTTTTTTTTGTTGTTAGTGCATGGAATAAGCCAGGCAGTTTTTGAAGGAAACTCAACCGGAAAAACCTATGTAATGCTTTTATGGTTTTTTTTGCTTCCATTAATTTCTTTTGCTTTTCTTAAATTAAATTTAACTGAAAAAATTAAGCCTTATTCAGAAAAGTTTCTGAAATTGTTTTTGATTTTTGCTTTTTTAGGTTATTCTTTAGGATTGGTTCAGTTTTTTCTAGTTTCATCTGAATTCCATTCTTTGGGCCCTTTTGCAACTATTTCTGAAAATAATGGGGTAATTAACTGGCAGGCTTCAAAATTAAGCCATAATCATTTTCCAAAGGTTTCATTATATTTTTTGCAGTCTTTTTTTGGCTTTAATTCAAATGGAAGATTTGATGACGGTTATCCTTGGTATTCGTTTATTCAGAATGCAGATCAATGGTCTTTTCTTTTTTTGTCAATTGAATTAATTATTTTGATTTCAGGAATTTTATTCATTAACTCAAGAATAAAAGAAACTTCTTTTTTTGATTTTTTTGTATTTCTTTCAGGCTTTCTTGCATTGATTATTTCTGTTTTAGATGGGGGTGTTGGCTCAGGAGCAGCAATGATGACACTTTTCTTTTTTGCAGTTTATTTTTCCAGAAACTATCTTAAAACAGAAAATCTAGCAATTGCAACCTTATTTCCTTTGCTAGTTGTGGGTTTTATTGCTTTTGCTGATGTTATTCTTCCTGTGGAGTTAGGAAACAATTTTTACGTTTCTCCAATTATTT
>PFAI01000056.1:0-684 GCA_002763225.1 Candidatus Diapherotrites archaeon CG10_big_fil_rev_8_21_14_0_10_31_34
CTCCTCCTCCATTATCTTTTTTGTAGATTACAGTGTCAAATGCAGGAACCAAAAACTGGCCGTTTGGAGGAGAATTAGAAAGACAATTAATTGTTACTTCTGTCGAGATTCCGATTACCTCGCTTGAATAAACCTTCAAAATATAAGTTCCTGCTTTATTACAGACAAGTGAAACTGATTTTACTGCTGGAGTAGGGTCAGCAATAGTAAAAGTTGGATAAAAAGTAATGTTTCCCGGAAAATCCTGTGCTTCAACAAAATTTGTTGGCGGATTAAAAGGGCTGTTATCTTTAATTCTAATAAAAGAAGCTCCTCCAGTTTCTTCATCATATTGAAATTCTAAATCAGTATCACAAGGTTTTGCGGCAAAAGTGTCTGCAGAAATTTGAAGAGTAAAAGGAACTCCTAAAGAGAATGATTCATTATTTACTGGACTGTCAACAGTATATATAACTGAATTTGCACCACAAGCTGCAAAAGCTGCCCCCAAAAAGAAAATAAGTGAAAATAAAACTAAAACTAATTTTTTCATTTAATAAAAAAGAGTTTTTATATTATTAATCTTATTGTTTTTAGAACATTAAATGCAGTAAAATTCAGGTTATTAATGACAACAGGGGTTTAATTGATTTTAAATTAATTTCCTTTCAGATGTTTTATTTCGGGTTTAAGCTGATTTTAAAG